>NZ_JBWQXL010000005.1:0-304633 GCF_056620565.1 Nostoc sp. LEGE 12454
CTTTAGAAGCTTTTAAAACAGCTATGTCTTATCGATTTTTCGATTGGTTGACCCTTAACCGTGACGTGTTTGCTGCTTATAAAGCCAGTTTAGGCTTTATTTGGGCTTAGTTTTTGTTTAAGTCCCGCTAATTGTTTAACTGGCAGCTGCCCCAGATTTCATGAATTTCATGAATTTCATGAAAATAGCTCAGTGATTCTACTTTTATTACGTCTGGATTCACTAAAATTATGCAGAAATTTCTACATTGATGTTTTAGTTTTACTTTAAAAAGTCCAAACCCAATATGTATCAAGCATTTGGGGCATTCTACCAATTTAAATTTTTTGTAAAGTTATGTTTTTTAGTTGAGAACAGAAATCTGCTTAAAGTGGGGAGGATACACCTTTCACAAAATGGATTGGGTAAATCTGACATTTTGTAACAGATCCGAGGAACGAATATAATTTAACTCAAAGTTGGACGTTATTCCACCAGTATAAGTTTCAACTCTGTACAAACCCTTACGTCGTATAATATTTAGTTTAATTTCAATATACTTAGTGTTAATGACATTTTGCCCTGGAAGATTCCCTAATCCCCCTTAAGAAATTGGCTAAACTCCCTGCTTTTGAAAGAGGATTGGGCTTTCACTGAATCGTACTAAGTTATATTTTGTGAGATTTGTTGATTTAATTAAGTGTATATACGGTAATTATTGTTTCAAAAGATGTTTGGGAAGTCGTTGTATAAAATAATAGTAGGAATTGATAGGCAAATTTATCTTTTTTAAACTAGTTCAGTCAAAACTACACCTTTTATATTGGTAAGTTATTTTTAAAACTTTTATATTTCTAAAAATGAACAGTCAACAGTCAATATTGGTTTTGACTATTGACTCTAACTGTTGCTTTCCCTCTGCTTCAAAATTCAACTTATGCAAAATCTGAAAACAGAAGGAATGTAATCCTCTAAAGTTTTGATAGTCAGAAGCCTGACAAAAAACTTCTCTTTAAATTCATTTATGGGAAGTTTTTGTTTTAAATTCCCCCGCTGGAGGTTAAATCTATCGATTGTTCGATCTAACAATGGGATTTTCTACAGATTCTCGATATCCTTGGACTTGTTCTGTATAACCAATTGGCAGAACAGCTTCAACGTTTTCATGGGGACGAGCAATAATTACCCAGGATTCAAGTGTACCCCCATAAACATTTTCTGCGGCTTCAACACCGGCAGCCATAGCGGCTTTTACTTCAGAAACATCACCACGAATATTAACTGTAAAACGAGCGCTACCTACTCTGATATAACCAACAAGGGTAACTCGACCAGCTTTTACCATAGCATCTGCTGCTGCTAGCACCGCAGGAAAACCTTTAGTTTCAAGTGCTCCAACTGCCTGTAATGACATTATTAATCTCCTGTATGAACAAACTGGGGGCTACAAGTTAATTGTACGAAGCTTCGCTACAGATTTTGATAGCAAAATTGCTTAGAAGATGCGGAAAGGTTCTGATTCTTCAGTAAAATGGATTGGTAATATGGTTTCGACATTTTCTGGAGGATTGGGAACGATGTAGTGGGTAATTACTGTACCAACCTTTACTTCCTCTCCAGCTGCGATTCCGGCTTCAACAGCTCTATTTACTTCAGAAACGTGTCCCCGGACGGCGACTAACAAGCGAGCGCTTTCCGCTTGACCATAATACACAATTGTAACTGCGGCAGCTTTGACCATTGCATCTGCTGCTGCTAAGACACTCGGAAAACCTAAAGTTTCAATTACGCCAACCGCCATTGGCATGGCATTAGCTCCTGGATTAAGGGATAAGCGATTTTAATTGTACGTGGCTTTAGTCCCCATTTTGACATTTTGGAAAACTTTCTTTGATGCCATGCCATATTTTTTTGGGGTAATAGAGACGCCATTAATCATGTCTGTTGGGAGTTAGAATATTTTGATAGTCCCTGGCTTATGTTTTATATATATATTACAAATAATACTTCAGCATCTTAGGTTGTGTAACTTTATTGTTTAACAAAATTAGTTATGGGTGGAAGCAAGCTAGTACGATAAACTGAAATTTATGTTTCCGAATTTTCTTCCTACAGCAGTTGAGCAACTCACAGAACCTACTTTGATCGCACTAGCTCGGAGTATTCAAACAACTGCGATCGCTACTCCTTTAACTAATCAAGCAGTTACCACAACTTATGTCAAGCAAGGGTGTGGTGGAACTCCGATTTTATTAATTCACGGTTTTGACAGTTCTGTATTAGAATTTCGGCGGCTTTTGCCACTGCTTTCTGAAGATAATGAAACTTGGGCAGTGGATTTGTTGGGTTTTGGATTTACAGATAGACTTTCAGGAATTGCCTATAGCCCAACTGCAATTAAAACCCATCTTTATTATTTCTGGAAAAGCCTAATTAACCAACCTGTAATTTTAGTGGGTGCTTCGATGGGGGGTGCGACGGCGATTGATTTTACATTGGCTTACCCAGAAGTCGTCAAAAAGCTGGTGTTAATTGACAGTGCGGGGTTAGCAGGTGGTTCGCCATTGAGCAAATTCATGTTTCCACCTTTAGATTATTTAGCAACTCGGTTTTTGAGTAATATGAAGGTGCGCGATCGCATTTCTCGCATTGGATATAAAAATCAAACTCTTGCCTCTATTGATGCGCTATGTTGTAGTGGATTACACCTACAAATGCCGAGTTGGCATCAAGCTCTGATTTCTTTCACTAAAAGTGGTGGTTACAGTGCTTTTAGATTCACAGCCATATCAAAAATTGTGCAACAAACGCTAATTTTGTGGGGCGATTCTGATAAAATTTTGGGTACTAAGGATGCCATAAGATTTAAAAGGGCAATTCCACACAGTACTCTCACGTGGATTCAAGATTGCGGTCATCTCCCTCACTTGGAACAACCACAAATCACCGCGCAGCATATTTTAGACTTTCGAGTTGAAAGATAGCTCAAGTCTCAATAATTTTTCTGTAACCCTAATCTGGAAAGTTTTTCATCTGTTGCTAATAGCTTCTGTGAGAGCTACTATTTTTCTCTTTAATCGTGTTACTTTCACAGAATTTTAAGGAATGTAGCTAGAGCGATACCTTCTCTACGAGACGCTACGCGAACGGTGAGTTTCTCTACGAGACGCTTCGTGAACGCTAACGCAAATCTGTCTTGCATAAAGGTGGGCATTGTAATGGCATTATAATGCCCATCCTACAAGCTCCAAAGATTTACACTTGCACTTGGTAATTTAGGTTTAATTCATCTCCTGTTGTTCCCCGAATACCCCAATTGTGTTTTGGGGTTTCTGTAATCGTGATTTCTATATCTATAGGTGCAATTGCAACTTGTTCGGATAAGCGGGAAAACAACAACTTAATTAGTTTCTTTTTCGTTTCAATAGTCCGTCCCTCAAACATACTAATCTCAATGATGATGTATTTCTCTGAACGTCCTACAGGGTAGACGAAATCATCGGGTTCGAGAGGAAAGAACCGATGGGTACGCTTGTCTTGAGGATATACTAGAGCTTCAACAACACAAGAATGAATTGCGTCAGAAATGGCACTGCGAGAATGACGGATAAATGAAGCAGTGCCATAGATTTTGATTTGTACCATTAACTAACTTTAGTCAAGTAACCACATCTCATTAGAACTATCGGGATACTCATTCGGCTGATTTTGAGGTTGATTTTGAGCTAGTGTTTCCGATGAACGATGTGATTTTTTGTAGTTAAGTGGATTGTAATGGTCTTTTACTGGTCTGATCGCGCTAGTTTCTTTGACAACAAGTTTAGATTTCTCTTCTACTTTTTGTTCTACTTTTGGTTCTACTTTTTGTTCTGCTTTTTGTTTTAAAGAATTAATTTCTTCTATAAGCAGGGAATTTGCTTCTGCAAGTTGCAGCGCTGTTTTTTTGGTCTCATCAAGTTCTTTGGTTAGCTGTTCTAGTAATGATTTTTGTTCTGATACAAATGTTTTTTGTTTAGATAATTTTGATTGCAAATCAGCAACTTCTTGTCCGAGAGATGCTTCTTTTTTGTGGCTTGTTTCTAGATTACTTGTCAACTCTTTGACAGTTGCTTCTAAATCAGCCTTAGTAGGACTGCGTTTAGTAGAAGTTGGCTCAAGTAATTGTCCTAAAGATTCCTCATCATCTGAAGCTTGTTCTTCGACAATTTTTTCTGCTGTAACTTCGATCGCAGATTCACCTTCTGGGGGTGTAAATTTTTGCGCCTCTTCTTGTAGTAAGTCAGAGAGACTTTGTTTCCTAGCCATTCTTATTTTCTCCAATCACGCTGTAATTCATCAGCTGCACGGCGGTAGTCTAATTCCGCCTCCCGTGCGTTTCCTCCTCGCCATTGGGTAATCGCTACACCTTCCAGTGCTGCTCGTTCATGAGCTTTATAAGCACGGATGAAGGTATTACAAGTAGGAATACCTAAGCGAGTCAGAGTGTTTTTTGCTTCTTGTGCTTCCCCCAAACTGCGGGTATCGACTTTGGTGAGCAATACCCGATGGGGGGTTCCCACAGGGATGACGGCTTCCTTGACTGTTTCCACGAGGATTGCTAAATCCATTGCAGATGGGGGTGTCGGCAAAACTAGATAATCTGCGATCGCAACTACCGCCACTAATGCTTCAGAGCGCAGGGCGGGAGGTGTATCCACCACTACTAAATCGTAACCTGTTATCTTTGCTAAATCACCTAAAAGTGCAGGATCGGTTTCTTGAGATAAATCAAATCCCATTCCCTGCTGACTGCGCCCAAACCACCAACTGGCAGAACCTTGAATATCTGCATCAATCAGCAGCACCTTTTTTTTCTTCGCAAAGTTTGCAGCCAGATTGACTGCGGTAGTCGTTTTACCGACTCCTCCTTTACCGTTGAGAATAGCGATGATTTTTGGCACTGCTTACTTCCGATGCTGCCTTTTGTTAGCGGTAGCGGGGCGTTTAGCCCGTGCTGAGTTCTGAGTGCTGAGTGCTGAGTTAGGAGTAGAGAAGCGATTAATCGCGTCTGTACAAGAGTTATTATTATCCTCTTTATCTTCTTTTCAGTTCTCAGTCTCCAGTCTCTAGTCCCCAATCATGAATATACCGCTTTCTGTAACCCTAAGTAACATGAAAAGTCGTAACAATAAAATTCAGAAGCCATCAACTCCACAAAATTCTATGACAACTACTTACAATTTGCCCGATGGGCCTCAAATGCCGCGCTGGCTGCGGATGATCAAGTTTATTACTCAGCCAGTGAAATATGTGGATGATTTTGCTCAAATCTACGGTGACACTTTCACCATCAGGAGTAGTAGCTCTGATAACCATCTTGTGTATTTTAGTCAACCCCAAGCCCTTGAGCAGATTTTTACTGCTGATTCCAGGCATTTTGAAGTTGGCAGGGGGAACACAGGGCTAAAATTTTTACTTGGCGATCGCTCCTTTATGTTAGCGGATGGCGATCGCCACCAACGCCAACGGCAACTATTAGCTCCTCCCTTTCACGGCGAAAGAATGCGGGCTTACGGCGAGGAAATTCGGGAAATAACCCGACAGGTGACTAATGAATGGCAAATTGGTAAACCTTTTAAGATCCGTGAGTCGATGCAAGAAATCACCTTGCGTGTTATTCTCCGGGTTGTATTTGGTTTGAATGATGGAGAACTGTTTGAGGAACTGAGGCGATCGCTAAGTGACTTACTAGACTTCATCACTTCGCCTCTAATGTCCAGCGCCTTCTTTTTTCAGTTCATGCAAAAAGATTTCGGTGCGTGGAGTCCGTGGGGCTGGGTTCTGCAACAACGGCAAAAAATCGATCGCCTGATTTATGCTTTGCTTCGAGAACGTCGGGCTGAACTCGATCGAAATCGCCAAGATATCCTAAGTTTGATGATGGCGGCTCGTTATGACGATGGTCAAGGGATGTCAGATGAAGAATTACACGACGAGTTAATGACGTTGCTAGTTGCAGGACATGAAACTACCGCTTCAGCATTGACGTGGGCTTTTTACTGGATCGATCGTTTACCAGAGGTGCGTGAGAAGTTGTTACAGGAACTCAACACCATTGGAGTTAACGCTGATTTGAGTAGTGTAGCTAAATTGCCCTATTTAACAGCAGTTTACCAAGAGACATTGCGACTTTACCCAATTGTCATGACTGCTTTCCCGCGGATAGTGAAAACCCCTATTACAATTATGGGTTACGAACTGCGAGAGGGAACGTTAATAGTCCCCAGTATTTATTTAGCGCATCATCGGGAAGAAGTTTATCCACAATCCAAGCAGTTCAAACCAGAACGCTTTTTAGGAAGACAATATTCACCTTATGAATATTTACCCTTTGGTGGCGGTAATCGTCGCTGTATTGGAATGGCATTTGCTCAGTATGAAATGAAAATTGTCTTGGCAACTGTTTTGTCAGAATTTCAAGTTTCGCTAGTGAATAAACGTCCCGTGCGTCCTGTGCGCCGTGGGTTAACTTTAGCTGCACCAGCCGGAATGAGGATGGTTGCTACACCTCAAGTTAAGCGTGCAAATACACCAGCGTTAGTTTAAGCAATTAGGGTGGGGATTAAAATACCCACCCTACTATGGGGTAATAACTATGACAAAACTTGAATTACAAAATCATCAAGTTTGGTGAGATTTAACTGAAATATTAGAAACTTTAGATGCTAATAATCTTCTTAAAAAACATCTAATACTATCTGATTATAAAATATGCGGCTACTGGGATGAACAAGATAAATATTATGAAACAATTACTTTACCTGGTACCCTAGAAACTGATTTAACAAGATGCATTTAAGTCCCTTTCGTCCCACATCTCGAAGTGGGTAGGAGGCAATGCATGATTGGCAGTATTTATTTAACCACGATCGCAGCAATCTAAATCAAGGCACTTACCGCATCTTGGAACCAGAATCCTACTCATCAACTCCAAACACTTCTGCGTTCCCAATATTCGGCGACTCTTTTTTCCCATTGCTGCCAGTAATCTTTAATCGCTGCTGGTTCAAACCAAAATACCTCGGCTGGCATCTCTGGAATTGCGACTACCAACAAAGCATGATTTAGCTGAATGCCATAATGTCGATAATAGTTGTTAGTTGCTCCAATATATGCTGTAAGTTGCAGTGGATGTTCGTATAAATGCTCAATTGAACCTTTAGGTTTGTCTGCTGTTTTCCACTCGCAAATACAGGGGATACCTTGATAACTGGCAATACAATCTACTTTGCCAGAATAGCTCAAATCATAATGAAAAACAGAGCCTTCTACAAGTCTCACTGTGTCGATTTCTTCTAAAACTGGCTTGATACTTTCCCAATAAGGGCGACTGGCTTCCGGACAAACAGGATTTTGTCCAAGGAGGTAGCGCTCAATTTGTTTGTGTGTTTGGGTTCCCCGACGACTGGCGTTTGTAGATATGCGGGTGGCTTCTTCTGTTCCAACACGCGCTTTCCAATTTAATAATCTGTCTCTGTCTGCTTGGGGTTTGGTGATATTAAGTATTGTGGTAACGCTAGGGAAGCGGTTTCCCTTGGCATCTACATAATATTGTTTACCATTTTCTCTGAGGGATTTACTATTAATTTGAGGTAGCAGTTGGGTATCAAATTGCATCAGTTTTTGTAAAAGTCAACTTAACGTTAAAAACCGTCTTTATACAGACAAAATTAGGAAATGTGGCAATCAGGCTAGGCTAGAATAGCTTTCAGTGGAATTTCGGTTGTTATTCATAAAATTATGGAACCTGTAACACTAACGGCTGTTGCAACTGCGATCGCTACTATAGTTTTAACTAAAGCTTTAGAAAAAACTGGCGAAAAGCTTGGGGAAGCAGGGTTAGAAGCAAGCGGTAAATTAATCGCACAGCTACGTCATAAAAATAAATTGCCCTTGTTAGCAGAGGCGACACCAGAAAATCCACAGCCACCGTTAGATTATGGTAAAGCGGTACTGGAGTTGAAAGCCGCAGCAGACACAGATACCGAAATTGCTCAATCAGTGCGGGACGTGGAAGCCGCAGTAAACGCCGATCCTCAAGTAGCGTCAAAAGTCCAAGCTTTAGCAAATGACTTCAACTCACAACCAGCAACCATCATTAATTCTACAAAGTTAGCTGACTCTATTAAAAACGTTTTTCAAGGAAATATTTTCACTGGTACTAATATTTTCTGACTGCATTCGCCTGGAGAAGAACAGGTAAAGTCAAATCTCGCTACCGAAATACCGCAAAATTTACCCTTAAGTGGTGTGGTGGAGTTTGTTGGACGTGAAAAAGACCTGCAAAATCTCCACCAACTTTTGCAGGAAAATGAACAGGTGGTTATAGCTGCTGTTGCTGGCATGGGTGGAGTTGGTAAAACAGAACTTGCCCTACAATATGCCAGGAATCACCGCGAAACTTATAAGGGTGGAATTTGCTGGTTGCTGGCAAAATCTGGTGATGTAGGCATTCAAGTTGTGGAGTTTGTCAGAACTCATCTTGATTTAAATCCACCAGAAGGTTTAGATGTCCTCGCCCAAGTGCAATACTGCTTTCGGAATTGGCGCAAGGGTAATGTGCTGCTAGTGTTAGACGATGTTGGGGAATTTCAGCAGGTTAAGCCTTACTTACCCTCGTTATCTTCCCGGTTTAAAGTGTTGATTACCACGCGCCAATACTTAGGAGCATCTATAAAGAAATTATCTCTAGATGTATTGCAACCAGAAGCAGCGCTGGAGTTATTAAAGTCATTTTTTAAAGAAACACCACAGCGAATTGAGCAAGAATTGGCTGTTGCAAATCAGTTGTGTGAATGGTTGGGATATTTGCCTTTAGGTTTGGAATTAGTTGGGCGATATCTCAAGCGCAAACCAGACCTTTCTTTAACAGAAATGTTGCGACGGTTGGAGAAAAAGCGACTTGAACAACCCGCCTGGGATAAACCAGAAGGCGATATGACAGCACAACGGGGTGTGTTAGCTGCTTTTGAGTTGAGTTGGCAGGAATTAAACGATGATGACAAGCAGTTGGGTTGTTTATTGAGTTTATTTTCCGCCGCGCCTATAGCTTGGGATTTGGTGGAAGAATGTTTACCAGAGGAAGACGAGGAAGAGTTAGAGGAAATTCGAGATGATAAGTTATTGAATTTGCATTTACTTCAACGTAAAGATGAGGGAGTTTACCAATTGCATCCACTATTGCGCGAGTTTTTCCAATATCAGCTTACAGGTTTAGAACAGGCAGAGGAATTAAAGCGTTCCGTTTGTCGGGTAATAGTGGCAGTTGCCAAAGATATTCCTTACTCGCCCACCCTCAAGAAAATTAACGATGTCTCCTCTGCCATACCTCACATAGCTGAAGTTGCGAACAATCTCATTCAGTATCTCAGCGATAGTGATTTAATATGGGCATTCATCGGTAACGCTCGATTCTATCAAGGTCAAGGATTATATACTCAGGCTGAACCTTGGTATGAGCAGTGTCTAGAAGCTAGCAAAAAACGCTTGGGAGAAGAACATCCTTCTGTCGCCGCTAGCCTCAACGACCTAGCAGAAATCTACCGCTCTCAAGGCAGATACAGCGAAGCCGAACCCTTGTACATCCAAGCTTTGGCACTGTTCCGTAAACTGCTGCCAGAAGAAAATCTTGATGTCGCCTCTAGCCTCAACAATCTAGCTAATCTCTACAACTCACAAGGCAGATACAGCGAAGCCGAACCCTTGTACATCCAATCTTTGGCACTGTTCCGTAAACTGCTGCCAGAAGAAAATCTCGATGTTACACAAAGCTTCAATAACCTAGCTAATCTCTACCGTCATCAAGGCAGATACAGCGAAGCCGAACCTCTGCTCATCCAGGCTTTAGGACTGTCACTAAAACTGCTCGGAGAAGAAAATCTTGATGTTGCACAAAGCCTCAACAACCTAGCATATTTCTACAACTCCCAAGGCAGATACAGCGAAGCCGAACCCCTGCTCATCCAAGCTTTGGCACTGTATCGCAAACTGCTGCCAGAAGAACATCTTTCTGTCGCCACTAGCCTCAACAACCTAGCATATTTCTACAACTTCCAAGGCAGATACAGCAAAGCCGAACCCTTGTACATCCAAGCTTTGGCACTGAGGCGCAAACTGCTGCCAGAAGAACATCCTCATGTTGCACTTAGCCTCAACAACCTAGCGTACCTCTACCGTTGCCAAGGCAGATATAGCGAAGCCGAACCCTTGCTTATCCAATCTTTGGCAATGAAGCGCAAACTACTGCCAGAAGAACATCCTTCTGTCGTCAATAGCCTCAGCAACCTAGCAGAACTCTACTATTACCAAGGCAGATACAGCGAAGCCGAACTCTTATACATCCACACTTTAAATATTTGTGAGCGACAGTTAGGAGTGAATCATCCCAATACTGTTACTATTCGTGAAAATTTAGCATATTTACGCGATCGCCTCACTTCACAATAGCAAAATTCATGTTCCCAACCTCATCAATCAAGCTTTGATCTCCAAGTTTCGTGTTCTGAACTCGAAGTTTCATGTTTCAAACAAGAACGTTTCTGTTTCAAGTGAGAACGTTCCTGTTTTAAACGAGAATGTTCTTGTTCCAGATGAGAACGTTCCTGTTTTAAACGAGAATGTTCTTGTTCTAGATGAGAACGTTCTTGTTTTCAATGATAATATTCTTGTTCCAAACGAGAGCGTTCTTGTTCTGAAGTGAAATGATGGTGTTGTAAGGGCGATCGCTCTTGTTCAGAGTGTAAAATGAGGTGCAATCTACCAAATATTACTAAACTACCGCGCAATATATGCAAGTTAAAAAACAATCTCCTTGCTCATCCTCTCTTCCAGCACATCCAATAACCCGTCTACATCCTTCCCAACTTGCTCAAAACAAATCGGTGGCGCTGGTTCCGGTGCAAACTGAATTAACTTAATTTCCCCCTTCCCAATCCCAATCATCACAACTTCCACATCCGGTTTGTGATTCTCCACAATCCCCAAAATTTCCTGAAGCCGATTCTCAACTCTAATATTTAAATTCTCTATCTGTTCTTTCGGACAATAAACAAAATGCGGCGTTGGTTGCAAATCAATACCAACAGTACCCTGACTGTCACCATTTGCTAACCACAATCCCCAAAACAGCGCTGCCAACTCTTGCTGATTTGCTTTGACAAACTTATCCAACTGGCGACGCCACTTAGTATCACCTGATTCTGGTTGACTATTACCAAAAAACATAAATAATTCGTAATGAAGACACAGACAATAGGCGAAACTTATCTCAAACCTGACTGTACACGCCAGAGGCCGGAATAAATCCCGTCTTTCTCCAGCAATTGCTCATGGGTTCCCGACTCTACTAATTTCCCATGTTCCATGACATAAATGCAATCGGCATTGCGGATGGTGGAAAGACGATGAGCGATCGCAATTGTAGTTCTATCTACTGTAATCCGTTCTAGCGATCGCTGGATTGCCGCTTCTGTCTCATTATCCACCGCCGAGGTAGCTTCATCTAAAATCAGAATGGGGGGATTTTTGAGAACAGCACGAGCGATCGCAATCCGTTGTCTTTGTCCACCAGATAACTTTTGTCCTCTTTCCCCCACAATTGTTTCATAACCTTGGGGCAAGTTAATAATAAATTCGTGCGCCTCGGCTATCTTCGCCGCCGTGATAATTTCTTGCTCTGTATTCTCAAAGCTGCCATAAGCAATATTCTCCGCTACAGTGCCATGAAATAGAAACACATCTTGACTCACCAAACCAATGCAGCGGCGCAAATCTTTTAAATTCAAACTTTGCAAATCAATACCATCCACAGTAATGCTTCCAGCCTGCACTTCGTATAACCGCAACAAGAGTTTGACTAAAGTGCTTTTACCAGAACCAGTGGAACCAACAATTGCAATAGTTTTCCCTGCCGGAATATCCAAAGATAGATTTTTAATAACTGCAAATCTATCTTTATAGGCAAAATAAACATTTTTAAATTGCACTTCACCGCGCACTTCATTCACAGGTAAAGCTACATCACCTGTATGAATGGCGATAGGAGTATCCAACAAATTCATGACTCGATTAGTAGAAGCCATTGCTCTTTGATATTGGTCAAAAGTTTCGCCTAATCTAGTTAAAGGCCACAATAATCGTTGGATTAAAAATACTAATACGCTGTAAGTACCTACAGACATTTTTCCCGAAACTGCTGCCATCCCGCCATACAATAGTAATGCCGTGAAACCCACCAAAATCAGCATCCGAATTAACGGCACAAAAGCAGCAGAAAGAGCAATTGCTTTAGAGTTACTGTGGCGATAGGCGTCACTATCTAATTCCAGACGATAAGCTTCATAAGCTTCAGCAGTGAAACTTTTAATAGTAGTAATTCCGCTGATATTGTTTGACAAACGCGAATTAAGAAAACCTACTTTTTCGCGGACATTAGCGTAGCGAGGCGCAAGTAGTCGTTGGTAAGCAAAAGAACCCCAGAGGATAAATGGCATCGGTGACAAAGCCATCCACGCTACACTAGGGGCCAAAATAAAGAAAGCAGCGCCAATAATTAAAACAGTTGCAGAAACTTGGATGATATCATTCGCTCCTCCATCCAAAAACCGCTCTAATTGGTTAATATCATCACTGAGGATAGACATTAAACCGCCAGTGCTGCGTTCTTCAAAGTAAGCCAATTCCAACTCTTGCAAATGTTTGTATGCATCCAAACGCAAGTCATGCTGAATATTCTGAGCCAAATTCCGCCAAAGTCGAGCGTAGGCGTACTCAAAAACCGATTCTAGTATCCAAATGATGACAGTGAGGAAAGAAATAATCAAAAATTGTGCAAAGACATCGCGTACCCCTAACTGGGCAATTATGGAATCCTGTTGCTTAACTACCACATCCACCGCCACGCCAATTAAGCCGGGTGGTGCCAAATCGAAAAATTTATTGAGGGTAGAATAAGTAGTCGCCAGCCAAATTTGTTTACGATACTGGTGTCCATACTCCAGCAAACGCTGGAGAGGATGCGTTGAATGTTTACGCCTTCTTGATGCCCGATGAGATTTTAAGACAGTAGCCACGGTTTTTTGCGGTTTCGTGTCATTGATATTACCACGGAACAAAGTTTTGAGTCCTAAGTCCTGAGTCTGAAGATTGATTCAGACAGACTAATGGGAAACTAGTAACTGAGTTTATTCAAGGACTGGGGAGCAGGGGGGCAGTGGAGCAGGGGAGCAGAAGGGGAATAAGAAATAACTAATGACCAATGACAAATAACTAACTAAATATTGGAGAAAGGAATTTGAAAAATCAGCAATTTGGTAATTGGCAAACCACAGTTTTGGGAATTGTGTTAGCAATACTGGTGATTATTGGGCTAAATTCCTTTATCATTATTAACCCAGGACAAGCAGGAGTAATCAGCATCTTGGGTAAAGCGAGAGATGGCGCTTTATTGGAAGGTATTCACGTAAAACCGCCTTTTATCACCGTGATAGATGTGTATGATTTGACGGTGCAAAAATTTGAAGTACCAGCAGAGAGTTCCACTAAAGATTTGCAAAATTTATCTGCGAGATTTGCAATTAACTTCCGCCTCGATCCGATAAAGGTAGTTGAAGTTAGAAGAAAACAAGGAACATTAGAGAATATTGTATCAAAAATCATTGCCCCTCAGACACAAGAAGCATTTAAAATTGCCGCAGCTAGAAGAACAGTAGAGGAAGCAATTACCAAAAGAAGTGAATTGAAAGAAGACTTCGATCAAGCATTAGGCGATCGCTTAGATAAATATGGGATAATTGTGTTAGATACTAGCGTAGTTGATTTAGCATTCTCACCAGAATTTGCCAGAGCAGTCGAAGAAAAGCAAATTGCTGAACAACGAGCGCAAAGAGCCGTTTACGTAGCACGAGAAGCCGAACAAGAAGCACAAGCAGACATTAATCGTGCCAAAGGTAGGGCAGAAGCTCAAAGACTCTTAGCAGAGACACTCAAAGCCCAAGGAGGACAGTTGGTTCTGCAAAAAGAAGCAATTGAAGCTTGGAAGACAGGCGGCGCTCAGATGCCGAAAGTCTTGGTTATGGGTAATGACTCAAAAAATGGCGTACCCTTTATATTCAACCTTGGGAACGTCCAAAATCAACCGTAAAAGGGAAGTGGGCATGAGATCGCAAGGTCTAAAATTATGGAATTTGCTCTGACCTCAGACAAATTATACAATACATTGGACTATTTCCAATTCAAAACCTAAAATCCAAAATGGTATAAGTTGGGTTAGTACAGGTCAGTGGAAACGTCCCATTTCATTACAGCCAGAAAGCCTAAAATTCAAGCATGAGTGACTTTTGACTTCCGCCTTGCGGTACTAGTCCCAACTCAAACACCACAGAAAAACCAACCAGATAATAGTCGAAGTTTATGTCAACCCCCAATCCTCAAAATCTCACTGCCGAAGAAGCGAAAAAATTACTGAACAAATTCAACTGTCTAGACATTGCCCCTATCCTCAACTCATCAGAAAAAGTTGTAGTTCGTAATGCCTTAATTTTGCTCACTAAGCTTACTGATTACCAAATATTAGGAATTTGTGCTGATACGGCAGAAGAAGGAATATTGGCGATGAAAACCTATTCTCTGGCTTTGGGTTATGAACCGCCAAATAATTTACTGACACCCGAAGGCCCAGTTTATATCAAATTAAATGGTAAAAACGGCTTGTGTTATCTTGATTCCTATGATGGACATCATCGTGGTGTATTAGTATCTTGCCAGTCTTATGACGAAGATGGAATCAACGAAATGTATGGACACCTTCCCTTGGACTTATTTGTATAGAATTTTGCGAATGTAGGTAAGGCAAATACCTTACCTACTCACTAATGAAAAATAATTAATGACTTCAATCTTATGAGTATTATTACACTACAATCAGTAAAAAAAGACTTTGGCATCAAGGAAATTTTAAAAGATGCTAGCTTTAGCCTTGATGCTACTGATAAAGTTGGATTAATTGGTACTAATGGTTCTGGTAAATCAACCTTATTAAAAATGATCGCTGGGTTAGAATCCATTGATAGCGGTCAAATTTTAATGAACTCCGGTTCTAAAATTATCTACTTACCACAGCTGCCAGATTTAGATGAAAATCACACAGTTTTAGAGCAAGTTTTCGCTGACAGTGGCGAACATACGACTTTAGTACGCGAGTATGAAGAACTTTCTGATAAATTGGTTCACTATCCAGATGATAGTCAACTGATGTCTCGCCTTTCTGTGGTGATGCAACGGATGGATACGAGTGGTGCTTGGGAATTAGAAACTAATGCCAAAATCATTCTGACAAAATTAGGAATTTCTGATTTTGATGCCAAGATAAGTACTTTATCTGGAGGTTATCGCAAGCGCATTGCTTTAGCATCAGCCTTGCTATCAGAACCAGATGCTTTGCTCATGGATGAGCCGACAAACCATCTTGATGCTCTTTCTGTAGAGTGGTTACAAAGTTATTTAAATCGCTATCGCGGCGCATTGTTTCTGATTACCCACGATCGCTATTTTCTAGATCGCGTTACCAACCGGATTATTGAAATCGACCGAGGCGACATTTACACCTATACAGGTAACTATTCATATTACCTCGAAAAGAAAGCCTTATCTGAAGAATCTGCTGTAAGTAGTCAACGCAAACACCAAGGCTTGTTGCGGCGCGAGTTGGAATGGCTCAAAAAAGGGCCGAAAGCCAGAAGTACCAAGCAAAAAGCGAGAATTGACCGCGCTCACGCTCTGCGGGATACTGAATTTAAACAAGTTCAGGGTAAAGTTGATATTTCGACAGTTGGTCGTCGCATTGGGAAAAAAGTTATTGAATTAGATAACGTTTCTAAGGCATACAATGGACGCACTCTAATTAATAATTTCACCTACGAATTTAGTCCAGAAGACCGCATTGGCATTATTGGCGCTAATGGTGCTGGTAAATCGACTTTAATGGATATCATTACTGGACGGGTTAAGCCAGATTCCGGCATTGCAGAAATTGGTACTACAGTTCACATCGGTTATTTTGACCAGCATTCGGAAGAATTGCTCACAGCATTGAACGAAAGTCAGCGCGTGATTGACTACATCAAAGAAGAAGGAGAATTTGTCAAAATTACCGATGGTACTCAAATTACCGCTTCGCAAATGTTGGAACGGTTTTTGTTTCCTGGTAATCAGCAGTATGCCCCAATTAGTAAACTTTCGGGTGGTGAAAAACGCCGTTTATTTCTGTTGCGGGTTTTGATGGGTGCGCCCAATGTCTTAATTTTAGATGAACCGACAAACGATTTAGATGTTCAGACATTGGCAGTATTGGAGGATTATTTAGAAGATTTTGCCGGGTGTGTAATTGTAGTTTCTCACGATCGCTACTTTCTCGATCGCACTATCGACACAGTATTTTCCTTTGAGGAAGGCGGTAATCTGAGGCAATATCCAGGTAATTACTCGATTTATCTCGACTATAAGAAGGCTGAAGAAGCACAGCAACAAGCTGCGAACGCTAAGGAAAAGCCCAAAAATGTCGAAGTCCAAAATGGTGCGGCTTCACCCAAGGATGGAGAGAATACCAAGCGACGGAGATTATCCAATTGGGAGAAAAAAGAATTTGAGCAGTTGGAAGGTAAAATTGCCGAGTTAGAGGCTGAGAAGGCGCAAACCGAGAAAACACTAGGGAATGTCTCACCGGGTAATTATAGCGAAGTGCAGAAACTCTATAATCAGGTGGAAAATCTCAAGCACGCGATCGATGTGGCGACTGAACGGTGGTTAGAATTAGCAGAGATAGAGTCTTAATGTTTTAACATGACGTGAATTCAACGAACCTCTCCCTGCCTTGAACTTTAGTTCAAGTCTGTCCCTCTCCGAGTCGGAGAGGGACGGTTTTGCCTAGTAAAACCAGGGAGAGGTCTTTTTATTCAGCTAATTTAGACAAACACTATATGAGCCGTCGAACTCACGTTAATATTAATTTTTGCGATCTAATTGCTCAATGTGCCAACTAAAATGTGAGCTAATTCAGTTAATTATTCAGGAACCCGATATAATCTGAGGCCTTCCATTGCTTTGGAAAATCGAATTATGAGAAAGCCTCTAATCTAAAGTGTAGTTAGAGGCGAGTAACTTTTTTATCTGCTTTTATCAAAGCTACTTCTATCAGTAAATCTTTGCCTCTAGCTATGGAGTATTTGAAGGCATATATAAATAATCGTCAAAGTTAAGTTTATATGTGATTACCGATACAAAAGAAAAAGACTACGATTATATAGTAATTATTCAAGCAAATAATTAAGTTAAAAATCGGTAGTTGTGCCTGTGTCCAGTATTTAACCTAACGCTGTATGCAATGCCCTTGATGGTTACACCAAAGGCTGTATGTAGGCAGACTAATGATTTAATTTGCCAAAATTCAGCGGGGCTAATATCTTAATTTATTACTCTAGGTGTACAAAGCTTAATTTAACGCTGAAACTTCTGATAGATTATAAAAAGTTTTTTTTGGGTTACAACCTTAAGTATCTCAGTATTAACTAATAGAATTACAATGATTGACTGTAATGGAAAATATCAACGCTGCAAAAATGACAGAGCGTTACATTGCTTTGGCTATGGAAATTGCTTATTTATAGGTTGATCTGGCTTTATAGCAGCTTTAGTTTTATTACCAGGAACGAGCAAATATTTTATTCCACTTGATGAATCTACTGGCGCTTATTCTGCGGGTTTTGGTTATATCTTTGGTGCAATTACCACTAAGTTTTTGTATAAGCTTGTACGCTGCGCTGTAGGATTTTTTGGAATTACTTGTTACAGCAGTGCTAATTTCTTATGCCTTGCTGGCTGTCATAGGATTGTTGCCCTTGGGTAAGACATTTTTCGGTTTAATGCCATTGTTTGATTACAATGTCTTGCTCAATAGATTAGCAGCGATCGCAGCTGCTTATTACAGCATTCTCATACCAGCTAAAGTGAGCGGCGTTAATGTATTAAAAAATCTTTAACATCTGTATCCAATAAGCTTTGGTGGTAGAAAAATAATTTCTCTTTCTGAAGCAAAGCAATGAAACAGAAGCCAATAAATCAGCAGATAGTTGCTGATTGACGCGATCGCCGGAAGACACGACGGCAAATACTCCGGTTTGGGTTAGCAGAGATGATTTATACCACTCGCTGCCTCTCAACTATCCAATTGCCAAAAGCGGAACTTATTAGTTATGGAAAGCTCAAAGCAAGTTGATTCTAGAGCTACTGAAGGACAGTTGTTGTCCCGCCCAACTCGCCCCACAACAACCGCTTTGACCGGGTTACACCCACTAGGGCTGGATGGGCAGCGAGATGGTTTTGTTTATGTACCTGAAACCTATCAAGCAGATCGGCCCGCTCCCCTGGTGTTGATATTGCATGGAGCCGGAGGCGATGCGGAGGGTGCGCTAAAAATCCTCCGTCATCTGGCAAATCGCTTTGAAACAATTCTGTTGGCAGTAGACTCACGCCAACAAACTTGGGACATTATTCGGGGTGGCTATGGCCCTGATATTGCTTTTATCGAGCAAGCATTAGCACAAACTTTCAGTCATTACGCGATCGCTCCGAACCAGGTAGCGATCGCTGGTTTCTCTGATGGTGCTTCCTATGCCCTTTCGGTTGGCATTACCAATGGCGACCTGTTTAACCACATTATTGCTTTTTCACCTGGATTCATGGCTCCTGCTAGCCAATCCGGGAAACCGCGTCTGTTCATCTCTCATGGAAAGTCAGATCCAGTGTTACCAATTGAACGGTGCAGTCGCCGGATTGTGCAGCAGTTAAAACAAGCAGGCTATGACCTAGAATACCGTGAGTTCAACGGGTTCCATACAGTTCCGACTGCGATCGCCGAAAGAGCTATGGAGTGGTTTACTCAATCAGCACCGGATAAAGCGTTTCATTCGTGACTAAGCCCCGTTGGGGCGGGGGTGTAGGGGGTAGGGTGTAGGGTATGGGGGAAGAAATAGCCCCAACAACCTTCTTCGTCTGAAGCCCCGTTTTTTAAAACGATTGTATTGGTAGGGGCTTGTACCCCTACCAATGCCGTCTTCCCTACACCCCACACCCTACACCCCACACCCTTCTTCTTGACATCAAAACTATGAAAACTGACCCAGCGATCGCTATCGATTCCAATCCTCCGAAAGTGGAGCCTCAAAAAAATAGATGGGGAACTATTGGTATATTGTTATTTTTAGTTATTTTTGTTAGCTTCTTCGCCTCCAGACTAGAATTTGTTTTAGGTAAAACTCCTAGTTTAGATAAGACTTTTACACCTGTAACCCAGGCTGCACCTCAAGAAGTTGGTTCTTATGATGTTTTGGGATACGCGATTAATAAAGAAGAGGCAACACGTTTACTAAATACAGAAAATGGACGCAAACAACTATCCCCTGAAAATGGGGCTTATGCTGTTACTGAGGAAACTTTAAAGCTGGGGCGGGATGCTTTTTACTCAGAAACTTTTGGGAATGAAATTTTCCAAACTGATGTGGTTGGGGCGCTGAACGGCCCGATTAATATGATAACCGTGGGTCAGGCGATCGCTAAACTTGGCGGTAAGCATACAACCAATCTCCGAATTCCTATAAATGAAGATGTAACAATCGGTGGACGCACTTTTAAAGCTGGCACACTTTTGAATACAGGATTAGACGTACCCGCAAATTCCCTTGTACCACTGGGTATGCGTGCCAGCTTCACTAAAGGTAAGTTGAGATTTGGTATTACCTGTGCTTTATGTCACGCCACACTTGACAATAAGACTGGACGGATCTTAGAAGGCGCACCAAACAATGACGTTAATACGGGTTTGGTTTTAGCATTTGCCACTAATTCCGCAGCCATGTTTCGCCAAACAGATGTTAATCCTACTCAAATTCCGGCGGGAGAGCATACCTACATTAACGCTGACGGTAAAGAATCCCGCTTACCAGATGCCAAAACTTTAGAAGATGCAGTTGATGCAAAACTCCTAACTTGGCCGCCTGGAAGCTTTGATTCCACTGGCACTCTAGTAAACAATCCCTCACAAATCCCATCATCTTACACTTTTGATGCTTGGCCTTACGGTTGGAGTGGTCATTCAGCAGTTGGTTGGTTTCACGGTTTGACTACCTTAAATAGCAACGTTCACGCCACAAACTCAGATGGGACAAATGGCGCTGATACCAGTCAATCCACATTAGGAATTGATAAGGAAACCTATTTAGGCGTGATTCTGCAAAATGCCGCAAATCCAGCTTTTAGATTACCTGAAGATGCAAAACCATCAGAATTTTTCGACAAAATCGATCCCACTCCTGGGGAACCTGCAATTAATCAAGTAATTCGGATGCCTGGATATCCCAAAGGTTCGCCGTTTATGTTAGATGGTTTAATGGCATCTTCTCCTGACTTCCCCGTTGGCGAACAGCTGAATGCGATGTCTGCCTGGCAAAATACTCTGGCACCACCACCGATTCAAGTTAGTGATGTTGCATCTCTAGAAAAAGGGGCGGCTGTATTTAATCGTGCTGGCTGCATAGACTGTCATAGTGGACGCTACTTTACAAATCATGATGTCATCGCTCAAAACGAGATTGGGACTCAACCATCACGCGCCCCGACATTAGCGCCATTCGCTAAGAACTTCACCACACCCCAAACTTACCCTAACAGTGTCTCTGTTCCCTTGCCGTCTAATCCTCCAGTGTTAGAAGTTCCTACAGATATTACGCCACAAAAAGCACAACAGTTAGCTTTTGGTATCAATAATCCAGTCGGTGGTTATAAAGTACCAAGCTTGATTGGGTTGTATCTAACTGCGCCTTATTTACATGATGGTGGCGTGGCTGCTAGTGCTTCAGCATTAAAGCAAGATGAACAAAACGGACGATTTGTGGTGGCAAATTCTGAGCAACTTGGGATGGCTGGTACATTAATGCAAAATATTTTACCCGATGCACAAGCAAGCTTACGGGTGTTAGTCGATCGTAATCTTCGTGAGACAATGGTTGCAGCTAACCAAGCTAATCCAGATTTGCAAAAGTCGAATGTAGACGGCAGAGGTCATGGTTATTGGGTAGATGCAAAAGCTGGCTTTACCACTCAAGAACAGACAGATTTAATTCAATTCCTCCTCAGTTTGGACGATCGCCCAGAAATTTTACCCAGTTCACGTTAACTAAAAATAGACATGGAAAGAGAAATTAAAGATTCAGATGGAATTACATGGACTTGTATTCAAGCATTTTCAGGTCTTTCTGATACTTCAAAAGCTGAAGATGCAGCTAAGGTCGAAGGAGAACCAGATACTTACTGGGTTGTCTGTACTCCTAGTGGCGGCGCACAGTCTGTACGGCTGAAGCTACAGGGTAAATGGGAAGAAGAATATTCTGATGAGGCGTTACTCAAGGAAATTAGAACGCAGCAATAATTGGCGTTGTTGATTAATCGGCTCAATGTCCTGTTTGCTGGAGCGCGTGGTTAGGCTTTTGGGGTGGACGATGGAAGTGGACACACTTCCATGACTTGAATCAAGCCGTGTTCAAGGGTGAATCGATGGCCTACGTGCTCATCGGCAAGAACTGCTCCAACTAAGTCACGCACGACCTGATGCACATCGACCAAAATGTGTCCGGCCTCCTCCGAGTAAAAGGAAACCGGCTCGACGTGCGGATCGATCTCGCTCCATTGCTCCGTCCAGTAAGCGCGAACTTCTTCAGGCCCACGGACAAAACCGCCTTTGAAAGCTTTCGGCCAAACCACGTCTGGAGTCATGAGGGCAAGGGCAGCGTCAATGTCTCGCGCGTTGAAGGCCGCGTAAGCCGCACGGAGCAGTTCGATTTCTGGTGCAGGTTGATCTGACATAAGAGCTATGGTGAAGGAGATGCAGCAGGGCCTAACAATTTATTATACCGTTCAAGCTAAGTATTGTTATCCTTGCGGGACACAACTACGCGCTAATTGCGATCGCTGTGGCGAGTTAGTAGTGTCAGCCAGGTATAAATTTTATTCGGATCTCGGCTCAATACCAATATAAGCTTCTCAAAATCCTCCTGAAAAAGGAGGATTTAAAGTTTTGGATAGCTTGTGTACCATTTTTAAAACAACCTCTAAGACGCACAAGAAAAAGCAACTGACATTATGACAAATACAGTAATTATTACAGGCGCATCTCAAGGGATTGGCAAAGCTACAGCATTATTATTCGCCCGTCACAACTATGATGTTGTGTTGGCAGCCCGTCAACTTGACCGTTTAGAAGCTACTGCTGCACAGATACGGGAACTTGGACGAGAAGCGATCGCTATTTCAACAGATGTGAAAGATCCTTTACAAGTAAACAACCTGATCCAGAAGGCGATCGCACATTTTGGTAACATAGACGTATTAATTAATAATGCAGGTATCTTTTGCTTAGGGCCCGTCGAGGATTTTAGCTTAGATGATTGGCATCAGATGATTGATACCAATTTGTGGGGCTACATCCATACTATTAATGCCATCCTGCCCCATTTCTCAGAACGTCGCAAAGGAACCATTGTTAACGTCAGTTCTATTGGTGGTATAGAACCGATTCCTTACCAAATTCCTTACACAACCACTAAATATGCCATCACAGGGTTGACAAAATCGCTACACGCAGAGTTATCACCTAAAGGGATTCACGTTAGCGGAATTTATCCCAGTTTTATCACTACTCAAATGATGGAACGGGCAATTTTTCGCGGTAAGAACGAGGAAACTGCCGAAGCGCGTTCTGAGTTGGTAGATAAAGCAATTCAAATTCCTGTACTAGAAAAGCCTGAAGATGTAGCAAAATCAATTTGGGAAGCAGTAAAGGATCGGCGTTCTGATGTCATGGTAGGCACAACAAACCTTTGGAAAGCAGTTTATCACTTGTCTCCTAGTTTGATGCAGTCAGTTTTTCGGCGTATCTTCGGCATGGAAGAACGAACTTAGACGGAGCGTTACGGCGTTTTGCCTAACACACCCTACGATTTTATCTTTTACTTTTGAGCTTTGGAGAATCGTTTTTCTCCCTTTTATCCTGCAAGCTGCGAATTTTAACCAGCACTGGAATATACTGTTGAATCATCCAAATCAACGCCTCAAGGGATGAGTTACCTTGGTCGATTCGGCTTTTAGCTTGTAAACCAATCAAGAATAGTTGCATTGCCAGCAACAAAGCTATGGTTTTACTGAGAATATTTTGACGTTTGCCTTGCATTTGTTTGTACCCCAAAGAGTTGATACAATACGGTTCGGTTAAGATCCCCCCGCCTGCGGCGACCCCCTTCAAAAGGGGGTATAAGAGGTTTAGAAGCCCCCCTTAAAAAGGGGGGTTGGGGGGATCTTTAAAATATGAAAACGTTAACCGAACCGTATTGAGAGTTAATAGATAAAGCTTCTCTTTGGGGTTGTGTCCCTAAGCAAATACCCCAATGTCGCTGAAAATGCCTTAGAATCTGGATTACATGAGTTTGGGGTGGTAGTTTCAATCTGGGGTAGCCCCAAACTTCTTACTCAATTTTTTGGATGTAATGCCACGAACTACCTATGGGCCTCAGATTCAAAAGCGAGTCAAGCGTCTGCTAGAGGCGTTACTTTGTTTTGTCGATGGGGAATTTGAGGATGGTAACTTTAAAATTGAGTCCGACTGGAAAGAAGCAGACAGCGCTAACCCCAAGCTGACTGTGCAGACTACGTTAGTCACGTTGGAGTTGCTGACGCAAAAAGACAAATATTCTGGCAAGTTAACTAAAGCGCAAATTCGAGAAGCGCTGAATTTGCTGAAGGATTTTTTGAAGATTCTGGAAGATAACCGTCTGCAAACCAAGGGTGTTGAGGAATGGCACTTTACACTCAAGCTATGGTCAAGAGATAGGGAAAGGAACTTAAAACGGTTTGATGAGGCTTGGGAAAGTAGTAGACCAGAGAAATCTAAATTAAATAACCCCTCTCCAAACCTCTCCCCCACAGAGAGAGAGGCTTTGAATTTTCCCCATTCCCTTGTAGGGAAGGGGGTTAGGGGGTTAGGTAACACAAGTATATTTCAAGCCCCACCTTTACCCACATACTTTGTAGAACGCCCAGAGTACAGCGATGATTTAAAGACTCGTCTTTTAAATGGTTCATCGTCTGATAGTCGCACTTTAGTAATTACTGCGATTCACGGTTTGGGTTCCGTGGGCAAATCTACTTTAGCTGCGGCTTTAGCCCATAATCCAGAAATACAATCTCGTTTTTGTGATGGCATTCTTTGGGCAACATTAGGTCAACAACCCAATGTCCTTTCTTTACTTAGTGGCTGGGTGCAAGCATTAGGAGACTATAGCTTTAAACCTACAAGTGTAGAAGCAACTTCCTCGCATTTGCGGACTCTGCTTTATGACAAAGCTGTGTTGCTGGTGGTGGATGATGCTTGGAATACCGAAGATGCACAAGCATTTAATTTTGGTGGGGCGCGTTGTCAAGTTTTAGTAACTACTCGTGAAGGTCACATTGCCGATGCCTTAGCAGCCAACATCTACAGTCTGGATATAATGAAACCAGACCAGGCAATGGAATTGCTGACCAAGAAATTAAGACGCGAGATTACAGGCACAGAACGTCACTCAGCAGAAAATTTAGCCAAAGGTGTTGGTTATCTTCCTCTAGCATTGGAACTTGCAGCCGCCGAAGTTGCCTGTGGTACGACTTGGAATGAACTGTTGGCGGATATTCAGCAAGAAGTAGCCAGATTAACAAGTTTTGACCGACCGGAAGCCGAAGAAATTACTGATGAGGCTAGTTTAAAACGCCTGAGTTTAACGGCATCATTAAATTTGAGTGTCAAGAGAATGCCACCAGAAAAGCAGCAGCATTTCTCTTGGTTAGGGGTGTTGCCGGAGGATGTCAACATTAATAAGATGATGGCGGCAACGCTGTGGCAGATGGATAAGCGTGATGCTGCCAAGATGTTGCAATATTTACGGAATAAAGCATTGCTATTAACAGGAGTACCGCTTGCTGATGGTATGCCTACCTATCGCTTACATGACTTATTCCACGATTTAGCTTGTAATTTGTTAACTGCTCCCTCTGAGCCAAAGCGCCGAGGAGATTTGGCTGGGTTGGGTTTAAACCTTGCTGATGTTCACGCTGCTTTTTTAAAGAAGTATCGGCAGAAAACCCAGAATGGTTTATGGCATACTTTACTCGATGATGGTTACATTCATCAGTATTTAGTTTGGCATTTGGAAAAGGCTGGACAGTTAGAAGAGATTCACCAGTTATTGCGGGAAGAGTCGGGAACTGGAAGCAATGGCTGGTATGAAGTGCGGGAGAAATTGGCACAAACTGGCGGTTACATCACAGATATTTCTCGTGCCTGGGAACTAGCAGAAGCGAATCGGACTGAATCAACACTAAGCTTGCAGTGGCGTTATGCTTTGATTACTGCATCGATGAATAGTTTGGCAGATAATCTACCAGCAAATCTGCTGGTAGCGTTGGTCAAAAACAAGATGTGGACTCCCGAACAAGGACTAGCTTATGCCCTGCAAAAACCACAACTAGAAAATAAAATCGACTCGCTGACAAAACTAGTCAATTATTTGCCACCAAATCTTCAAAAATTAGCACTGCAAAAAGCCCTTGCTGCTGCCAGGGCGATTCAGAAGGAGCATTATCGTGCCAATGCCTTGAGTGCCTTAGCTGACAAAATGCCAGACATATTGCCAGAAGCCCTTGCTGCTGCCAGGGCAATTCAGGATGAGAGATATCGTGCCGAACCCTTGAGTGCCTTAGCTGACAAACTGCCACCAGAGTTGTTGCCAGAAGCCCTTGCTGCTGTCAGGGCGATTCAGGATGAGGATTTTCGTGCCGAAGCCTTGAGAGCCTTCGCTGACAAACTGCCACCAGAGTTGTTGCCAGAAGCCCTTGCTGCTGTCAGGGCGATTCAGGATGAGGATTTTCGTGCCGAAGCCTTGAGAGCCTTAGCTGAGAAACCGCCACCGGAGTTATTGCCAGAAGCCCTTGCTGCTGCCAGGGCGATTCAGGATGAGCATTCTCGTGCCAATGCCTTAAGTGCCTTAGCTGAGAAACTGCCAGAAGTTTTGCCAGAAGCCCTTGCTGCTGCCAGGGCGATTCAGGATGAGGATTTTCGTGCCAATGCCTTGAGTGCCTTAGCCCAGAAACTGCCAGAAGTTTTGCCAGAAGCCCTTGCTGCTGCCAGGGCGATTCAGGATGAGGATTATCGTGCCGATGCCTTGAGTGCCTTAGCCCAGAAACTGTCACCAGAGTTGTTGCCAGAAGCCCTTGCTGCTGCCAGGGCGATTCAGGATGAGCATTCTCGTGCCAAAGCCTTGAGTGCCTTAGCCCAGAAACTGCCACCAGAGTTATTGCCAGAAGCCCTTGCTGCTGCCAGGGCGATTCAGGATGAGCATTCTCGTGCCAAAGCCTTGAATGCCTTAGCTGAGAAACTGCCACCAGAGTTATTGCCAGAAACCCTTGCTGCTGCCAGGACGATTCAGGATGAGCATTCTCGTGCCAATGCCTTGAGAGCCTTAGCTGAGAAACTGCCAGAAGTTTGGCCAGAAGCCCTTGCTGCTGCCAGGGCGATTCAGGATGAGGATTCTCGTGCCGATGCCTTGAGTGCCTTAGCTTCCTGTTTGTCACAAATGCCAGCTGCCGAACTTTTTCCTTTTTGGCAAGATACACTTCATCAGCTATCCCTTCGCATTCGGCATAATTTGCTGCAAGATATTCAAGCATTATTTCCAGTTATCTTTGCATTAGGTGGTGAAGCAGCAACAGCAGAAATTGCCCGTGCAATTGTAGATGTGGGGCGATGGTGGCGGTAAAGAGACACGGGGATACGGGGACGGGGAGACACGGAGACATAGATATGCAGTATTTATAGTTTTAAACGAAGTGCGATCGCCTTTTACAGCTACTCAACCATCAATCAGGTATCGAATTTACAAACTCTCTTTGGTGTCCATGAGTGAGCGATCGCAATTAGTCATAAAATCATCACAGAAATTGTCTAGACTCTTGATGAGCGATCGCCAGTGATGCGGCGCAGCAATTGGATTTGCTAAACTGCGATCGCGATCGCCCACTCATCTAGTGTTATCGTAAAGAATATTAGGAATTAATTACCAAGGCAGATGACTATTACTGTCAACGTTGCCCAAGCAACTGCCAAATTTAGCGAACTTCTGAGTCAGGTATTGCTCGGTGAAGAAGTCGTGATTGCTGAACAGGGGATTCCAGTTGCACGTCTAGTTGCTCTTACAAATACCAGTTCTCCTCGCATTCCAGGCTTAGATAAAGGTAAAGTGTTTATTGCACCAGATTTCAACGAGCCTTTACCAGAAGAAATATTGAGTGATTTTGAAAATTCTAACCTCGTTTAGTAATGAGAGCTTTACTGGATACCCATGCATTCATTTGGTGGGTAACAAATGATCCTCAATTATCTGCCAATGCTCGTAACGTAATTGCTGATTCAGGTAACATCCTATTTTTGAGCGTGGTAAGTGCATGGGAAATTGTCATCAAAAATAAATTAGGGAAACTGACTTTACCTGAACCTGTAGAACAATATATTCCAACTCGTCTGGCAATCAATCGCTTTGAAAGTTTATCTATTCAAATGAGCCATGTTTTGCAAGTTGCTAGTTTACCAAATATCCACCGAGATCCATTTGATCGGATTTTGATTGCTCAAAGCCAAGTAGAGAATTTGCCAATTGTGACAATTGATCGGCAAATTACACAATATCTTGTTCAAACTATATGGTAATGGCGATCGCCCTTCTACAAACTGCGTAGTTTACCGCCGTAGGCATCGCTTATATCACTCTTTCTTACAGAATAAAGCGATCGTTTACAAGCTTTTTGCCTACGTACTCCCCAACTTACGGGAGCAGCTTCGCAACTTACGGGAGCAGCTACAAAACTTATGGAAGCAGCTTCGCAACTTACGGGAGCAGCTACAAAACTTATGGGAGCAGCTACAGAACTTACGGGAGCAGCTACAGAACTTGTGGGAGCAGCTACAGAACTTACGGGAGCAGCTACAGAACTTGTGGGAGCAGCTACAGAACTTGTGGAAGCAGCTTCGCAACTTGTGGGAGCAGTGTCCCTTAAAGTTTTGATGAAGCTTAGACAATTATCTATATAAATACCAATATCTAGTAATAAAATTCCGAAATTTTACTGCTATAACTTGAAAAATTTATTACAAAAACTGCGAGTTTTGCTGAACCAGAATGCAGTTTAATTGAGGCAAGCTAGCTCTATAAGAATTTTAAAGGAGTAGTTTTATGTCTCGTAAAAAACGTACATCCCGTGTTTTAGAAAAAGCTCAGTTAAGATCGGCTGGACTGAAATCGATTGTTCCAAGCATCAAATTTGATGAAGATTATAGTCTAGAAAAATTAGTTGAGTCAATCGACCAATTACGCAACAAAATTGATGTTTATAATACTGCTCTGTCTGTAGTTGACTCTTCTAAAACTGAAATTGAAGAGATGGAAAAAAACTTGAGTCAGCTTTCTGAGAAGATGCTGATGGTAGTTGGTATCAAGTACGGCAAAGACAGCCGCGAATATGAAATGGCGGGTGGTGTTCGCTATAGCGATCGCATCCGCAAAATCAGATCGAGCCGCTTGAAAAATGTTGCAGAACAAGCATCTGATGAAAATGCTAAAACTGCATAAAATGCAATAGACGCGATGAATCGCCGTCTCTACAAAAGACTGATTCTTGTAGAGACGGCGATTTATCGCGTCTTTAATAAATCCGGGAAAAATTGTTTCCAAAGTACCACCTCCGACTTTAGAGTGTTGAAATAACTCAAAAAGCTATCTGAAGGCGAGGTATGACAACAAACTTTAGTCGGCGTGAATTTATCTTGCTCGGTTCAGCAGGGTTTAGTACTAGTTTACTGCTGCAAGCTTGCAGCAATCAGACGACACCAACAGCTACAACAACCGGTGGTGCTGAAGGGTTTAAAATAGCGATCGCTCTCCCTGGCACGATTACCGATAAAGGCTGGAATCAATCTGGTTATGAAGGAATCAATCTAGCAAAACAAAAGCTAGGTGCAGAAACCGCCTATGTCGAAAAAGTAGCACAAGCAGATCAAACAGAAGTATTAACAGATTTTGCTCGTAAAGGCTACAATCTCATCTTCGCGCATGGCGGACAATTTGATGCCGCAATTGAACAAGTCGCCTCACAGTTCCCCAACACATTTTTTGTGGGAGTAAATGGTAATCTCAAGGGTGAGAATATTGCTTCTTTACGAATAGATCACCTACAAGCTAGTTATTTGTGTGGCATTATCGGTGCTTCTGTGACTAAATCTAATAAATTAGCTTATATTGCTGGAGAGAAGTTTCCCGCTACCGAGGGAGAACTACGGGGATTTGAATTAGGAGCAAAGTCTGTTAAACCAAATATCCAAATTACTTCTACTTTTACAGGTGATTGGAATGATGTTTCAAAAGCGAAGGAAGCGACTCTGGCATTAATTTCTTCCGGGGCTGATGTCATCTATCAATGGTTAGATAATGCTTCAGCCGCAGTTTTACAAACAGCAGGTGAAAAAGGAGTATATGCTTTTGGTAACACCAAGGATCAATTAGATGTTGCACCAAAAGCTGTCTTAACCAGCCCTGTCAAACGCTTAGATTTAGCCATAGCTTATATAGGAGAATTAGCTAAACAAAAACAAATTAAAGGGCAAATATATACAATTGGGTTAGAAAGAACAGATATCTTATTTTTAGGTAAATTCGGAGCAATCATACCGGAAGCAGTTAAGCAAAAGGTATTGAATGCAAACCAAGAAATTGTTAATAAGAAAATTGTTTTTGAAGACTGTAAAGAGGCTGGTAAGGATACGCGTTGCTTGAAGAAAACGACAACATAGCTTTAGCAGACTAGATTAAAAAACAGGAATAATTGTCTTTGTAGAGACGGCGATTTATCGCGTCTGTCTAATGCGCGACGATTTACCGCGTCTGTCTAATGGGCCGGTATTTTAGACGCGATGAATCGCGTCTCTACAATGGGGGCAAGGCGAGGGGTTAGGGATTTTTGCAAGAGGTATACTATAGTGCTCACTACGAGCTATGAGTTTTGTGAATATGAACTATTTACGCTTAAACAATATTACCAAACGCTTTGGGTCTTTTACCGCTAACGACAATATCAATCTCTCTGTTGCATCTGGAACGATCCATGCAATACTAGGCGAAAATGGCGCAGGCAAGAGCACTTTAATGAATATTATTAGTGGACTCTATCAACCTGATGCTGGTGAGATTTATCTTCAAGAACAACCAATAAAAATCACTTCACAAAATGAGGCAATTAAATTAGGGATTGGCATGATTTACCAACACTTCATGCTTGTACCGAAACTTACTGTCACAGAAAATATCATCTTAGGGATGGAGAAAACTTGGCGGCTAAATCTAGAAGATAAACAGCAAGAAATCGCCACCTTATCCCAAGCTTATGGATTAGAAATTGACCCCACTGCCAAAGTTGAAAATTTATCTGTTGGCGCACAACAACGGGTAGAAATTCTCAAAGTTCTCTACCGTCGAGCAAAGTTGTTGATTCTTGATGAACCTACAGCAGTTTTGACACCGCCAGAAGTAGAATCATTAATTACTATCTTGCGCCAATTGGCAGCCGCAGGTAACACAATCATTTTTATCAGTCATAAATTAGAAGAGGTAATGAATCTCTGTGATTCAGTCACAGTTTTGCGCCAGGGAAAGGTAGTAGCAACAACATCAACTAAAGCGGCGACACCTCAACAGTTAGCAACATTAATGGTAGGACGGGAAGTAGCTTTACAGTTAAATAAAAGTCCGACATTGCCAGGAGAAATCATCCTATCGGTGCAAAATTTGCAAGTTGCTGATAAAAGAAATATTCTGGCTGTAAATAATGTATCTTTTGAACTGCGGGCGGGAGAAATTTTAGGAATTGCTGGTGTCGATGGCAATGGACAGCGAGAATTAGCTGATGCCATCGCTTTTGTGCGGACTATTAAGCATGGTAAAATTGAGTTTACGCCCAAGCATTCCTCAGTAGGCTATATTCCAGAAGATAGGCAGACAATGGGATTGGTGTTGCAATTTAGCATCGCCCAAAATTTGATTTTAAAAGCTTTTAAATATCTGCCATTTTGTCACCGTTTTTTGTTACAACCAGAAGCGATCGCAAATCGTGCCCAAGCTGCAATGCAAGAGTTTGACATTCGAGCATCAGGGAAAGATATCTTGGTAAGTCAGCTTTCGGGAGGAAATCAACAAAAAGTGGTGTTAGCGCGAGAACTGGCGCAAACACCAGCTTTAATTATCGCTATGCAACCTACAAGGGGGTTAGATGTCGGGGCGACAATAGCCGTCCAGTCTCGAATCTTAACAGAACGCGATCGCGGTGCGGCAATTTTGTATATTTCTACTGAGTTAGAAGAAGTGATGGCAATGAGCGATCGCATTGCCGTAATCTACAGAGGTGAGTTTGTGGCGATTTTGGATGCAGCCACGGCGAAGGTGGAAGAAATTGGTTTGTTGATGGCTGGGGGAATTAATTAATTACGAATTATTTTGTGCCCATTGCGATCGAGAAATGCAATAAAATGAGAAAGTGCCTAATTGTTCAAAGATATCAATATTGCTGATGAGCAACTCTCTATCTTTTCAGACAGTCATTGAATATGTAGAGGCTCTGTCAACCGAAGAGCAAGATTTACTACTCGAACTAATTTCTAAAAGACGCATTGAACAACGGCGTAAAGAAATTGCGGCAAATGCTGCACAAACCCTGAAAGCAATTAGAACAGGTACAGCCAAGCATGGTAATATCGAGGATCTGCGGGCTGATTTGCTAAGTGAAGGATGAGAGTTCTTGTTTGGGATAGTAGCTTTAAGCGTGCTTTTAAACGACTTATTCGTAAAAATCCTCGCTTAGAAGAAGCAATTTTTGAAGTTTTGGAATTACTTGTAACCGATCCATTTACACCTACTTTAAAATCACATAAGTTAAAAGGTGATTTAGAGGGTTTATGGGCTTGTTGGGTAGAGTATGATTGCCGTATTATCTACACGTTTCAGCCCAATCCTGATGAGGCTGAAGATACGATCGTGCTAATCGATATTGGCACTCATGATGAGGTTTATTGAGAAATGTAGAGAAGGCGATCGCTTTAGGAAAGTTTCAAAATGCAATTTTCTATGTTCCCAGTTATGCTTCAGTGCAAGCGTTCTATTGGGTTAGGCTCGTGCTGACACTAATTAATCGGATTCATCCTAGATTGCTGCCCATACTATCACCGCTGATTGCAATCGCCTCTGCCCTCATTGTTGGTGCTATCCTCATGCTGATTGCTGGGGCAAATCCCATCACTGCATACAGCATTCTATTTCAAGAATCTCTCTCTACCTACTTTGGATTTGGTAACACCCTCACCAAAATGACACCGCTATTATTCACCAGTTTAGGCGTATTAGTAGCGTTGCGGGCTGGGCAATTTAATATCGGTGGAGAAGGACAAATTTATCTGGGTGCGTTGGGAAGTACTTTAATTGGGTTATATGTGCAAGGATTACCAGCGGTGATTCATATCCCCTTAGCACTTTTAGCAGGATTTTTCTTTGGTGCAGTTTGGGGTTGGATTCCTGGTTATCTCAAAGCCATGCGTGGAGTGAATGAGGTAATTACTACCTTGTTGCTCAACTATATTGCAGTGAATTTAGTTAGCTACCTCGTCCAAAATCCATTAATGGCAACAGGTGCGCCTAGTCCTTATTCGCCATTAATTGCCAAAACATCGCGTTTGCCGATTATCTTACCCCAAAGCCTCGCCCATGCTGGGATTTTATTCGGTTTAATTGCCGCAGGTATTTTATGGGTATTGTTAGTGCGATCGCCTCTAGGTTATCAAATTACAGCAGTGGGATTTAACCCGATTGCTGCCCGTTATGCCCACATATCTGTTGAACGTACCATTATGCTGGTGATGGCTTGTGCGGGTGGGTTAGCTGGGTTAGCTGGGAGTTGTGAGGTGATGGGGTTGAAATATCGGCTATTTGAACAAGTTTCCCCAGGTTATGGATTTGATGCCATTGCGATCGCTTTTTTAAGTCGTGGTAGTGTTGTCGGTGTAGTCTTAACTTCTTTGTTTTTTGCAGCCCTTCGCAGTGGTGCAAATGTGATGCAGCGTAGTGCAGGTGTCCCGGTAACTGTAGTTTACGCGATTCAGGGGTTTATGGTGTTATTTATTGCGATCGGTTTCGCGCTGGAAAGAGAAATAAGAGTAAAAACGCAAAGGGACGCGAAGGTTTAACGCAGAGGAACACAAAGAAAACTCTGCGATACTTTGCGCTTCCCTCCGCGAACCTTTGCGTTTAAAAATCATACCAATTCAATTAATGATTGCAACATATCCTTGGGTAAAGACGCGATGAATCGCGTCTCTACAATGGTATAACTCTATGAATAATCTCAACTTCTTCTCTGATTACTTGGTAGCTACTTTACGTCTAGCCGTCCCCCTAGCATTTGCAGCCCTTGGAGGATTGTACTCGGAACGATCGGGAGTGTTAAATATCGCCTTAGAAGGAATGTTGCTTACGGGTGCTTTTACTAGTGCTGCCGCTACTTTCTACACTGGTAATCCCTGGCTTGGTATCCTCGCGTCCTTGATTTCTGGGGGATTAGTCGGACTACTCCATGCTTTTCTATGTGTAACTTTGCGTGTCGATCAATTGGTATCTGGGCTAGCAATTAATCTTGTTGCATCTGGATTAACATCATTTTTGGCACGGTTAGTGTTTAGTGGCAGTAGTACGCAGCAGTTACCTGGAATCGGGGCAATTATGATTCCTGGTTTAGCTAATATTCCCCTGATCGGGCCGCTACTATTTCAACAAGATTTTTTAGTATATTTACTATTTATTTTAGTTATTTTAACTACATACATTTTATTTAAAACTAGCTTTGGATTGACATTGCGGGCAGTGGGTGAATCTCCGAAAGCTGCTGAAACGGCTGGAATTTCCGTACCATTTGTTCGTTATATCGCAGTGGTGATTAGTGGCACTCTTGCGAGTTTAGGAGGTGCTTATTTAACTCTGGTACAAGTAAGATTTTTTGCCGAAGGGATGAGTGCTGGTAAAGGATTTATTGCGATCGCAGCATTAATTTTTGGCAGATGGCATCCTGTAGGTAGTGCTTTGGCTTGTTTGCTGTTTGGGGCTACAGAAGCTTTACAACTGCGAATTCAGGCATTAGGGGCAAATATACCTTACCAATTTTTAGTAATGCTACCTTATGCGATCGCTTTATTAGCATTAATAGGATTGGTGGGGAAATCTACACCCCCGAAAGCTTTAGGTACTCCCTACTTTGGAGAAAATCGCCACTCAGATTAATTTTAGGAAAAGCAAATGGGCGTTAGCAAGCTAGCAAAATCAGCACTACAATAGCTAGCGTCCACCAAAAGCTACTCATGCCGCAAAATAACCAAACTGCCGTCGAATTCCGCGATGTCACTTTTAGCCGCAACCATCGCCCAATGGTGTCAAATCTCAATTTCACCATCCGCCAAGGAGAAGCGCTGGTATTACTTGGGCGCAGTGGTAGCGGCAAAACTACAACAATGAAGTTAATTAATCGCCTATTTACACCTACACAAGGCGAAGTTTTATTTGATGGCATTCCCACAACTGAATGGGATGAAATTAAACTGCGGCGAAAAATTGGTTACGTTATTCAAGAAATTGGTTTATTTCCTCATTTCACAGTTGAACGCAATGTGGGTTTAGTTCCGTCTTTAGAAGGCTGGCAACCAAAACAAATTAAAATGCGGGTTTATGAACTGTTGCAATTGGTAGGCTTAGAACCAGCACAATTCGCTGGGCGTTACCCGCACGAACTTTCGGGAGGACAAAGGCAAAGAGTCGGGGTAGCCAGGGCTTTAGCAGCAGATCCGCCAGTGTTGCTGATGGATGAACCCTTTGGCGCACTCGATCCAATTACGCGGCTAGAACTGCAACAAGAGTTTCGACATTTGCAGCAAGAGTTAGGTAAAACTGTTGTGTTTGTCACCCACGATATTCAAGAAGCTTTGGTTTTGGCATCAAGAATTGGTTTAATGTCTGGCGGAGAATTGGTAGTATTGGGGACGAAAGATGAATTTATGCGATCGCAACACCCAGAAAGTCTCGCCTTTCTTCAATGTCTGCGTTCCCTGCAAGATACTTTATGAAAAATTTCTTCCTGGTTAAGTATGCCCCAGAAATTCTTCAGCATACTCTAGAACATCTATTTTTAGTAGGCATTGCCATTGGAATTGCCATCCTTGTAGGCATTCCACTAGGTATTTTAATTACACGTAAAACCTATCTCCGCCAACCAATTCTCGGCATAGCAAATATTTTTCAAACTATTCCCAGTTTGGCGCTGTTTGGCTTACTCATTCCTGTTCCCATAATTGGCGGAATTGGCGCAGTACCAGCAATTGTTGCTCTGACTGTATATTCCCTGCTGCCGATAATTCGTAACACTTACACAGGTATTACTGGCGTAGATCCAGCGATTCGAGAAGCTGGGAGAGGCATGGGAATGACAGATAGACAATTATTATTACAAGTTGAGATTCCCTTAGCACTGGGAGTCATTTTGGCAGGAGTACGAGTAGCAACAGTCATTGCCATTGGTATTGCAACTATTGCAGCCGCAATTGGTGCAGGTGGTTTAGGAGTGTTTATTTTTCGCGGCATATCAGTAGTGAACAATCAGTTAATTTTAGCTGGTGCAGTTCCGGCGGCGGCAATTGCATTATTGGCTGACTTCGCAATTGGCTTGATGGAGAATAAATTAAAAATTAAAAGTTAAGTAATGAAAAGATTTTTGGCATTGTGCTTTTTAACTTTTGCTTTGTTACTGGTCATTACTGGCTGCACGGGAAATATCAATAGTAATAACGATGCTAATATAGTTGTTGCTTCCAAAGATTTTACCGAACAAGATATTTTAGGTGAATTGTTAGCGCAGCAAATCGAGGCAACAACTAATTTAAAAGTAGCTCGTCGTCCCCGTTTAGGTGGTTCATTTGTTTGTCATAACGCTATTAAGGCTGGGATAATTGATGCTTATATTGAGTATACAGGCACAGCTTTGACTGCAATTTTGAAGCAAAAACCAGTTAATAACTCCAAAAAAGTTTACGAAATAATAAAACAAATATATGCCCAGCAGTTCAATCTGGAAGTGATGCCTAGCTTGGGTTTTGAAAACACTTTTGCGATGATTATTCGGGGTGAAGATGCCAAACGCAACAATATTCAAACTCTCTCCCAAGCTACTCAATATACACCGCAGTGGCGTGGTGGTTTCGGCTACGAATTCTTAGAACGGGAAGATGGTTTCCCAGGATTAGCTAAAACTTACGATTTACGTTTTGCAAAAGCTCCCCAAATTATGGACTTGGGTTTAATATATCGTGCTTTGATTCAAAAACAAGTGGATATGGTAGCGGGTAATTCCACTGACGGACAGATTTCTCGTTTGGGTTTAGTTGTACTAAAAGATGATAAACATTATTTTCCACCTTACGAAACTGTACCAATTGTCCGACAAGAAACCTTAAAAAAATATCCCGAATTAAGAACAGCGATCGCTTCCCTCGCTGGAAAGATTTCGGCAGATGAAATGCGACAGTTAAACTATTTAGTTGAGGGGGAATTACGTGATATTAAAGATGTTGTCCAGGAGTTTCGCAAATCGAAGGGATTAAAATAATTCGTAATTCGTAATTCGTAATTCGTAATTCGTAATTCGTAATTCGTAATTCGTAATTTAAGGGTTAGCGTAACGCACCCTACTAGTCTGCCAAGTTTAAATTGATGGGTAAGTAAGTTCGTAGTAAGGACTTTAGTCCTTATCCTTTAAGCACTAAAGTCCTTACTACAAACCCTCAAAACTAGTTTAGACATTGTACTACTGTTGTCCATGCAAATAGAGGATAACGATTAAACAACCACAAAATTGTTGTTCGTTAGTGATAACCCAGGAGATAATCCGGCAAATTGTACCTGAGTAAATGCGCCTGCACTACCATCAGAGTCAAAGAACAATGCACCTGTAGTGGAGTTATAAATAAATCGCTGGCTGCTAGTGGTTGCAGATTCTCCAAGTGTAAACTGACTTGCCTGAAGTACACCTGCTGATAAACCGCCACCAAAACCAGCAGCCGACACCTGAATTAGTTCATTAGGTTCATCAATCGCACCGAAGTCACGTATCAAATCGAGACCTTCATCGAAACTATTGAAAGCAAAGGTATCAGTACCACGTTCCCCAAAAAGCCTATCATTACCCTTGCCACCGATGATGATCGCATCGCCCTCACCGCCTCTGAGGGTATCATCACCATTGCCACCTTTGAAGGTGTTATTATTTCCTGAGGAATAAGAGGCTATCAGGGAATCATTACCATCGCCCCCATCTAATAAATTATTGCCTGTTGATCCGTAAACACCTAATGTATCGTTACCAACACCACCGTTGAGGGTGTTATTACCAGAGGTAGTGAAAGAAGGGATATAGAGAAAATCATTACCATCGCCCCCATCTAATAGATTATCGTCTCCTGAACTCTCAACATTCAATGTATCGTTACCAGCACCACCGTTGAGGGTGTTATTGCCAAGGGCGCTACTTCCAACGTAATTTCCGAATTCGCCGTAAATTTGACTCGACGCCTGTAAAGAATCATTGCCATCGCCTCCATTGAGGAGGTGATTTCCTTTTGAAAAACTAATATCCAAGAAATCTTCACCAGCGCCGCCATCTATTGTATCGTTACCATTGCCTGAACGGAGCGTATCATTACCATTGCTTCCCAGAAGATAATCATTGTAGTTTGTACCTGTGATATTTAATTGTTCGATGTTCTTGTAGCTAAACACTGTTGTGTCCGCCGTTGAAGAAATTGCTCCAATGTTAGTAGTCGCATCAAAAGTCGAAGTAATTCCGGTGGTAGCACTGCTATAACTCAAAGACAAGGTGTCGTTACCTGTTCCCCCGTCTACTGTTTGAGTCACTAACGTAGATAAAGAGTAGAAATTTAAAGAATCATCGCCATTCCCGCCATTGACGGTGTTATTGCCATCGCCACCATCGAGAGTATCATTGCCATCGCCACCATTGAGAGTATCATTGCCATCGCCACCCCTCAAAATGTCATTGCCACTTAAGCCTTCAATAATGTCATCACCTGCTTGACCATTGATCACATCATTTGAATTGTCAAATCCACTAACATTGTTGTCTAGGTCGTTTAGGAAAGTGACTGTGTTTTTTTTAAACACAGTGCTTTGGGTGAAGTTGGCATCGAAGACATCAAAGCTGTCAGTGATAGTAGTTTGCCTATAAAACAGAATATTACCCAAATCTACAGTGGCTCCAGTAGATTTGCTGAGGTTATCCAAGTTTTCTAGGGCAAAGTTTTCCAGGATGAATCTGATACCATACCCTTGAAAGGTGATTGACAAACTTGTGCCATTCTGGGTGAGAAGCAAATTGTCGGCAGTGAAGCCACTGTTGTCCTGGAATATCAGAGTATCCACTTCGGCTATGACTGCTGCTGTGGGGTTTGTTCCTTTACCTACTCCAGTAAAATCGGCGATCGTATGAGTGCCAGTATTAATTGCGTCGTTGCCTCTGTAAGGATTAGCCGTGTCGTTGCTTAAGCCTTTGTAAACAAATTTATCCTTACCACCGCCGCCTGTGAGGCTATCTTTACCACCGTTGAGGGTGTTATTACCAGTGGTTAGAGTATCATTGCCATCACCCCCAGAAAGGAGGTTATTGCCAGATGAGCGAGAGTCGAAGTAGTCGACAAAAACATTGTAAGCATAGCCAGAGATATCAAGAAAATCATTGCCATCGCCTCCAAAAAGCAGGTTATCGCCATTTGAACCACTAGCACTTAAGGTATCATCACCAGCACCACCGTTGAGGGTGTTATTGCCATCTGAACGAGAGTTATCCGATCTGGCCTCGCCAGTACTTTGACTCCCAGAGATGGAGAGAGAATCATTGCCATCCCCACCATCTAAAAGGTTATCGCCAAATGAACCACTAGCATTTAAAGTATCATCACCAACACCACCGTTGAGGGTATTATTGCCTAAAGAGCGATCATCGAAATTTCCGCCGGAATAGAGAAAGATGCTGTAGTTGCCAGAGGCTGTCAGAGAATCATTGCCATCGCCACCAAAAAGCCGATTATTGCCTGAGGGGAAGTCAGCATCCAAAGTATCATCACCAACACCACCGTTGAGGGTATTATTACCTGCACCACCCCTCAAAATGTCATTGCCACTTAAGCCTTCAATAATGTCATCACCCCCTTGACCATTGATGACATCATTTGAATTGTCAAATCCACTAACATTGTTGTCTAGGTCGTTTAAGAATGTGACTGTGTTTTTTCTAAAAACAGTGCTTTGAGTGGAGTTAGCATCGAAGACATCAAAGCTGTCGGCGATCGTAGTTTGCCCATAAAACAGAATATTGCCCAAATCTACAGTGGCTCCAGTGGATAAGCTTAAGTTATCCAGGGTTTCTAGGGCAAAGTTTTCCAGGATAAATTTGTAAAAATCAAACCCTTGAAAGCTGATTGACAAACTTGTGCCATTCTGGGTGAGGAGCAAGTTTTGTGCAGTGAAGCTACTAGATTTCTGGAAACTTAGGGTATCCACTTCGGCAATGACTGCTGCTGTTGGGTTTGTTCCTTTACCTACTCCACCGAAATCGGCGATCGTATTAATTAAGTTTAAGTTGCCGTCAGGAAATATATCATTGCCACCGCCACCAGTTAGGGTGTTGTACTTCTCGCCACTAGTTAGAGTGTCATCGTTGTAATTTGAAGCGCTCTGTAGGGTATCGTTACCGTTGGTTCCAATGATAATTGCCATAAGTTTTTCCTGATTGAATCGATTTTTGGAGTAACTTTAGTTGTCAATAATCGAGTTAGTGCTGTTTGAGCGCACAAATAATCTGCCAAAAGTTGAAGCTTTCAGCATACCTTATTCAGTCTTTAGATTATTTTTGTCCTTTGCGGCTAAGTGATGAAACTCAAATAACGATTAAACAACCACAAAATTGTTGTTCGTTAGTGACAACCCAGGAGATAATCCGGCAAATTGTACCTGAGTAAATGCGCCTGCACTACCATCAGAGTCAAAGAACAATGCACCTGTAGTGGAGTTATAAATAAATCGCTGGCTGGTAGTGGTTGCAGATTCTCCAAGTGTAAACTGACTTGCCTGAAGTACACCTGCTGATAAACCGCCACCAAAACCAGCAGCCGACACCTGAATTAGTTCATTTGGTTCATTAACGGCACCGAAGTCACGTATCAGATCGAGACCTTCATCGAAACTACTGAAAGCAAAGGTATCAGTACCACCTTCTCCAAAGAGCCGATCGTTACCGTTGCCACCGATGATGATAGCATCGCCATAGCCACCTCTAAGGGTATCATCACCATTGCCACCTTTGAGGGTGTTATTACCAATGGCACCAGAGGCTATCAGGGAATCATTACCATCGCCCCCATCTAATATGTTGGCACTTGAAGAACTGCTAACATCCAATGTATCGTCACCAACACCACCGTTGAGGGTGTTATTACCTGAGGTATAATAGGCTATCAGAGAATCATTACCATCGCCCCCATCTAATAGATTATTGCCTCTTGAATTGTAAACATTCAATGTATCGTTACCAACACCACCGTTGAGGGTGTTATCGCCAGATACGATATTGTCAACAGAATTTCCAAATTCGTCGTAAAAGTAAATCAAGGCCTGTAAAGAATCATTGCCATTGCCTCCATTGAGGAGGTGATTCCCTGTTGAAAGACTAATATCTAAGAAATCTTCACCAGCGCCGCCATCTATTGTATCGTTACCATTGCCTGAGCGGAGCGTATCATTACCATTGCTTCCCACAAGATAATCATCGTAGTCTGTACCCGTGATATTTAATTGTTCGATATTCTTGTAGCTAAACACTCTTGTGTCCGGTGTCGTCGAAATTACTACAGTGTTAGTAGTCGGATTGAAAGTCGAAGTAATTCCGGTGGTAGCACTGCTATAACTGAAAGACAAGCTGTCATTACCTGTTCCCCCGTCTACTGTTTGAGTCACTAATGTAGATAGGGAGTAGAAATATAAAAAATCATTGCCATTCCCGCCATTGAGGGTGTTATTGCCGGTGCCACTATTGAGAGTATCATTGCCATCGCCACCGTTGAGAGTATTATTGCCATTGCCACCCCTCAAAATGTCATTGCCACTTAAGCCTTCAATAATGTCATTACCGCCCTGACCATTGATGACATCATTTGAATTGTCAAATCCACTAACATTGTTGTCTAGGTCGTTTAGGAAGGTGACTGTATTTTTTTTAAAGACAGTGCTTTGGGTGAAGTTGGCATCGAAGACATCAAAGCTGTCGGTGATAGTAGTTTGCCCATAAAACAGAATATTGCCCAAATCGACAGTGGCCCCAGTGGATTTGCTGAGGTTATCCAGGTTGGACAGGGCAAAGTTTTCCAGAATGAATCTGGTATCACCATACCCTTGAAAGCTGATTGACAAACTTGTGCCATTCTGGGTGAGAAGCAAATTCTTGGCTGTGAAGCCACTATTGTCCTGGAATATCAGAGTATCCACTTCGGCAATGACTGCTGCTGTGGGGTTTCTTCCTTCACCTACTCCAGTAAAATCGGCTATTGTAGTAGTGCCAGTATTAATCGCGTCGGTGATTCTACCACTATTATTCGTGTCGTTGGTTAAGCCTTTGTAAACAAATTTATCCTTACCACCGCCGCCTGTGAGGCTATCCTTACCACCACCGCCTGTAAGGCTATCATCGCCATTCCCACCATTAAGGGTGTTATTACCAGTGGCACCAGAGGCTGTTAGAGTATCATTGCCATCGCCCGCAGAGAGGAGGTTTTTACCAGATGAGCCAGAGTTGAAGTAAACATCAGAAAATTGGTAAAAATAGCCAGAGATGTCTAGAAAATCATTGCCATCGCCTCCAAAAAGCAGGTTATTGCCTGATGAACCACTAGCACTCAAGATATCATCACCAGCACCACCGTTGAGGGTGTTATCGCCATCTGAGCCAGAGATAGACGCTGAATACTCCCCACTGCTTCCACTTCCAGAGATGGAGAGAGAATCATTGCCGTCGCCTCCATCTAAGAGGTTATCGCCTAATGAACCGCTAGCATCCAAAGAGTCGTCACCAACACCACCGTTGAGGGTATTATTGCCTAAAGAGCGACTATCGTAGCCTGGTGAGTAGGCGAAGTACTTGTAGCTGCCAGAGGCTGTCAGAAAATCATTGCCATTGCCACCATTAAGCAGATTATTGCTTGAGGGGGATTCAGCATACAAAGTATCGTCACCAACACCACCGTTGAGGGTATTATTGCCATTGCCACCCCTCAAAATGTCATTGCCACTCAAGCCTTCAATAATGTCATCACCCCCTTGACCATTGATGACATCATTTGAATTGTCAAATCCACTAACATTGTTGTCTAGGTCGTTTAGGAAGGTGACTGTGTTTTTTTTAAAGACAGTGCTTTGGGTGAAGTTGGCATCGAAGACATCAAAGCTGTCGGTGATAGTAGTTTGCCCATAAAACAGAATATTGCCCAAATCGACAGTGCCCCCAGTGGATTTGCTGAGGTTATCAAGGTTGGACAGGGCAAAGTTTTCTAGGATAAATCCGGTATTACCATACCCTTGAAAGCTGATTGACAAACTTGTGCCATTCTGGGTGAGGAGCAAGTTTTGGGCAGTGAAGCCACTATAGAGGTAGAAATTTAGGGTATCCACTTCGGCAATGACTGCTGCTGTTGGGTTTGTTCCTTTACCTACTCCACCGAAATCGGCGATCGTATGAATGTAGTTTGAGCCGCCGTAAAAAAATATATCGTTGCCACCGCCACCAGTTAGGGTGTCGTAGTTATCGTAGTAATCTAAAGCGCCCTGTAGGGTGTCGTTACCGCTGGTTCCAATAATAATTGCCATAAGTTTTTCCTACCTGAATCGATTGTGAAGTAACTTTAGTTGTCAATAATCGAGTTAGTGCTGTTTGATCGCACAAATAATGTGCTAAAAGTTGAAGCTTTCGGAATACTTGATTCAGTCTTTAGATAGAGTCGCAAATTATTCATTAAAGATTTCCCCTTTAATTCGCTTGCAAACATTACTATCCGAGTATTGAGGACTATTTAAGTCTTAAGCACTGTACAAAATTTAGTTGGTTTGTCAACGCATAAGCCTTACTAGCTTCAAAATAGATAGGGAACACTTAAGACAGCATAAAACAGGAAATCTTTATGCATTCGTTGTCAGCGATGCTTACAACGGTAAGCATCGCCCTTGAATTTCTATCTGGAAAATAGGAAATATCAAAATAACCTGACAATAATTAAATATCGAATATTTACTTAGATGTCTATCTTTTCAAAAAATCTTTGCATACTCTTCATATTTATAATCGTTCAAGCGGGGGTAGGAGAGCGATGCCTACAGCGGCAAGCTACGCAAACAATGGTAATCAAAATCTGATAAATTAAGTACACCGAGATGCTAAATATGTATAAGATTTTATGAGAAATGGTATAAAAAAGCTTGCTGTTGCTAAACCCAAGCGAGTTGCGAGCGTCATCTTTTCTTTCACCATCTTGCTTTACAGCCAAGTAGCATCAGCTGCTTTAACTTTACCCCTACGCAGCAAGAAGGGAATGGTGGTTTCAGCCCATCCCCTAGCAAGTGAAGCAGGAATTTTGATGTTACGCAAAGGGGGTAATGCAGTGGATGCAGCTGTAGCCACAACCTTTGCAATTTCTGTAGTTGAGCCTTTTTCGGCGGGAATCGGCGGCGGCGGATTTTTGCTGATGCACTCTGAGAAAACTGGCGACATGAAATCGCTAGATTTCCGCGAACGCGCACCCCTGAAAGCTACAAGAAATATGTATTTGGATGCAGCAGGAAAGGTGCGTCCGAATGCAAGTATTAATGGTTATTTGGCAGTAGCGACACCAGGAACGGTAGCAGGACTTTATGAAGTACATCGTCGCTATGGTAAGCTTTCTTGGCAAGAGGTAATGAAACCTGCGATCGCACTCGCTAAAGATGGCTTTATTCTTGGCAATGCGCTAACTGAAAGGCTCAACCAGCGCCAGGAAGCAATTCTCAAGAATCCCGCAGCGCGAGAAATTTTCACTCGCAATGGGGAATTTTATCAACCAAGGGAAAAACTGGTGCAGCGCGATTTGGCACGCACTTTAACAGCAATTACCGAAAATCCCCAAAGTTTTTACACCGGAAGTATTGCTCGTGCGATCGCTTCTGATATGGTAAAAAATGGTGGTTTAATTTCTCTCGAAGACCTGAAAGCCTACAAACCAATCTGGCGCACTCCCGTTTGTGGCAACTTCCGCAAAGCTAAAATCTGCTCAATGCCACCACCATCATCAGGAGGCGTTCACCTATTGCAGATTTTAAATATTATCGGTGACACCGATCTAAAATCTTTGGGATGGCATCATCCAGACGCGATACATTTAATGGTAGAAGCAATGAAGATTGCTTATAGCGATCGCTCAAAATATTTAGGCGATCCTGATTTTGTCAAAGTCCCCGTACAAGAACTGCTCAGTCCAGCTTACGCCAAAAAACGCCGTCAAGAAATTAATATGCAAATGGCTCGACCTTCCACCGAAGTCAAGCCAGGAGATTTAAATTCAAAATGTCTGCGTCTTCCTTCATCCTCTTGTCTTCCGCATGAATCTCTCCAAACCACTCATCTGAATGTTGTGGATGAAGAACATAACGCCGTCAGTCTGACTTTCACCATTAATCTCAGTTTTGGTGCTGGTGTGGTGACACCGGGAACTGGAATTATTCTCAACAATGAGATGGATGATTTTGCCGCTGCGCCAGGAGTGCCTAATGCTTTTGGTTTGGTTGGTAATGATGCCAACAGCATTGCACCCCGCAAAACTCCCCTATCCAGCATGACTCCCACAATTGTCACAGAAAATGGTCATTTTCGGATGGCAGTGGGTGCGCCTGGTGGTAGCACCATCATCACCCAGGTTTTGCAAGTAATCCTGAATGTGCTGGAATACAACATGGATGTTGGTGCGGCTATTTCTGTTCCACGCATACATCATCAATGGCTGCCAGATGAGTTACGCGTTGAATCCTGGGGCTTGGATGCTTTGACTTTGCAAGACTTACGCCGTCGGGGGCACAAAATTAAGGAAACTACTCCTTGGGGTAATGGTAACGCGATCGCTGTTACATCTGATGGAATTTTAGAAGGAGCTGCCGATCCTCGCGGCGAAGGTTCCCCCAGAGGTTTATGAGGAAGACGCGGGGACGCAAAAAATAACTAATGACAAATGACAAATGACAAATGACAAATGATAAATGACTATTGATTTTGGATTGTTGACTCTGCGTAGCTGCTGCTGCCAAACTCGTTTGCGCGTGCGCTAGGTACTAGTGTCCAACCTGCTTTCAAAAGTTTTTGATAAGTTGCCCAGCCTTTAGAGCCACCTGGTATTTGATAATCTGGGACTGCAAAATGTCCAAAAGCTGTGTAAGGACGCCAAGGTTGATTAGGTTCTGTCTGCAAATACAAAATTTTCTCTCCATCACCACCAGACTTAGATAACCAGCACATTTGTCGATGCATTGCAAACTCCTTTGCTTTTAGCTAATAATGCATAATAGCTGATCTTTGTCAAGCTAATTATCACCCTTGGGGATAATTTTTGCCTAATACTTTAGACAAAATGTAATTAAGTTCTATCCACTGCGAGATAATTGCTTAATAACTCATAGCCTGGAAGACAGCTGCTAACGGGACATAAAGATAAACAGCCTTGGCTCACCTTGTTTATTGGGTGAGATTTTTCTCATGTTATCCGCGTTTTTTGCGATCGTGTGTAACAATCACTACTATTTTGGCTGAGGCTCGGAATTAGACTATTTGTTTTTCTGCTGAGATATATAAGCGCAGATTCTAGAAGTTAGTTATAAAGTTTCGTTGATTAAACACTCTTATCTATAAGCTAAATTTAAATCCCCGACTTTTTAAAGAAGTCGGGGATTTGGGCAACAAGTTGGGTTATTAGAAGGATGGAGCATACAACTTATCGCCGACAATCTCGCGAATTGTCTCTACTAGTTGGCTGTATGCAAAGTTAGATAAAACTGGTTCTGCTGTTTGCAACTGAATTTCTCGATCTAAATCAATCCATGACTTGCAGCCAGCGTATTTGGCGTAATAGGGGATTTCTTGCTCTTGCGGTAGTTTATATGTCCGTAGGAGGAGAATATAAAGGGGCTGACGTGCTTTCCATTTGAGGCGATCGCTAATAAAATGCTCGTTCCAAATATGGAAGGGAAGTAAGTTGTTGACAATAGATTCGTCACTACAGGGCAAAATATCTGTAATTTCAGCCCAACTACCAATGCGAACTGTTTCAGGATGCCAGCCTGATGTTACTGGATAGACATTATTCGCATATTCAGCTTTCAGCATGAAAGCTTGTTGATGTTCATAAGTAGGATAAAGCAGAATTTGCTTTTGAGCAACTTGGAAATGTCCATTTCGTTCGTGGATACCGCCTTTGCGGAGCAACATAATTGTATTGCCACTTTCCAAGGCATTTATGGCAACTGCCCATTCTTTGAGAGCATGAAAAGTTGTAGTCAATTCCATCGGCATCTACAGTAACTCTGATTTAATTTAAAGCTAAGACTGATAAAGTATGAACCTGTCCAAGGAAATGAATTAGGAAGCAGTTATGGAAAAGCGATCGCTAGGTACAAGTGAAGTCAAAATCACACCCATTCTGATGGGAACTTGGCAAGCTGGTAAAAGAATGTGGGTGGGAATTGAGGATGCTGACTCGATTAAAACTATTCGAGCCGCTTATGAAGCTGGCATCACGACAATTGATACTGCTGAAGCTTATGGTGAAGGACACTCTGAGCGAATTGTTGCTGAAGCTTTATCTGATGTGCGAACTCGCGTGGAATATGCCACGAAAGTTTTTGCTAACCATCTAAAGTATGAACAAGTGATTGAAGCTTGCGATCGCTCCTTAACTAACCTGAAAACTGATTACATCGATCTTTACCAAATACATTGGCCCTCCGGTGCTTTCAATAGTGAAATAGTACCTATCGAAGAAACTATGAAAGCTCTTAACCTGCTCAAAGAGCAAGGTAAAATTCGAGCGATCGGTGTTTCCAACTTTTCTCACGCCCAGTTAGCAGAAGCAGCAAGTTATGGACGTATTGATAGTTTACAACCACCCTATTCTTTATTCTGGAGACAGGTAGAACAAGATGCATTGCCCTATTGTATCGAAAACAATATTTCTATCCTTGCTTATTCGCCTTTAGCACAGGGGTTGTTAACGGGAAGATTTGCTCTCGGTCATAAATTTGACCCAACAGATAACCGTGCTAGAAATAAACTGTTTCAAGGCGAGAACTTTGAACGTGCCCAACAAGCGCTAGAAAAACTGCGTCCTATAGCCCTTCTTCATAATTGTACCCTTGCTCAGTTAGCTTTAGCCTGGTTAATTGCCCAACCTCAAACAAATGCGATCGCTGGAGGGCGTTATCCCGAACAAGCACGAGACAATGCATTAGCCGCCCAAATCAAGCTTTCTACCGCCGAATTGGCAGAAATTGATGCCATTGGCCGTATTGTCACCGACCATCTGGATGACAATCAGATTATGTGGAATTGATGACAATGCAGTTTGGTTGCTATGCTTAATCTAGCCAAGATCCCTATAACTTTCTTCACAAGAGGGCTGGGGATCAAATTTATGGCTCTAGATTGCAAAATCTAACAAAACGTCAACTTTCGTAAACCAAGGGTTGCAACTCACAAATTAAGTGATAAGTTAGATAGTAGGACACCAAACAAAATAAAACCTAAACAAAAAGGGTAATGACTTAGTGTCCCCTTGTCATCAGCCCAAGCAAATTTCAGCATATCAAATGTAATAGAAGTGGCAAAAAGCCTAATGTAGAAGGCAAAGCCAAATCCTAAAGCGGAAAAACGCAAGAATGCTGAGTTTGTTAGTTTTTTAGTCCACCCTAGTTATTAACCTTCAGTTAGTTAATTAGTTTAAAATTTGAAACCTGTAAACTCGATAAAACCTGGTCAACCTTGACCAGGTTTTTGGCATTTTATTGTAATATGATTTTCTCAGTATGGCAGGGATTATCGGTGGGGCTTTGTTGGGTTGAGAAACGAAATCCAACCTACATCAGTATAATTTTTAGTCTTAGCTGAACTCAATTGAAGCGTATTGGACTCTAGCTAATTTTCCAGCAGCGAATAAAATAAGACAGCAACATATCCTGCAAGGAAAATTTGATGAGAAATTATCGCTTTTTAAATAAGATTACTACAGCTATGATTGTAGCTGCCCTTTCTTTTTCCTGTAAATCTTCTGTTAGTAAAAATGCAGAACAGGCAAAAGGAACTGAAAAACCGAAGCCACAACAAAATCTTATCTATGGCGATTTAATTATTAAAGAACAATCAGATTATCTGATGATTCCTGTTAGTCTTGCAGAGCAGAATGAAGATAAAGGAGTTGATTTAAACCTTTCACGTTCTTATGAAAAAGAAAGAAATAATCAATTGTATAACATCATCTTTTATCAAAAGCAAGATGGTGAAGCTCATCTTTTATTAAATAAAAAAGCCATTATCGCTTCCTTCGATTTATTGGAAGTAAAAACGGCAAATAAGCTCACGACAAGAGTTTGGTTATATAAAATCATTGACCAAGATACAAATATAGATAAAAAACTTAATAGCGAAGATGCTACTATTGGCTATCTTTCTGATTTATCAGGTAAGAACCTCCAGCAAATTACCCCAAATAATACACGAATCATCAGTTGGGTTGTTGTTCCAGGTCAAAATGCCATTTTTCTAAAAATTCTTAAAGACTCAGATAATAATAAAAAGTTTACAAAAGAAGACAAAACAAATTTTGTGAGGGTTAACCTCGATAAAATCGGTATGGGAACTGAGATTATTAGTGACCAAATAGAGCAAGAAATTAAATCTTACGTTTTTAAATAAGTTTATTCGTAGTAAGCAGCTGAAGCCGCTTACTACAAACCTTTAATTATTCATGCTTAATTACTTAGACAAAACCCAATCGCGTAAAATTTGATTTACTCTATCGGGTATTTCATCGTGAGGACAATGACCTGCTGTTAAGAAATACTCTGTCAATCCAGGACAATATTGACGAAACTTTGGAGAACGTTCTCTAGTATTCATCCAAGGATCGGCTTCTCCCCACAACATCAATAAAGGACAAGTTAATTGCTTTAGTAGTACATCAACTTTTTCCCCTTGAGGACTGCTAAAAACTGAAACAAATACATCCAACGCACCCGCATCAAAAGCAGGACGAGAAATTTCTTCTACTAATTGGTCTGTAATTGCACTTTTATCAAGATATACCTTTTCTAAAGTTTGGCGAATTACCCAACGTTGTCGCACGTATTGAAATAACAGAAACTGAGCTAAAGGTTGTTGAAACATCCATTTAACTGAGTCACCCAGAAGTTTCTCTAAAGAAGAGGGTTTTTTGGGTGGCTGAATTTCGCTTTGCAAAGCTTCCGGTTCAGATGTCGCCTGGCTTTCGCTAAAAGGCCCGGCACTATTGAGCAACACTAATCCAGCCGCACTGTCAGGACGTTGGGCTGCAACACATAAGCAAGCATAACCACCAAGAGAATTACCGGCTAATACTGCTTTTTGACCAATCACTTCGCTGATAAAATCATGGAGTTGGTCGCGCCACAAGTCGCCACTATACTGCAATTTTGGTTTTGCCGATCGCCCGAATCCCAAAAGGTCGATCGCAAATACTTCAAAATCTTGACACAATCCTGTGATATTCTTGCGCCAGTGGTCTGTGGAAGCACCAAATCCATGTACCAAAAGCAAGGGCGGACGTTGGGTTTGTTTCTCTCCCGCACGCACGTAGTAAACGTTGTGCCCGCGCCACTGCCAATATTTGCCAGGAATTGGAGTTGTAGAGGAGGCTGTAGTTGCCTGCATGATTTAAAGAAATGTTAAGGAGCTTTTAATAATTGTAGCTAGGTAAGGAGCAGGGGGGCAGGGGAGGAGTGGGGATAAATGACAAATACAACTTTTGGAGAGGCCGTGCCAACGACTATGCGGTAGTTGAATCTCGACTTCGCTCGATTTCCGTGCAGTCGAAACTCAGTACAAGTAACTAATGACTAATGACAAAAGAAATTACAGGTAAAACTAAGCTACTAGGGGTAATTGGGCATCCGGTGGAGCATTCGCTGTCGCCAGTGATGCATAATGCAGCGTTAGCGCAGCTCGTCGTTGGCGAAGCCTCTCGTAGAGAAGACATCGCACAATTAGGATTAGATTACATTTATCTACCTTTTCCGATTGAACCACAGAATTTAGAGGTGGCGATCGCAGGTTTCGCGGCTGTTGGGGTTGTTGGCTTTAGTGTGACAATACCTCACAAACAAGCAATCATTCCCCTACTCTCAGAAATTACACCCCTGGCTCAAACTATTGGGGCCGTGAATACTGTTAGCCGCCAAAATAACAAATGGGTAGGCACAAATACAGATATAGAAGGATTTATTGCCCCTTTGCAGACAACATATAAACAAGATTGGAGTCAGAAAGTAGCGGTAATTTTAGGCAATGGTGGTGCAGCTAGAGCAGTTGTCGCAGGTTGTACTCAGTTAGGTTTTGCCCAAATTCATGTTGTTGGGCGCAATATGCAGAGATTAGAAGAATTCCGCAATAGTTGGAGCAATTCATCCCTAGCTGAGAAATTCCAGGTTCATCAATGGGAGAAATTACCAAAACTAATTCCTCAAGCAAATCTGCTAGTAAATACAACTCCGATTGGAATGTATCCCAAAGTTGATGAATCGCCTTTGAGTGTAGAAGAAATCGCAAATTTACCAATGGGTGCGATCGCTTACGATTTAATATATATTCCTAAACCAACGCAATTTCTCCAGCAAGCTGAAAAACAAGGCGCAATTGCGATCGATGGATTAGAAATGCTAGTTCAACAAGGGGTAGCAGCATTAAAAATCTGGTTGCAGCAGGAAAATTTGCCTGTAGAAGTGATGCGCCAAGCATTACAAAATCACCTGGGTTTGGGGAAATGAAACTTCTATAGCTTTCTTGGAAGTCCCTGACCACAGTCATTGCACCCCACCCCCCACCCCTTATTCCCCTCCCCGCTTGCGAGGAGGGGAGACGAAGCGTAGCTTTGGCGGGGTGGGGTTCTTCGGGTTTAATAAGTAATCAAGCGGACATGATATCAGAACATTTACGCGGCTTTTTATTTACTTTTTATTTATCAGATATTAATTTTAACTGCTTCTTGACAACAGGATGCTTATTTCGTTGCGTAATTGATTCCTTGAAAGTTTCATTAGGAAATACCGTATCTACGCACGTGTAATTACTTGGTTAGCAAATCAAGAAAGTATAAAAAATCTAGTATATTTTCGCCTATCAATTCAGCATTAGCCCTAATAGGATGTAGCGGAATACATATAACTCGCCAGATTAACAGGTGCGTTCTTAGCTAAATGACTATTAAGAAACCTTTGCTAATCAAGCAACCGGAAGTTAGAAAGCTCATCCGTGAACTTCGTGGCATAACTGGTCTTACCCAAGAACAGTTTGCAGCATCTTTAGATATAAATTATTCGACGGTAAACCGTTGGGAAAAAGGACATGCCAAGCCTTCATCTCTAGCTATGCAAAAGATTGAGGGGATGTTAAAGAAGATAGGTGAACTAGGGCAGAAAGTGTCCGTGAAGTATTTGTCGAATTAGAAAGCAGCCTGAGAGGCAAATTAATTGAAGTTACTTTCCCCCAATTAACAGGTTATCGCTACGACATAACCATAAACAACTCAAATTCTAATTTTACCGATGTTTGCAGATATGCATATTTTGCGGATTACTCAACCTTTGAGTTTGAGTTTACTGTAGCCGATATTTTCTGCACTTTTGAAGACGAGTTTAGGTTAAAAACGCGCAAAAACTCGCAAAATCTTTTTCTTAATTGAGCGCCAATATTTTTCAGTCCACTTTATCTGAACTGTACAATGTTTGATTACTCTACCCCCGCTTTAGCTACATATCTTAATATCTCTTCGCCAAGAGCAGCTTGCACTAACGGCAGCAAAGTTGCGGTCATCAATACTGAGGGTGTATGGGAAGTAGAAAGTAATGGGACGAAAAAACTAATCCCAAACTCTAATTATGATGCTCGTGACATTGTAGCAATTGACGGCAAAACTTATGTCTTAGCTGTTCCAACAGGACTAGTAAAAATCAAAACTGACGGAACTAGGCAAAAAATAGTTAGCAATACAGCTAATTCAAAGACACGGGTAAAATTTTTGCAAAATTGGATTATTTACCAATCTGCAAATACTCTATCAATTTATGACAAAAACCTCAACTTTAAAGCCAAACAAAGCTATGGCGTAACTGAGGTAATGGATTTTGAGTATAAAAACGGGTATCTCTACACTAGTGGCTATCAGCAACAAAAGAGGTTAGGTATTCCCGTCCAGATAGCTTTTCTTTACCGGATGGTTTTCGACGGAGCGAAAATATTTGCTTTGGCAAATTCAGCAGGAAATAACCAAGGCAAGCTTTGGGGCTACAATTCTGCCACTCTTGCTAACGATATGGCAGATACAAGACTTAACCGATTACATATTTTTGAAGACAAGCTTTATGTCCTCGGTTCAGTTTATGGGGGAAACTCAATCTACAGGTGGAATGGCAAAGACTTATTAACAAAGACTTTGATCACCACAGACACCTATACCAATGCTGCACAAACCCGTGATGAGACAAAGGTTTATATAGGGACTGTTAATCTGACTAATTTTACTGTCGAGCGTGGACAGCTAAGTGTTCCAAGAAGGCCTACAACTGCGGGGATGGGAGACGGCGCTAGCAATTTCCCTAAAACTATTTACTCAGATGGCAGTAAAATTTTTGTGGGTTCTTCTGCTGCTTATGCGATCGCCAATAGAGATAATCAAACCTTCATGGGTAAACCCATCTCAGCTTACCGTGGAGATGCATCTTTTTTAGTTGTCTCCAAAAACCTAATGACTCGCCACGCTTGGGTAACACCGGGAAATGGTGAAGTATTGCTATTTACTGATAAGTTTGCAGTAATCAAAACAAATAATAAAATAAATGACTTGGCTACAAATGTAGGAACTGCCCAAACATTACCAACAAATACTTATTTCGTTAAGTTTTAATTGAGCAACTAGATTGTAGAGAATCTCGTTACTCAATTCTTTGTTGCAGAAAACTGTCAGCCAATATAGTTCAGATAAACCCAAAACCCGGATGTAGAGACGCGATTTATCGCGTCTTGAAAAACCAATTATCTACACCAATAACCCTTAACCCAAGCGGATTGAACTATAAGCAAGATTAATTGTTAGTTTTGTTCGCGTGGAGTTTACGCCAACAAGTTACTTTTTTATCCAAAGTCTAATACGTACTTTGTATATTAACTATAATATGCATAGCAAGCTTGTTAAGCTAAAAGTTTTGCCCTGTCTCATCTAACTCTTATTCGATGCAGGATATATTATTTTAACCATTGAGGACAAGTATAGTTCTTGTCCTTTATTTTTTTGAGAAAGTTTTCGCCACAGGCTGCATTTTATTCAAGGTAATATCAACAAATTTTAATAACCTCTTGTTTTTTAGCAGAATCTATGTAAATCTCATAACTGTATAATACGGTAAATTGATGTGCTTATCGTACTTTGTCAAAAAATTAGGTGGATTAGCCAATAAACTCAAAATTTAGTGCCAAGTAAACTTTTTAGGAGATGTAATCGTGAATACATATCAATCTGAGTCAGGCAATAGTTCGACTTCGCAACTGAATTTAGAGACTGATGTTCTAGTCATAAGCGGTGGCCCATCAGCAACTTGGGCAACTTGGAATGCTGCTCAAGGGGTAAGAGTGATACTCGTAGATAAAGGCTACTGCGGTACACAGCACCCTCTGCGACTGGTTGTCTCGTAGATGACGAAGGGCGTCCTAATCGTCGCGCTATAAGAAGCTCATGATTCTATGGGCTTGATAGGTAATTTCCCCAGCTTGGGAGAGAGATTGAGGGTGAGGACATTTGATTTATGCAAAAAGTTTATTCTGTAAGCTGTTAGTCAAGCAACTTTGCTGATTTCTAACCCTGGATTTGTATTTAATTTTGAGTAGACAAATTGGTAGCGATCGCGCTCATCCGCTCGCCTTTTTTCAACAGATTATTGCCCTCACAGGACGCGATACCATCGACAATATCCGTAATGAAAAGTTACTTAAATATGCACAAGTTAGAGATTTTCTTAACAAGCAGTATTAAGGGCGAATAGTACCTGTATTTTAAAGATAGCGAAAGAATGAAGAATGACAATTTTGTTACTTCGTCTTTCCGAAATTAGGAGTTACTAAACTTAAACTTGAACATTCGTGGAGGTCAAATCATGTTTTCTGGAAAATTTGAAAAAGAATTATTTGGTGAAGAAATTTGGTCAATTTGGCAAACAACTAAATTACCAGACCATCTACAGTTATTAGTGGATCGAGAGCTAGAAAAACGCGATATCTGGGAATTGCAGTCTCAAAAGCCTGACGATCGGCCTATTTATCCAAATCTCTATGATGACTCTAGTCATTCAAAAAATATTTAACAAAAGAGGTAGTTCTTGCGTAAGGCAGGATAGCGTAGCGGTAGCGAGTCCGCGTACTCTGTAAAAGTTGCAAGCTAGCAAGCGCGTCTTTTAGAGAGCGTTGGCTGGAGGAATACTGCCCTACGCAAGAACTACTGCGATATCTACGGCGGTAAATTCGGCTCTGAGAGTAAGGGTTTAAGTCTCCTAGCAAATTCAAAATTTGCTGGGAAACTATCAAGTGGTGGGTCTAAATTTCCCACTGATTGCATTCTGAATTTTGACTTCTCTATTTAATTAATGCAAAATCGAATTCATGCTGCAAATCCCTCCCCAATTTATTTTACGTAGCAAGAGAAGGAATCAAGATTAATGGCACATCTATTTGAACCATTCAAGATTCGTGAAGTTGTTTTTCGCAACCGCATCGCCGTTTCACCGATGTGTCAATATTCCAGTACAAATGGATATGCTAATGATTGGCACGTTATTCATCTAGCTTCTCGCGCAGTTGGCGGTGCAGGTATAGTGTTCACAGAGGCGGCAGCTGTAGAGCCGCGTGGACGCATTAGCCCGCAAGATTTGGGAATTTGGTCGGATTCACACATCGAAACTTTAGCCAAGACTGTGGCATTGATCCATAACTTTGGCGCTGTTGCAGGTATTCAACTTGCTCATGCAGGTAGAAAGGCCAGCACTGCCAAACCGAGTAAGGGAGGGAAAGCACTAGATGAATCTCAGGAAGGTTGGCGTCCCTTAGTTTCGAGTAGTGCGATCGCTTTTAGCGAAGATAGCCCAGTTCCAGAAGCCTTAAATATTGAGGGAATTCAAGAAATTATTGACGCCTTTGTTCAAGCAGCCAAACGTTCTCTCCAAGCTGGTTTTAAGGTAGTGGAAATCCATGCTGCCCACGGTTATCTACTGCACCAATTTCTTTCACCCCTTTCTAACCACCGCCAAGATGATTATGGTGGCAGCTTTGAAAACCGGACTCGTCTGCTCAGAGAAGTAGTTCAAGCAGTCCGAGAGGTTTGGCCTCAAACACATCCACTCTGGGTACGCATTTCGGCCACCGATTGGGTAGACAATGGCTGGGACATTGAGCAAAGTATTGCTTTAAGCGACAAACTCAAGTCTCTAGGAGTCGATCTGATCGACAATTCATCAGGCGGTATCATACCGGGCGTTCATATCCCAATTAAACCTGGTTATCAAACTCAGTTTGCCGAACGCATCCGCCGCGAAGCTAATATTCATACAGGAGCCGTGGGTTTAATTACATCCCCTGAACAAGCTGACGAGATTATTCGTACAGAAGTCGCTGATATAGTCCTGTTAGGACGCGAACTACTCCGCAATCCTTACTGGCCGCATCTGGCAGCCAAACAACTGGGACACGATAAACTCTGGCCTGTTCAATACGATCGCGCTTGGCTGTAAGCTATCCTCGTTCCCATGCTCTGTAGATTGGTGACAACTTAAAGCAATGTCTACGACATTCCGCACCTATGCCAAAATGTCAAGCTGGGTGTGAACATAAGTCTAAAGTTCTTCAGTGTCTGGATTTGGGTTGATATTTAACAAGACCCAAATCCCGAATTAAAAAAAGCACAATTACGAAAAAAACCGAAACCTAGACTAGGTAAGATGTACATATAAGGTGAATTGATTGGAGCAATTGTTTGATGTTCTAGTAGAGTTTTACCCCTTGTTTATAAGCATCTACAAAACTCCTGTAGTCATATTCGACTTGAGTTGCATAGTCCGCAGCAAAGTTAAAAATTTCGTCTTTGAATACAGCTTTATTACCACTCACAATATCAGTCACTTCTTTGTCAACGCTGACAGGAATAATCGCAGCATCGTAGTCTCGATCGGAGATTGCATGGTTTTTGGCAACCACTTTCCCTGCGTACCCCATCGCATCTATGAATTTTGACTTACTGGTTAACAACTTATAGTCAAAGTCCACTTGATAGGGTGATTTTTCACGCACCATAAAGGGGATGCTACTGACAGTAGTATAGCCAACCAAGGGATCGAGATTGGATAACATCGCTTTCGTAGCGATTGTCACCCTTGCCCCTTCTTGGTTTCCGTAGACTGAACTCGGCAGCAAACCTGGAACTGCGATCGCAACTGCGCTACTGCCTTCTTGCTTCATCTCTAAAATGCGATCGTCGTCGGTTGCTGAACTTGGCCCTTCAATCAGCAAGTAATATCGGTACTTCCCAAGACTACCAACACCTGAACCTAATTTAAGCCGAATGTCTTTGAGAGTATAGTAACTGTCGTTGTACCGCTTACTGATAGGAATTGAGGCGATATAGTTGCTCATAGCTCCAGCAATGTCAGAATAGGCGCTGCTGGATACAGGCTGGAGTTCTGAGGCTGTCTTGAAGAGGCGATTATTACTGTTATTTAGCACTGTATACTTTTTTAAAAACTTAGAACGGCTCTTCTCTGATACCTTTTGAATTAAATCTTTGACCACACCGTTCGTATTGCTGGATTCTAAACGATATGACAGTTCATCATTGCTTCCCTTAAAGTCATTCATCTTATTGAAGTAAGCATCCAAGAAATTTCGCACAACATCCTCAGCATCAGTTGAGTTAAGACCATTGTTTTTAGCTACCAACAGAATGGAGACTGCCATCCGTCGCAAGTCCCAAACGTAAGGGCCAAGATAGCCTTCATCAAAGTCGGTGGTGTCAAAAACGTTGTTGTCTTTGCTATCTCTTATCGCTCCAAGATTTTGCAGATGCATATCTCCTTCTAACCAGACGGCTGAAGTTGAAGAATTTACAAATCGTGAACCTGGTAAGGTCTGCATATCACGATAAAAAATGTGAGCCGTCCCCCGATAAAAGGAGAAAAAGCTATCTTTAGCTGTCATCTTTTGCATTTTTGTTGCCAGTTCTTGAGGCAATTGAGAAGCAAAGGGATGATTATATTGGTAAATTTCATTCACCACCCAAGTTGAACGGGGAGTTGCAGCTTGAACTGGAGATGCAAACCCCAAAATTAAAATTAAGACAAATACGACGATTGCAGATATGTGTTTAGGCATGATAGTTTCTGAGGTGTAAAAAAACTCTTGTGTAGAGAGAATCATTCAACAACAGTTTTTTAGCACCTTGAGCCATAGTTCACCAAGTAATTTAAAGCACAACGCAACAACTATTCACTCTCAAGTATGGAGAGGATTCAAAAAGGTAAAATTATAAAGAATCGTTACAACATAATCATGTCAACCATCCAAACAACTGTGGTTCTTGCGATGACGGCCGATGGAAAAATTAGTGCCGTAGATCCGAAAGCGCCTCGTGAACCCGATGTAGTCGATCTAGCACACTTGGAATATCAAGCCTCCCTTGCCGATCTATTGCTGGTAGGAGCAGGGACAATTCGGGCTGAGGGGGGAGCCTTTACAATTAGCGATCGCGAACTGTTGGCAGCACGTGAGGTTCGGGGTCAGTCTCCTCAGCCGATTACTTGCGTTGTTTCAGGTTCCCTTAACTTATCGCCGGACTTGCCTTTTTTGAGTCAGGACATTGAGCGATGGATATTTACCACACGGACTGCTATAGAACGCAGTTCTGATACAACAACTTTGCAAAAACTGGCTGAATTAATTGATTTGGGAGATACAGACCTGGACTGGGATCGGGCCTACACCTTGATGGCAGAGCGGGGTATTCACAAAGTTGTTGCTTTGGGAGGTGGCTCTTTAACAGCGGCTTTAGTTAAGGCAGGGCGAATTGATGATTGGTGGTTGACCATTTGGCCGCTCATTTTTGGGGGAAAGCACGCCCCTAGCCCAGTGGAGGGAGAGGGTTTTCTTCCCTATGCTGCTCCTCATCTAGAACTCATAGAAACTCGTCAGGTTGGAAGCGATCTGTTTTTACACTACCGCACAGTCAAGTGAAAACGCGCTGCCAGAATTCAGCACTACGATCCTTGATACTAGAAAGCAGGGGAAAAGGGGTGCTTTTGCCCACAATTCCACTCAGTTTGTACCTTTTACCCTACCCCCTGCCTCTAATCAACCAGGAGGCCAATTTAACTGCCGTCCTCCCAAAATATGCAAATGTAAGTGATGGACTGTTTGACCGCCGTCATCACCAGCATTGATGACAACTCGATAACCATTTTTTAATCCAGCTTCTTCTGCAACGCGTTTAGCGGTTAACAAAAGATGCCCCAACACAGCATGATCCTCAGATTCAGCCTCAGCTAGTGTAGCAATGGGTTTTTTGGGAATGACGAGGATATGAACGGGCGCTTGGGGATGGATGTCTTTGAATGCTAGGGCTAAATTATCCTCATAAACAATATCAGCGGGAATTTCCCGACGAATGATTTTGCTGAAAATCGTTTCTGTACTTTCACTCATGCCAATCTACCTACTAATCTGCTAGAGATTTTATATTAAGTCCGCCTAATTACTTATCATTGAGAAAATTTGATTGTGCAGGTAATACCATTTTGGATTTTAGACTTCGGCTGCTTTCGACTTCGCTACCTCGGCTTTGCCCTTCTCCTGTCGGAGACGCTACGCGAACGGCTACGCTCAGGACAGGCTCGGCACAAGTCAAGGCAAGTCGCTCAGTCGAACGATTTTAGATTTTGGATTGTGAAACATCCATTCGATAAGTGTTTCAGTTTTCCATCTGTCGCAATCATTTTTCAAATTGGTATAACATCCCTATTTACTGTTCGGTTCGGTTTTTTCAGGAAAAAGCTATGAAAAAACCTGCTAATCTTTTAAAAAGACTAGCAGGTATGGCTTATCATCAATCGGAGCGGCGGGATTCGAACCCACGACCTCCACTACCCCAAAGTGGCGCGCTACCAAGCTGCGCTACGCCCCGGTCAGAATTCCCATCATATAGCAAAACTATAGGATAATCAAGAGGCAATTTTAAAAAACCTTAAGCATCCCACTAGCTTGCAGTAAATCTGGAACAGCAGAAGCATTCCATTTACCTTCTACACATCGCCCTGTATTCAAGATGAAGCGCAGACTGTAATCATGAGGATAGCCTTCCACTTCCATCCATAATAAATCGCTTTCGGCTTCACAAGTAATTTTTTCCTCTTCCATCAATTCAGTTGCGAGTTGCTTCATGGTGTCTGCTAGCTGTGCTAGTAGACGACAAAAATCATTTAACTCGGCTTCGGTTAACTCAATTGCCCAATCATCTGTACCAACTAAACCTTTAAACTCAGGTGTATCGGGGTTCCAGCCAATACGCCAACCCAATCCGGTTTTAACAACGCGTTCCATCCAAAATAAGCTTGTGCATTCTCAGGTTAAAGTTTTAAAAGTTATCCGCCAACTGGTAATCACAAATCATACTTGAAAAATGCCGTGTTTCAAGCTTGACAAAAGTACACTTACATAAGGTGCGCTCATGTAGGCTTTGTTTGCGATCGCCCATAGTCATCTACAATTTGTAGGTGACGAAAATAACGTGATAACAGGCTTTACAGGCATCAATTCTGAAAATTAAATCAAAAAATAATTATTAATTGCTAAAAAACTCCGGTTTTTTTGGCTTTGTGATGATAAATAAAAGTAATACTGTTGAATCACGTGCTTCGTACCGCGAAGGATTACTCAAATTCTTCGCTGCTTTCAGGATGACTACTGAACATCGAACAACATCTGCTACCTATAAGTTTTTTGCTGGGGATGCTTCTTTGCCACAAAAAAAGGCTCTACCACAAAACTTACTCTAGATGTATCTAAGTAACTATGCTGATAAAGTTTCAGGAGGCAGAAGGCAGGAGGCAGGAGGCAACCCACCCTTAAAAGAGTGGGATTGAAACAATGACGTTTTATACCTCGCTGCAAACAGTCTCGGTATAATTATCTGTTAAAACTGGGCTTTAAACCCAGGACTAAAGTTGTAATTTATACTACCTATACCTTCTGCCTCCTGCCTTCGACCCTCTGCCTTTCTTTGTAAAGATGTCACGGTATCTGGCAGCCAATTTTAAAGGAATTGCAAAGGACTTGGTGCCATTTTGGCAAGTTTTTCTCCCAAATATGAGATATTAGTAGATTGTAGAAATCTTTATTGTTATTCACATCTCTCTTCTTGCATTAAGTTCCTATCTACTAAAAACTCTTAAGACCAAGCAAATTTGACACGATAAGTTTAAGTAATTTAATGAAGTAGGAAATAATACATGGTATTATCACTGTCTTCTCATAACGTTATCCAGTATCTGCAAGACGCGGGTCTGTGTAGCTCAGAAGATGGCCCATCAGACAAATCTGAGTTGCCAGGAAGTAGTCAGAACAATTTCAATTTACTAGTGACTTTAGCAGATAATCGCCAACTGCTCATTAAACAAGAACGTAACGTTAACAACAATGACGGCGCGCCTCATGAATTGTTTCAGGAGTGGCTGTTTCACCAGTTGTTACAACAGTTTCCAGTTCTAGGTAATACTTCAGCGATTGCGCCATTGGTAGTGCATTTTGACGAAGAAAATTCAATTCTTGTCCGTAGCTACTTGAATGAATATCTAGAGCTTGCGACATTCTACCACAAGAATGAGATTTTTCCACAAGAAATTGCTTCTGCCATCGGCACAACTTTGGCGGGACTGCATCGCGCCACCTACAACCGCCGAGAATATCGGGATTTTATGGCAACTGCTCCCCAAGGAGAGTTTCGCTACGGGTTTTACAATCCAGCCCAAGGGGTAGGGTCGATTGGGCCAGAGATTTTTGGGACTGTTCCCACAGATGCACTAAAATTCTATGTTCTTTATCAACAATACGAGAGTTTGGAATCTGCGATCGCAGATTTGGCATATAGCTGGAATCCTTGCTGCTTAACTCACAACGACCTGAAATTGAACAACATTTTGGTGCATTCCAGGTGGGAGCAACTAGACAATTGTCTTGTACGACTAATTGACTGGGAAGCTTGTTCTTGGGGAGACCCAGCCTTTGATTTAGGAACTTTACTGGCAAGCTATTTAGGAATTTGGCTTAAGAGTCTAGTAGTAGACCCCACCATTGAGTTAGAAGAATCTCTACATTTGGCGTTAACACCATTAGAGATTTTACAACCTTCAATTATTGCCTTAATTAGGGCTTATATAAATGCTTTCCCAATGATTTTAGAATACCGCAGTGACTTTATTTCGCTGGTTATCCAGTTTGCGGGACTGGCACTAATTCATCAAATTCAGCAGATGATGACGTGCCGGAAACACTTTAATAATGTTGAACTGTGTATGCTGCAAGTAGCTAAAAGTTTACTTGTAATGCCAGAGCAAGCTGTATTGACAATCTTTGGAATGTCAGAGTCAGAAATCCTGAATCCTGTGGCAAATATTCATAAATTTCCTCAGCCTGTAAAGGAGCAGCAGTTACTTCGGATTTATTACGAAAAAACTCGGCTGCGTGGTTGTTAGTAGTAAGGATTAGAACAATTTGAAGAAGAACACACAATTCTGAATTTTGTATTCTGACTCCTGAATTCTATTTTATTAAAGTTTGATTTCTGAATGGATTAATGCTAAATTCCTCTATCAATCAATCGCTAAATTCTCTATTTGATATTGCTCAGAATATCCAGATTGAGTCAAATTTTTGTATTTACCATCCCAATTATCAACCCTTCGCTCTGCCGACTAAAATAGCCGATAGATTTCAGCAAAATTCCGTCGATTTACAACAGAAGTACCTGACTCTCCTGCTGCGAAATTTTCTCTATGGAATCTATTACAATGGCTCCCTGCAAAGTACTTTGGCAGTCAATACTGATAATACTAATCAACCGCAAAAGCATAATTTAGCAGATAATTCTATTTTGGAGATTGACTGGGACTTTTACGAGCAACTGCACGCCAGTAATCACGGCATAGGTTACTTTGACCCTCGATGGCAGGTATTGCGGAAAGAACCTGATGGGACTATGGCTGTGACTAAAGGCGGTTTAACACTTTATGTTGAGCCAGATTGCCATCTAGAATCCAGTAAGAAATCTACCAAAGTGGGTGATATGGTAGCAATCTGGATGCCCAAAAATCGACTGCAAAATGGCTCTTACTTAGCAGTTAGCAATGTTGGGCAGGAACGGCAAAGCAACCCAGACGCCGATTTAGGAGCAGGGCGAATCTACTTTAACTTTACGGCATCTGGTGCGATCGCTCTCATGGAAAGCTTGACGCTGCAACTAAATGCAGCCTCGATTCCCTTTAGTTTTCAGGTTCTCCACAACCCTTCTGCATACGGACGCTATGATTCGGGGCTACTCTACTTTGAACTCCCCGACTATCCAGCAATCCGCACAATCCTTCAGACTGTTTATATCGAAAATCAATCCCATTTCCAGCCCGAAATTCCCTTGTTTACCAAATTTTTAGCTCCAGGGTTAGGTTTAGCTGAAGAACCAACCCAAAAATTTGCGGCACAAGAAAGTTTTGGGATGAACCGTTGCCAAATCGTCGCAAATGCGTTGTTGGAAGCTTGGCAAAAAGGTAAAAATGCAATGGAGGAACGGATGAGGGTTATTGACCAACACTTTACGCGGCATCTAATAGATTTGCAGCGTCCTTATCTCAATCCCAGTTCTGAGGATATATATAAGCCGTTAAATTGATGGGGAGTGAGAAAGAGGCAGGGGAGCAGGGGAGCAGGGGGGAGAAAATAAAAACAGAAAAGGGATTAACCCCACCTGTTGGGCTAGCTTCCCGTAGGGTACGAGAACTACTTATAACTTATAATAAGTCGATGTACTCAAACCCATTTTCCGCTCTGATTCACGGCAGGGGGAAAAGGTCTTTTCCCCCTGTGCCCCTCTGCCCCTCTGCCTCCTCTCTATACCCAATTCAAAATTCCACAATTACCGGCACATGGTCGCTAGGTTGAGTTAACTTTCTGGGTGCGACATCAATAATGCAACTTGTAGCACGCTCATAGAGGATGGGCGTCAGATAGTGATGGTCAATTCGCCAACCTAAGTTACGACGAAAAGCGGCGGAGCGATAATCCCACCAACTATAATTTCCACCTTCTGTAGTGAATTTGCGAAAAGCATCGGCAAATCCCAATTTCAGAATATCCCGTAAGGCTTGGCGCTCTGTTTCTGTTGCCATAATGTGATTTTCTGTACTCACTTGCTCGTGAATATCCTTATCTTCCAAGGCGATATTGAAGTCGCCGCACACACAAATTGCAGATTCTGACAATACCAGCAATCGCAAATACTCGTGTAGCGCTGTCAACCAGCGCAGTTTGTATTCGTATTTCTCCGTTCCTACCGCTGCGCCATTAGGAACATATAAGTTTACAATCCGCACACCATCAATTACACCTGTAATCACGCGCTTTTGCTCGTCCCATTCGTGATGTAAATCTGGCAAAATCGCCCTAAACCCGCTACTGACATCTAGAAGTGGCTGGCAGCTAATCAGAGCTACACCATTATAAGATTTTTGTCCTGACATATAAAGGTTATACCCTAACTCCTCAAAAGGCGATCGCGGAAATTCCGCATCCACAACTTTGGTTTCTTGCAAGCAGAGAACATCAACGGGATTTAGGGTTAACCAATCGATAACCTGTTCAAGGCGAGTGCGAATTGAGTTGACGTTCCAAGTAGCGATTTTCATTAGTTAACTATCAGAATTTTTGTAAATTACTAATTACAAATTATGTAATTATTGTACAATTACTTAATATTTATATTTTTTGTTATCTTTCCCAATTACCTTTAAATGAAGCTTTAATGGCTTGATCCCATTGAATATTTTAGTATTGTCAGCTACCAAATATTCAATTTTGTAAGTTCTACTACAAAACATTCTACCTCTTTATGATCCCCAAGACAGATGCAACAAATAATAGGTTAGCTATACGGTTAGAAGTGTAGCTCAGAATTGACTTTTGCCGATAGTCAGTTAGATTTGTTGGTAAAAAATTTGCGGTGCGGTTAACCGTTATTGCGCTTTTGATAGCCTGTTAGGTTAATTTAAATGTCAAAAGAGTAAGTGCAAATGCTCTTTACTCATAAAATAATGAACTAGATCATTATTGAGGACAATTTCATAGACTGAACCAGAAAAACTTATGAAAATCGCTCAGGTTGCCCCCTTATGGGAAAGGGTTCCACCTCCTAATTATGGAGGAATAGAACTGGTAGTGAGTCGCTTGACTGATGAACTTGTTCGTCGCGGTCATGAGGTAACTTTATTTGCCTCTGGCGATTCTCAAACTTTGGCTCATTTAGAAGCAGTTTATCCACGTGCATTACGCTTAGACCCAAATGTGAAAGAGTATGCAGTGTACGAAATGCTAGAACTAAGCCAAGTTTACCAGCGTGCCGACCAATTCGATATTATCCATTCTCATGTAGGCATTTCGGCATTACCTTTAGCGAGTTTGATAACAGCAACTGCTACAGTCCACACCCTGCACAATAATTTTACAACTGACAACCGTCACGCATTTAGCTACTACCAAAAGCAACCATACATCAGCATTAGTAACTCGCAGCGTCAAATCGATCTTAATTATGTTGGCACGGTTTATAACGGAATTGAGCTAGCAGATTACCCATTTGTAGCTCAACCCTTAGAACCTCCATATTTAGTATTTTTAGGCCGTTTTTCGCCAGATAAAGGCCCGCACCATGCGATCGCCATTGCTAAACAAAGTGGTTGGCGCTTGAAGATGGCAGGAAAGGTTGATGCAGAAAACTCGGAGTTTTTTGAACAAGAGATTGTCCCTCACATAGATGGTGAGCAAATCGAATATCTCGGTGAAATTAACCACACTGAAAAAACTCAACTTCTGGGTAATGCTGCGATAACTCTTTTCCCCATTAGCTGGCAAGAACCTTTTGGTTTAGTAATGATTGAATCAATGGCAACTGGTACGCCAGTAATTGCCATGAATTTCGGCTCCGTACCTGAAGTTATTGCCCACGGTAAAACAGGTTTTATCTGCAATAGCTACGCAGAAATGGCAGCAATGATTCCACCAGCTTTGGAACTCAATCGTCAAACCTGTCGAAAACATGTAGAAAACAACTTTAGTGTTAGCCAGATGGTTAACGGATATGAAGCTGTTTACAGACAAATTATTAAAGACCGCATAGAATCGAATGGCCGCATTCATGCAGCTAACATTCAGTTTTAATCAACTGCTTTTTTGACTTAGTTTAAAACAACAATTTTTTTAAGGAGAACATTGGTATGAGTACGAGAGCCAACACTTGCCCATGCTGCGGTGGTTCCCTCCTGCGTCATGCCCGTCATGGTGAACTATATTGGTTTTGCCTGTCGTGCCGACAAGAAGTACCGCTATTAACTGCAACTCGCCTGCCTAATGTGGAAACCCGGAACACTGGAGTAGTTCCTCAGCCAGCGGTGAATACCTAGTTTTTTAACATATAAAACCTACTAAAAATCAATACTGATTTAGTTTAAACCTATCAATAAGCCCCAACTGGTAAAATCGGATGGAGCTAATTAATAGGTTTAAAGTTTTGTTAGCAGCGTTACTTTATGGTCAAGAAGATTTACGCCTAGAGCAAGTTTCTGACCCTACTCCGGTGGCTGGCGAAGTTGTAATCCAAGTGGGGACAGCAACAACTTGTGGTACAGATTTGAAAGTCTGGCGGCGTGGTGGTCATGCCAGGATGCTGATACCGCCAACGCTGTTTGGTCACGAAGCTGCTGGGCGAATTGTTGCTGTGGGTGCTGGGGTGACAAATTGGCAAGTAGGCGATCGCGTTGTTGCGAATAATTCCGCTCCATGCATGAAGTGCTTTTTTTGTCAATATAAAGAATATTCCTTATGTCCAAATTTGACCTGGAATAATGGGACTTTTGCCCAATACTTAAAAATTCCTGCACCGATAGTAGAACATAATTTGTTGCAGATTCCCGATGAGTTGCCGTGGGAATTGGCAGCGATGACGGAACCTTTAGCTTGTGTGTTGCATGGTGTAGCGCGTTCTAATATTAAGCCCAAAGATAAAGTAGTCGTCTTGGGAGATGGAGCGATCGGGTTGATGTTTGTGGCGGCGTTGAGTGAGAAAGCTGAGGTTTTGTTGTGGGGAGGTAATAACCACAGACTAGAAATTGGTCAGAAATTGGGTGCAACCCAGACCTTTAATTATCATCAAAATCCAGAGATTCCCAGTGTAGTGAAAGAACTTACCCAAGGATGGGGCGCAGATGTAGTAATTGAAGCTACTGGTGTCCCAAGTGTTTGGGAAACTGCGATCGCCTGCGCCCGTCCTGGTGCAACTGTTAACTTATTCGGTGGATGTCCACGGGATACCACTATTAGCGTAAATACAGAACAGCTACACTATAGCGAACTTACTATCAAAGGCGTGTTTCATAATACACCAGAGTATGTGCGATCGGCCCTTGCACTCATAGCTAGTCGCAAAATTCCCTTTGAGTTACTTATTAGCGAACAACGACCATTAAAAGATTTAGAACAGGTGTTTTCTGATATGAAGGCGCGTAAAGTAATTAAGGTAGCAATGATTCCTTAGTTAGCCCGCCTTATGGATTAACAAAATTTTTATAATAATTGCATCTCTACCAACTAATAATAAATTCTTATGGCAAACACGATTTCAATTACCGATTCTCTAGTTCCTAATCCCGTCCCTAAATCAACAATTATTCGTTTGGAGAATATCTTTAAAATATATGGCAGTGGCGAAACTGAAGTCAAAGCACTTAACGATGTTAATTTAACTATCAACGAGGGCGAATATTGTTCAATTATGGGGCCTTCTGGTTCAGGTAAATCCACAGCGATGAATATTATCGGCTGTCTAGACCGACCCACAGGCGGACATTATTACTTAGATAATATTGATGTGGCGCAAATGGATGATAAATCTCTGGCACATATCCGTAATAAAAAGCTGGGTTTTGTCTTCCAACAATTCCATTTATTACCCCAACTCACAGCATTAGAAAATGTGATGTTGCCAATGGTTTATGCTAGCGTGAGTCCTAAAGAAAGAAGCGATCGCGCAACAGAAGCCTTGACACGAGTAGGTTTAGCAAATCGCCTCAACAACAAACCCACTCAACTATCTGGTGGACAACAACAAAGAGTAGCGATCGCGCGTGCGATCGTCAATCGTCCCGTGGTACTCCTCGCCGATGAACCTACAGGCGCACTTGATTCGCGCACAACTCAAGAAGTCTTAGATATTTTTGGCGAACTCAATGCCAGTGGAATCACAGTTGTCATGGTGACACATGAACCAGAAGTCGCCCGTCAAACCCAGCGCATCGTTTGGTTCCGCGATGGTCAAGTAGTACACTCCAACCTCACCCCAGCCGACTTGAGTCAGTTAGCTGTCTCGTAGGTTCTTAAAGTCCGCGGAGGCGGACTTTAGTTTGTGTAGCCGCGACTTCTAATCGCCAAAGCTGATTACAAACTTGACGTTTTTCCAGTTTCTGCTTGCGTTTCGATTGGTTTAACATCGGTGTAACCCACTTCACCAGCTATTGTCCGAAACACTGACATTTGCTCTTCAAAATCTAGTCCTTCAATTTCGGAAAGCAGATCGTTAACTGCCTTACTTGGCTGGTAACTAGACGGTATTCCAACCACCGTATCCCCCATAGCTACCGCCCAAGCATACCAAACTAACAGCTGGTTGTTTTCTTTGATCGCCCCATAAGCACGAGAATATTCTGTGTCTTTGCGGTTAACGATATCCCGCATAATATCTAGTTGCTGCTCATCGGATAATTTAAAATAATCTCCGAGCAGAAGTGGTGCTAACTCTGGTTCAGCCGCAGCGGGCGCAGCTGGCGTGATCGAATCACCCATTTTTTTATAAACAAAATAGAACCAAGCTAATTTGGCATCGGTATCTAAGGCGTTAAACCGATCCACCAATTTTTGAGTTTCATTGCTCTGGGCTTGAGAAATAGTTTTGTCGTAACTTGCAGTCATTATTATTTGTCTCCAAAATAATTTTATAGGCCAAGCTAATTGTTACCAGAGTTCGACAATCAGATTCTACTATCGATAGAAAGAGTTAAATTTATGTAAAATTGCAGCTTTAATCTACCTTTTAATAGAGGTAAAAGTCTCTCTATAGGAAGCAAGAAAGCAACCAGTTGCTTTGCTATGATTGCTTAAGTAAACAATAAAAAATTTACCTAAAGGTTTTAATTATGCCCGATCAAGAAGTAAAGCCCAATTTAAATGAAGCTTCCACCCAGGATGCGCAATTAGCTGCCGAAAGCATAGCTAGTGGTGAAGAAAAAGCGCCAACGGTGGATTTTGATGCTGATTATGCAGCTGCACAAAAATTTAGCGTGAGCGAAGTCGATCGCACAGGTAAAGGTGCAGCAGCAGCCGAAGAAGCGACTGCACCTAACTATCAAACCTCTAAGCCACAAGAGACAAAAACTCAAACACAGTCAACTGGCAATCCCGATGATTTTCTAGAGTCAGCAAAAGAAGTTGGGAATTCTGAGACTGGGGATGCAACTAATGTCAGTGATGATTTAGTAAAACAAGCTTTAGAAAAGGGCGAACGGAAAAATTAATTTTTCCTGATATCTTGCTATTTTGTCAGATGGGCAATGTCATCAATATGAAAATTGAGGTTCTCGGTATTAGTAGACATTGCCCACTCTACTGTTTAGATCGATTGTTAATCCGCTTTTAACTATTTATTAATTAACGACTGTTCATCACTTCTAGTAGTTCGCTAGGCTGCTGAATTAAATAATCTGGATTTTGCTTGGCTAGTACTTCCGGTGAGTTAAAGCCCCAAGTGACTGCAATCACTTGGATATTTGCTTTTTTTGATGCTTCTATATCTCTGGTTTCATCTCCAACATAAATAACTTCTTGAGGTTTGAGTTGCTTTTGCCTCAAGACATTATTTATAATAGTTGTTTTGCCAAAAATTGTAATTCCTGAGTAAATAAAATCAAATAGGTGATTTAAATCATTGATTGTGAGGAATTGGGTAACATTTTCTTTAGAATTAGAAGTGATAATACCCAGTTTATATCCTTGATTTTGGAGTTCTGTTAATGCTTCCTTAATACCCAGAATGGGCTTTAATTCTGGTATTTTGTTTTTTAATTCCCCTTTAACTTGTTTAACTAGAAAAGGGATCTTAAATAGAGAAACTCCTGAATACTTAATGATTTCCCTAGATGTTAAGTTTTTGAGAAAGGCTAATTGTTCTGGGCTTATTTGTTTATAACCAAAGTCTATAGCTAAACGATTAGCAATACTTACAAGGGCATCTACTGTATCAGCAATTGTGCCATCAAAATCAAAAATAATTACTTTCTGGGTCATTCTTCTGCCTGGATGCGTCAAGATTAGCTAGGGCGTTGCGTCGTAACATTTCTGGCTTAATCCGCCGCAAGGCAGATGCTGGAAATCGTTTATCCCAATCCTCATCTGAGATTTGGGCTAATTCTAGCAGGTGGGGAGCAATATTCACTGGATTTGGCTGAAACTCTTCAATATCAGTTGTTTGGGAAAAACGTTGATTCCAAGGACAAACATCTTGGCAAATATCGCAACCAGCAACCCAGCCTTGCAAATTAGATGCGATCGCCTCTGGCAATTCCTTGTCACGATTTTCAATGGTATGATAAGCAATGCAGCGATTAGCATCGACGACAAAGGGCTGAATAATTGCACCTGTGGGACAAGCCTGAAGACAACGAGTACAGCTACCGCAGTGTTCTGTGTGTGGGCGATCGCTCTCTAATTCTAAATTGGTCAACACTTCTCCCAAAAATACCCAAGAACCATATTCCCGTGTAATAACATTACCATTCTTGGCAATCCAACCAATTCCAGCAAGTTGAGCCAACACTTTATCTTGCACCGGGCCAGTATCTGCATAATAACGAGCCAAGACACCTTCATTAAGTGATTCTAGCCATCTGGCAAGCTGCTTGAGTTTTTTATGCATTACCTTGTGATAATCTTTTCCCCAACCATAACGAGAAATTTTGGCGTATTCCTCACTTTCAGGACGTTGATGTGGTGTGTAGTAATTCAGCGCTACACACACTAGCGATCGCGCCTCTGGCATCACTAAGCGGATATCCTGACGCTTGGGATTAGCCATCCATTTCATATCAGCGTGATAACCTAGTTCAATCCATGCTTGCAACCTCTGCGCTTCTGTGGCATTTACCCGATCTACAGCAGTAATTCCAACTTTGTGAAAGCCCAACTCGCTGGCTTTTTCTTTCACCAGACTGCTGCTCGTTACAGAATACTGATTCATTTTTTATCTGGATTTTGCCCAAATAAAGGCGTTTTAATTATATATGATGCAGCTAATACCTTTAATTAAGATTTATTAACTGCCCGATATATAGCCTGTCTTAAACTGCATAGTAGTTCAAAACTTCCATCGTTAGGAAGATTTATTAAGATGTAGCAATCTATCTCAATAGCAGCTTTTTTTTTACTTATTTTTGTACTGAAATTAATATTCAGATAGCGTAATACAGGTAATTTTATGACCTCTGCTGAATTTATATCGCCAGCGCAGTTGAAAGAAGAATTCCAGATTGAGGGAATTACAGAATCAAGCGTACTGCGTTATTTTGAAACCTTAAATGCAGGAGAATTTGAGGCAACTGCTGCCTTATTTGCGATAGATGGTGTGATGCGTCCGCCATTTGAATCCGATCTTGTGGGGACAGATGCGATCGCAGCCTACTTAAAACAAGAAGGTCAAAACATCAAAGCTTACCCGAACACAGGAATAGTCGAGACTTTAGAAAATGGTGATATCCAAGTCCAGGTAACAGGCAAAGCACAAACTTCGTGGTGTAGTGTCAATGTCTTGTGGCTATTTATCCTCAACCAACAACGGCAAATTTCTTATACTAGAATCAAACTTTTAGCTTCCCCCCAAGAGTTACTTACTTTACGTCGTGAAAAGTAAATAGCAAATAACTACCAAGGGCAAAATTTTAAACCAATATTTCTCACCTACTCACACAGGATTAATGGCTTTATTTTGACTCCTGAATTCTGAATTCTGACTCATAAATAGCAGTCTATTTGACTAATTCGGGTAAAGTAGCTTCTAACTTCAGACAGTTGGCACCATTAACCTGCAATTTGTAATCTACTTTATCCATGAGACGATTCATAATCAGCCAACCATAACCACCTTCTTGCTTTTCCATCGGGTTTGGAGCGTAGTAGTTAGACATGTCAAAGCCTTCGCCGTAGTCCCAAATTTCTAGAGCAAAATCCCGGTCTTTCACTTCTAAACGCAGTAAAATGGGTAAATTTGGTTGGTCTTTATGGGCATGACGGACTGCATTAGAGTAGGCTTCTACTAAAGCCAGTCTCAAACGACTTGATTGCCGCGACCAATCTACAGATTCCCCTAGCTGAATTTTCAAACATCCCAACAACCAGTTTTCAACAATATTCAGAAAATTCAGGTCGCTTGGTACATGAAGCTCACTTTTCATGACTTACAAAATCTCCAGTGAAAGTATAGTTTGATCGTCTTCTTGAACGTGATTATCTGCCTGGATGCGAGCTAGTAAATGGTTAAGAGAAAGTGGTTGTTGCTCTTGTTGTAAGAGTTGCCAAAGACCATCTTGATTCAGCATCGAACGGTTTACTGACTCAACCCCAGCTTCAGTTTTTACTGTTGGATCGGGATTATTTGATACCATTGCTTCTGTAATGCCATCGCTGGCTAGTAACAATGTGTCTCCAGCAGCGAGAACCAAACGACCAGACTGTGCCTGCCACTTAGGCAAAATCCCCAAAGGAACGCTGCGAACTTTCAGGTAATTAGGATTTTCGGCTAAAGCACCTTGGCGTGACCATAATATTGGATAAATATGACCGGCATTAGTGTAGACCAGTTCTTTTGTGCTAGGGGTATAACAAGCTAACACAAGAGTGACAAAATAATTGTTGCTAATTAAATCTTCACTGAGAGCGTGGTTGAGGTTCTGCATGACCACATGCGGCTCTGCTGGGGTCTCTTGAGATAATTCTCGGCGCAAAACTGAAATAATACTAGCCATAAATAAAGCTGCTGGGACGCCCTTGCCAGAAACGTCACCCACTGCCAACCACAAGTCGCCTTTAGGATGGACAAAAACTTCAAAAAAATCGCCTCCTACTTCGCGCGCCGGATAGCAGCACGCTTGTACCTTCACACCTTTAATGTCAGGTAAACTTTGGCGTAGCAGGTTGTATTGAATTTGGCGAGCCACCTCTAACTCAGTGTGAATTTGCTGTTGCTTTTCTTGGAGGCGTTGGTAGAGTTTTGCTTGAGAGAGGGCTAAGGCTGCTTGTTCGGCAACACCTGCAATTAGTTGGATGTCTTCGTCTTCCCAAGGGCGATCGCGTCCCCATTGGTGCAGGGTCAGCACAGCCAACAGATGCTGATGGTAGCTTAGTGGCACAACTAGGTGGTGACTAGGATTACCGTTATATATATCTTGAGCGAGTTGATAATGACGCGTTTCCAGCACCTTTTCGATTAAAACACTGGAGTCGAAGAAGGAATCTAATACATCAGATTTCGGATCGCGGTAGAAAAACTCGTCTTGTGTGAGGCGATCGCCCTCCACTGGTTTGAGCAAGCAACTGGTAGCTTCAAATGTTTCTCCAATAGTTGCGACAATTTTTTGCAGCATACTATCGTAGTCTAAAGATTCCCGAATTGCTGTTGTTACCGCATTAAACAAAGATTCTCGCCGTAGGGAGCGACGCAACTCTTGGGTGCGCTTCTTAACTAGGCGATATGTATCAGTGGCTTGCTCAACTAAGCTTCTCAGCCGTTCTGGATTCCAGGGTTTGGTAATGTACTTGAATACCTGACCGGAGTTAATCGCATCTACCAAATCTTCAACATCAGTAAAACCAGTTAACAAAATCCGAATCGTGTCTGGAAAGCGCTCTACGGTGCGACTAAAAAATTCAGTCCCGTTCATTTCTGGCATTCTTTGGTCAGAAATAATTACCGCCATTTCGCCAAATTGATCCAAGACTTCCAGAGCACCAAAGGCATGATTGGCTTTATATACTTGAAAATCTCGCCTAAAAGTGCGGTAGAGTAAATCTAGGTTATCTGGCTCATCATCTACCACCATGAGCTTAGGTTTGTCCGTACCAATCTCAGCCATATTTGACTTTTATTTTTATATATTTGAATGGCGAGATAACATGATGTTTTTCCCACCTAATAAATAAGAGAAAACCAGAGAAGCCATTCACTTTGAAAATATAACTTTTCAAAGTTGTGAGTTTCCCTTGATTATCCTCAATCGATCCACACCAAAATTAAATTTATCCAACTAACCCAGAACGCAAGGCGCGGACTGCTGCTTGGGTACGGTCATCGGCACATAGCTTATTCAAAATATTGCGAACGTGAGTTTTAACAGTGCCAACTGTGATGTAAAGTCTTTCCGCAATTACTGCATTACTACAACCTTCGACAATCAACTGTAACACTTCCAATTCCCTTTCTGTCAGGGTGTAAGGTTGAATTTCTTCCAGATTCTCAAAAGAATCTGGGTTAGGAGCAATAGTCTTGGAATCGACCAAAGCCGATTCCAACTTTTGAGGATTTTGTTGCGCTTGTTGTAATACAATCCGAGCGATCGCTGGATCGATCCAGGCGTTGCCATTGTAAGTTACTCGTACTGCTTCCAGCAAATTATCAAATTTGATATCTTTCATACAGTAAGAGTCTGCACCAGCGGCAAAAGCTGCCAACACCGCTTCTTTGTTATCCCGCAGCGTCAAAATTAATACTTTTGTAAGTAGCTGCTGGCCATTAGTAGTAGATTTTACCTCCCGTGTTAACTCAATGCCATCCTTATCTGGTAAACCAATATCGACAATGGCAATATCTGGTTGTAGCATTTTTAACATTTTTAGACCATCAGCAGCATTAGCAGCTTCACCTACAACTTCAATTTCATCCTTTTGCTGTAGTGCTGTACGAATACCCACACGAGTTAGGTCATGGTCTTCAATCAGAGCGATACGAATTTTACTCATAGCCAACTTCAGCCCGTTACACTATAACCATAAAGTCGAGTTTCGTGACATACTCCCACACTAACTGCAAGCAGTATAGTGGGGGCTTCTATTCCCGGAACCAGAGTTGCGAGTTGAGCGTTTTATACTGAGTGAATATTACACTGAAACAATAAAAGTTGGACTGGTTCAGCCCAAGTACAAGCGCCCAAGATTAATAGACATAAAAGTGAAATTAATTATGTATTACCTAAAACCCTTATATACTTAGCAGTGCTACGTATGTACATTCTTGTTCACTCTTATGTCTATTTAGTTTAATTATGCTTTCTCTCGTTGCCGGGCATAGGAGAATCTCTTTTGCCTAAGTTCTAATATAAAAAAATTTGATAAACTTAACATTCATGCAAAATCTGGTGTGAGTATTACTTAAGAATAGGCTATGTCTAACGGCAATCAAGCATTTTCAGTGTTGGGAATACCAGTTCATGTGATGGCTGACTATCCAGGCTGGTTGTTAGAATGCCTGCACACAGGCAGAGGAACTCATGTCGTAACGCTCAATGCAGAAATGACTATGCAGGCAGAGCGAAATCAATTATTAGCTCAGGTGATTAAAAATGCTGAACTGGTGATTCCAGATGGAGCTGGGGTTGTTCTGTATTTACGATGGCTGTTATGGCAAAAAGTGCAGCGGTTTCCAGGGATTGAATTAGCAGAAAAACTTTTGCAAGCACTTGGGCAACAGAAGACAGGGACAAAGATATTTTTCTATGGAGGAGCGCCTGGAGTGGCCGCAAATGCGGCAGATTTTTGGCAGCAGCAAATTCCAGATTTGAATATAGTCGGCACTCACTCAGGCTACCATTCTCCAGAAGAAGAAGCACAATTGCGACAAACTCTGGCTCAATTGCAGCCACAAGTGATTTTTGTTGGTTTGGGAGTGCCGCGTCAAGAGTTATGGATTGCCGAAAACCGCCATTTGTGTCCCCAAGCAATTTGGATTGGCGTTGGTGGCAGTTTTGATATTTGGTCGGGAACTAAAGCTCGCGCTCCCGCCTGGTTAGGAAATAATAATTTGGAATGGTTGTATCGCCTTTATCAAGAACCTTGGCGCTGGCGGCGGATGTTGGCTTTGCCGGCGTTTGCTGTGAAAGCGTTTGTTTATCGTTTGACAGCAAAGGGTGCGATTAGTTAACCCGGATTTCTCACCACACCTCGAATGCAGGAGTAATGAGTAGTGAGTAAGGAGTAATGAGTAGTGAGTAAGAATGTACAAGTTCTTGCACTGGTATTGCGCCTGTTGCTCTTTTACTTATTACTCATTACCCATTACTTATTACTCATTATCAAACGCTTCATAAGCTTGTGAGAAATGCGGGTTAAGAGTGCTGAGTGCTGAGTGCTGAGTGCTGAATTCAGAATTCTGAGTTCTAAGTTCTGAGTGTTCTTACTTAGTTAGTATTAAAGTCTTAAAAAAAATTTAAATTTTCTTTGTTGAAATTTAAATTCCCAGGCGAAACCTGGGAATCCTTATTTTGGGGAGAATGTCACATTTAAGCAGGCAAACTGTTTGGTTGTGGGTATGAGGAAAATTTAACAATGCCAGTATTAACAACTCAAGTTAAGAAAGACTTTTCTGTTCATGGAGAGGACAGTGAAACTCAACAGCACGGTAGCAATACTACTACAAAGGTACAATTGCAATCTGTAACCAAGACTTATGCTAACGGCACTCACGCCTTATTAAATGCAAACCTTGAGGTAAAAAAGGGAGAATTTCTGTTTATCACGGGGCCAAGTGGTTCTGGTAAATCAACGCTCTTGAAACTGCTGTATGGCCAGGAGTTGCCTACACAGGGAGAAGTAATTATTGATGAATGTAATGTAGCGGATTTGCGGGGCGATCGCTTGTCATTATTGCGGCGACGAATTGGTATTGTGTTTCAAGACTACAAACTGATTACCCAACGAACAGTAGCAGAAAATGTCACTTTTGTGCTGCAAGCTCAAGGGTATACCCGTAAAGAAATTCAACGACGTTTAGAACCAACCTTAAAGCTGGTAGGTTTGCTGAGTAAAGCTGATTGTTTTCCAGATCAACTGTCTGGAGGAGAACAGCAACGGGTGAGTATTGCTCGTGCCATCGTTGGTACGCCACCTTTACTGTTGGCTGATGAACCTACTGGAAATCTCGATCCAGATAATTCCTGGCAAGTAATCCAGATTCTCCAGAAGTTAAATTCCTTTGGAGCTACGGTAATTGTTACTACCCACGATGAACAATTGGTACGGCGCTGCAATCATCCGATAGTGCAAGTTCGCAATGGAACGTTGTCTCGAAAATAGTTATTTGTCATTAGTCATTAGTCATTTGCAAAGGACAAAGGACAAAGGACAAAGGACAAATAACTAATAAACGTGGTGTTTGACTTTTGATGATACGGGTACGAAAGGTACTGCTGTTTTCAGGGGTAGCACTTGTAGGCGATCGCAGGCTTGTAAACTCTTAAAAGCTGCCTCTCGCACTACAACTTCTTCCTCTCGACTGAGTAGGAGTTGCAAGCATTGGACAATCTCTTGCTGCACTGAAGAGTCAACTCGCTTACGGCTGATGAATTTACTTAGTTGACCTAAAGCAATCAATCGCTTCAATGGATCTTTTTCTGTTAAATTCATCAACAACCGATCGAGGTGGTCTTCTTCTCGATTTTCATAGAAGTTGACAATTTGCCATACCAATAAAATTAAAGTTAACAGGGTTCCCACACCTTGCGCGATCGCACCAGCAGCAATCCAGTGACTGTGAGAGTCGACCCATATTGCCGCTGCCATGTAAGTGCTGACAGTAGCAATACCACCACTGATGACTGCTAAAACTAACCGACGATTTGAACTATTTAAGAACTTACGTATTTTAGACCAGCGCAATTGCCAGTCCCATTCCTGCATTGAGTAAACCAATACCATTACTCCAATGCCGATTAAGAGAGCCAGTAGCAGTTTCCAGTTCCACAACAACATGGCGATGATAATTGTCAGGAACCCAAGAAAGCCCCCAGGGCCAGAGAAACGTTTAAATGTTTGCTGCTTTATGGCTCCCTTTGTCTTGAATTTTGGAAGCGACCAGTTCCAGTTGGGGATTTGGTTGATCAATTGCTGCCAAGAAGACGAAGCCTGTGCCACAGTGTTTACCTACTTGATTACGAAATTACCTATTGTATAAGTTTTACTATGGATGAAGAAAGGATGAAGGCTCAAACCATAAAATGCCCGATTTTATAGACGGATAGTAGACTAATACAGCACAGCGCCAATTAACATACCATTTTCAATCGCTCAGAGCAAGGGTATCTTATACGTAAGTCTTACTTAAAGACAAAAACGAAAGTTATCAAGGGTGAATTGCCCATCAAAAGTACAAAAGGTAACGCTGTGAATGTTATTCACATTTATAGATAATAAGGTATTGGGGGAAATTGGCGAGTCGGAATTGGCAAGATTAGAGCCTGGTAGTGCAGTTTGAGCGAGTAGTTGCCGATCGCGATCGTAGGCGGAAAGCACTAGCCGTTGCGAACTAGTAACAAAGGCACTAACCGAGTTCACTGGACGCAAGAAAGTAGCTTCTAAAAATCCGCTTTTGGGCGCTCCCATCAAGACTATTAGCCCTGAATAGGTTGGAAATGCTGGATTTGATGGCTGTATTGCTAGAGAATTGTGAAAAATGACTCCCCAACGTTCATATTGACGCTCTACCGCTTCAAAACACTTCAAGTCTTCTAAGTCTAAACAAATACAAGTAGGTACAGTTAGTCTGGCAGCATCTAGAGCTGGTTCGACCTCACCCCGTCTAGCTGAAGCTTTAATTTCGTTTTGTATATTAAAGTTGTCAAGCGCAAATTTAGCGTCTTCAATCGTTGGTAATTTATTTGATTGAAGAGTAGCCTGCTTTACCATGACATCCCGCCTTACTGTTACTTAGATAATAATCAGATTAGTTATACATCAGAAGCTGTGTTTCTACATATATTAAGTAGAATTAACAGCTTATTAAAATAAGCGTTTTAACTATTTTTGACGTGTTGACGGTCAAAATTATTTATCGGTTTTTTGATAGACTACCATAAAAACTTATGCTGGATTCACGCTGGAGCGAGCCTCGCTACCATGAAAAACCCTTATAAAACAGTAATTTCAACGTTCAGTTACTTTATTTTTATGAAAAAAAGCACCAAATCTTTACAAGTAATCCAGTAATTTTATATCTACTTAATCTGACGCTAGCGAGAAGTCTGAGAGTGATTGGTTCGCTGATAATAACAATGAGTGGGGAGTTTGAACTAGACACATGAACAGTGCTGAGTTAAAACACTGCCTAGAAATGACGTTGCTCTGACTAAGTACACAAATATTAAGTGCTTTTTAATTTACTCAGCACTGAGTGCAGTAAACATCTAGGTGAAGAAAGGGGAGGCGGAGAAATTACTGAATCTTCTCTTTGTGTGCCTGCACCCCAGGTATCTTGTCTTACTTGTGCCAACGAATCACTACAGCCAACAAAAAAAATACTTATGTTTCAACCACTAGGATTTGAACAACGTTCTATAGATACCTCACTAGGTAGAATGGTATATTACACTGCTACTGGAGCACCTTGGCAGGATGATAGAACTGCCAAAGACGATCGCGAAACTTTGGTATTCCTGCACGGCTTTGGTGGCGGGTCTTCTGCTTATGAGTGGTCGAAAGTTTATCCGGCTTTTGCGGCTGAATATCGGGTCATTGCGCCAGATTTGCTCGGTTGGGGTAGGTCTGAACATCCAGCACGGAGTTATAAAATTGAGGATTATTTGACCGCGATTCGGGAGTTTTTCGAGCAGACTTGTACTGGGCCAGTAACAGCGATCGCTTCTTCTTTGACCGCAGCATTTACAATTCGGGTAGCAGCAGATCGTCCTGATTTATTCAAATCTTTAATTCTTACCACGCCCGCCGGACTTTCCGACTTTGGCGAAGACTACTCCCGTAGTTTTTTTGCCCAGTTAGTTAGCGTTCCGATTGTCGATCGTTTACTTTACAACACTGGAGTTGCTACTAGTGGTGGTATTCGCGGCTTCTTAGAACAAAGGCAGTTTGCTCAATCCAATCGAGTCTACCAAGAAATTGTAGATGCTTATCTAGAATCTGCCCAACAGCCTAATGCTGAGTATGCAGCACTGTCCTTTGTTCGTGGCGATTTGTGCTTTGATTTATCCCTTTACATTCAACAATTAACCACTCCCACCGCGATTATTTGGGGGCAAAAGTCAGAATTTACAGGCCCCTCAATTGGTCGCCGCCTTGCTGAAATCAATCCCCAAGCAATCCGATTTTTTCAACAATTAGAAGATGTTGGATTAACACCACAGTTGGAATTGCCAGCAGTGACAATCGGGTTAATTCGCAAATTTTTGCCTTTGCTTAATTAACATCTTAATTAACATGAGTAGTAGAGATGCAAAATTGGACTGGGCTTCTCTACGAGATGCTCCGCGAACGCCTTGCTTTACTAACGCGTCTCTACATTAGACCTCAGACCTCTTGCAAAAGTCTCTAACACCCCACCCACAACCTCTCCCGATGCTTTGGGGTGGGGTTCTTTATTTTTGATTTATGCAAGAGGTCTATTCTTTTTCACCAGATGTTTAATCAGATTTCTAGAGAAAATATTATCAACAAAAGTGATATTATTTGTCTTTCAATCTGATATCAATGACAGTTGCATTGAAGTTGTAGTTAAAGCCTTCTAACTCAAATGGCATCCCAATTTTAACTTTACTGTTACCCAAAACTGGTCCGCTTTCAGTAACTTGAGCTTTGCCATCTAAAGTCAAAAGAAAATCTGTACTGTAATTATTGCTCTTGGGATCTGGCAGTTCTTTAACAGTGCCATCCGGTTGGAAAACATTGACTGTTCTAGGTAGCTGTTGAATAGATTTAATTTCAATCTGTCCGTAAGGCTGATTGCGGATAATCACATTGGTTTTTCCACCTTTTTTTAAACCATTGTCGATTAATTTTCCTGGGTCGCGTACATTTAAACCACGAACTACTAAGTCTACTTCTATGGGTACTGTTTTCGCGCCAACTTGGGCAACAGAACCAGAAGTGCCAGGAAAAACAAAGATGCCAAAGATAACTAGCAAAATTACCAGTACAGCACCTATATCTAGGAGATTGAATTTGCCAAACAAGCGACCTTTTGAATCTAAAATAGCCATAAAAAGTTTTCCGAGGTAATAGCGAAGTAATGGATTGTAGCCAGAAAGTTTTCGATGGAAATAGTAGTTTTCCCTATTTGGTAATAACTCAAAGTATTCAAGGGTTGCAGTTATGCGACAGTTTATCACGAGTTCGTAATTTCCGAGGAGCGGCAGCTAACCCTGAAAGTTTTACCTGTTATAGCAGATTTCAAGGAAAGTAAGGTACACAAGCTAAGTCTCTTACTCATGTATAAAGCGTGTTTGACTCTTGAATTCTGAATTCTGCTGTAATACTCACGCGCCTAAAAAGTAAAATCTAGTGTTTAGGCCTATCTCTAGAGAGAATCTCTAGCCTCCCGCAGTTCGGTAGATTTGAGTCAAGATTATCTGTATAACAACTCCTTTGATATTGAGTTAAGAATGCAACTTAGAATACTCTAAATACGTCTCATAATTTGTCCCCTCATTTTATGTTCTTCCGAAATAATCTTCAAAGCGTATTATGTTCAATTGGAAAGGTTTTGCTGCAAATTACCGTGTATGGCGGCGTCGCTGGTTTTATCCCCTAATTTCAGTGGTAGTCGCCCTGAGTCTGTGCCTGAGTACACCCTTGCCTGGAAGAACTTTAGATTTCTTGCCTCTTTTACTCCAAGGAGTTCAGGCATTTCAGCTTTCTAATATATCCCCTAATCAAGAAGTTGATCTTGGTAAGCAGATTAATCAGGAATTGGTCGGCAGTCAAGTCCGACTTTACCGCAATCCCGAAGTGAATCGTTATGTAGAACAAGTTGGTCGGCGTTTAGCAGCGAATAGCGATCGCCCCGATCTCCCCTATACTTTTCAAATAGTTGAGGATGACGCTATTAACGCCTTTGCGACCTTGGGCGGCTATGTATATGTCCACACGGGTTTGCTGAAAACCGCAGACAATGAAGCGGAACTGGCAAGTGTACTCGCTCATGAAATTGGTCATATTGGCGGGAAACACGTAGTCAAGCAGATGCAGCAAAAAGCCCTCGAAAGTGGTCTATTAACGGCGGCTGGCTTAGATCGAAATTCCGCAGTGCAAATTGGTGTACAGATAGCGCGAGACTTACCACGCAGTCGTAAAAATGAATTTGAGGCCGATCAAAGAGGACTACGAACTTTGACACGTACTGGTTATGCCCAGTCAGCAATGGTCTCTTTTATGCAAAAGCTGCTGAAAAAGGGTGGTTCCAGTCCGACATTTTTGAGTACACACCCCGGAACCAGCGATCGCATTGATGCCCTCAGACGTGCAATTAACTCTCAACCTAGTAATGGAAAATCTGGCTTGGATAATGCTAGTTATAAAGCAAATATTCGACCATTAGCGAAGTCTTAACGGAATTGGGAAAGAGGAGATAGAAGTCAGGAGGCAGGAGGCAGGAGGCAGAAGGCAGGAGTTAGGAGGCAGGAGGCAGTATTTCGACTACGCTCAACAACCAGGCAGGGGGCAGAAGTTCTTTAATTTTGAATTTTAAATTTTGAATTTTTAATTGATTTCTCCCCCTCATTTCAAATATTCCTCAATTCCTATTGCGGCGATCGACTTTAATTTTGGCTGGATCGACTGTACTTACAACCTCTTCTAAAGGCAGGGTACGGATATAGTTTTTAAAGATATTAACTTGATAAACCAACTGATTTGTCACATCTAGTCCAGTCAACCAGCCACTCCGGGGATGATAAGCGCCAGTATCTATGTCTAGCCATCCCTTTCCTTGGGCCAGTTTACCAGGAGAAACACCTGGCAGGGTAAAGGTAATGGTGTGACCGATGATAATTTGCTTATCTGGAAAGTAGGGTTTTTCAATGCTGTGAAATTCCTCTCGTATCCAGCACAGTTCATCGGCAGTTTGTTCTGCCACCGACTTGGAAGGGTCAACACCAGCATGAGTTAACCAAATATCTCCCAAGTCAAGGTATGTAGGCAAAGCTTTTAACCAATCCAGATGGTCATCAGGAATTGGAGCCTCTTGGTAACTGGCCACGGTAGCTTGCCCTCCACCAAACAGCCATGCTTGCATCGTCGAAGAGGAAGTCCTTTCATTGGTCAGAATGCTTAGTAACATCTGCTCATGATTTCCCAACAAACATGAGTAGTTATTTTGCTTGACAAAATTAACTACTTGTGCACTGTGAGGGCCGCGATCGATTAAGTCTCCCAGAAAATAGACTCGATCTTCTGACGTGGGGGCGATCGCCTCCAACAGTGTCATTAAACCTTCATAGTGTCCATGCACATCCCCAATTACAATTCGTCTGGGGCTAGTTTCGCTCATTGTCTCTTAGCTGCAATAATTTTGGCTAATACTTCTGCTACAGTTTACGCTGTCTGGTTTCCGCAATGAAAGGTAAAAATACTGGATAATGCTTATTTTAATTTAATTTTTGTACTAGTAATAAACTTAACTTATCAAATATATACAACAGCAATTGTTTTTCAGATATAACTTATAATAATGATCGTGTAAGACTAGCTTTTTCTGCTAATTTAAACTACTTAGCTGAGAATTTAGGCTCTTGCCATATTCATCACTTTTAAGTTCACAATGTCTAATGGTTTTTCTGCTGAAATTAGTTCGCGCATCTGCAAGCACATGAATGACGATCATGCTGATGCTGTAGTTATTTATGCTAAAGCTTTTGGTGGTTTAACAGATGCGATCGCAGCCGAAATGCTGTCAATTGATGCACAGGGTATGGATTTAACAGCGCAAGTAAATGGGGAAACTGTACCAGTTCGCATTCAATTCGATCGTGTTTTAGTAGATGCGGAAGATGCTCATCAAACTTTGATTGCAATGGTGAAGCAGGCGCGGGTGAAGGCTAAATAGAAAATGACAAAATAATTGACACTAAATCTGCGATATATTTAATCACATATTTTTGTACATATAGCAATACTAGACTGGGGAAAGGTTAAAGGTTAAAGGGGAAGGGAAAATTCCATACCTTTACCCCTTCCCCCTTTCCCTTTTCCCCCAAACCAAATTCCAGTTTAAAATTCTTAACCGAGCAGTATTGAAAGCTGCGTTATGTCGTAATTGCTGTAAATACTCACCCCGCCAGCCGATACATAATCACTTTTCCTTTCCAATTTTCTTCCACAAATACTAAATACTCACCATTGGAACGCCGAAAAGCGCGAATCCCGTAGGGTATATCAATCCAGCCACTTTCGCTGCCAACTTCTGGGCCTGGTTTTAACTGTTGTACTTGCGCTCCCGTTTTGGCATTGTAGACATATACCTCTGCGGTTTTGACTGTCACGGCAAATACATAGTCTCCCGCCACACTGATTGCTGCTGTAGACACTTCACGCTTCCCGGTGCTGTCGTAGGGAATTACAATCCGCCATTTGGGAGTACGATTCCCTTTACTCCAATTGTCAAAACGGGCAATCTCAGATCCAGCAACTCCAGCATCGTCACCAAATGCAGGGCGATCTACCGTAAAGCCTGACAAATACATACTATCTGTTTCAGGGAAATATTCGAGCCGCCGCAAGTCGTTAAATATTTTGGGAGTAGTTTGCTTTTTCATCGAACTATAGCTGTAAATGGGGTTGCCTTTAGGATCTATTCCCTGTAGAGGATAATGTCGAATGCCATCTTCTGTTCGCAAAGCTTTCCAAACATCTCCTTTGCTGTCTACCCACCAGCCGCCGAGATGAGGATAATCTTTGCTGCGATCGTATTCGTTCTTTTCAAATTTGCCATTACCGTTGCGATCGCGCCAGATCCATTCTCCCTGTTCTGGTTGATGTGGCGGCCAATTTCCAGTGAAAAATGGTTTATCTGCGCTATTAGTACCAACAAACATGCCGGCGGGGATAGCAACTTTACCATCTGTGGCGGGATTAAAACGATAGATTTGCAGAAAGCTGTTATACATATCTGTGAGGAACAAAAACGGCTTCCCTTGAATGCGGCGAACAAAGGTTCCATCTGGTGATGTATGCAGACGTGGATCTTGAGGATATTTGAAAGCATTTAAGGTGTAGGCTTTGTAATTCCATTGCTTACCAGCAGCCTTACTGTAATCCATCAGATAGTGTTCTTGTTTGGTGAATAAATCTACACCATCAGTTTTAGGATCGGCATCTGCATTATCGACGAATATCAATCCCAGCGATCGCCACATTAGTTTTCCCGATGGCGAAAATTTCCGCAAATCTGTCCCTGATTTGTTGAAACCATTACTATTTATATAGATATTGCCGGAAGCATCTGTACCAACTCCGGTAAGTCCGTAAAGTTTCAAATCTCGAACTTCACCAGGAACTCCTGCATAGATACCGCCTTTAGAACCAAAACTACTCACCTGCACTGGTCGATCTTTGATCTCATAAGTCAACATTTGCTGACGCGGGCCATTTTCTGCTACTAACAGCTTACCTTGATGATTAATAGCGATCGCAGTTGGTTCGACGATATCTGCAATCTGTTGGGGCAATTGCTTTCCACTTTGGGAATAATGGAGAATTTTTGCAGGCTTACCACCACTTTTACTTTGAATAATCCACAGATTTTTTTGTGGATCGATAGTTATTGCTCCCGGATTAGCAAAGGTAAAGCTGCGGAGTTGCTTCATCGTCTCAGTATCATAAACACGAATGCGGTTAGCAGCAAAATCACTCACATACAACTCGCTTCCCACAGTTGCTAATCCAGTCACTTCACTTTTAGTACTGGTAATCAACATACTTTTATCCCAACCACGCCCATTCGGAAACGGCGCAGGTTTTCCTGATAAGTCATAGCGTCTAACGCTATACCAAGTTATTCCTTCTGGCGGATAATCTTCTTTTGTATCGCCCCTCGAACCTTGAGTCATGGCAATGTAAACATATTTACTATTTGCGGTTACAGCTTTGCCACCGCCACGACTCCAGCCGTGAGTATCCCCAAGGGCAGCAATAACCTTACCATCTTTATATATTCCTGCCTCCATTGCCGCCTCATCCCAATGGCTATTGGTATAAACTGTGCCATCAGGAGCAACATACATGCCCTCAATATTGTTTTGTACCCGCAGATTTCCACTGCCAATAGTATTACCTATCCACGATGTTTTGTAGTTAAGCGCGGGTGTTTCAGTATTGTTTTGTATCCGGAAATTTTCACTATCAATAGTATTACTTATTGGCGATATTTTGTGTGTAAACGTGGGTATTTCAGTATTGTTTTGTCCCCACAGATGTTCGCTACCAATAGTATTATTTATTGACGATATTTTGTGTGTAAGCGTGGGTATTTTAGTATTATTTTGTACCCACAGATGTTCGCTACCAATAGTATTATGTGTAAGCGTGCGTGTTCCAGTTGTCGCCCAGTCTGTTGTAATTCCAAGGGTAGTAACAATGACTCCAATAGTCAGACTGAGTAAGAAGTTGAAAGTTTTATTTCTTTGCAAATATCTAGTATTAGATAATTTTTTGATGTGTTGATTGAGATGAGGACGGAGTTTTTTTAACTGCGTCAGTAATTTATTTATCATATAATTTTTAGGCTTTAATTATTTATATACAATCATTGTTTCTGAAATCCGTAAAAAAATATAACTATTTTGAAGTGGTTAAGATCCGGTCTATGTTTGGGTTGCGACAAGAATGGATATAGTCGAGTTAAGGTATTAATCTTTACTTATTTTTACATCCTAATGGTAAATATTAATACAAAAAAGTTTCTATATTTCTTGCTTTATACCAGCTTTGTTCTCTCCCTATATAGCATTCACATTTCTGAATTAATAGGTATCATATATAGCTAACTCAGTATTATCTAGTTAATAAAAACACAGATTTAAATCCTTGTTGACGTTGGTATATAAATAGTTTATAAATTGGTTTTATATATAAGAATTATTATTGGTAATGTGGATTCATAAATTCTATTGATTCAAGCTTAAATACAGATGTAAAAGCGCGCAGATGTGCGCTTGTTTTAGTATATTTATAGGAGATACATTAGTGGAAAATAAACCAAAAAATTTTACTTCATCATCTGCATCTATTCTCACTCTGGGATTAGGCTGGTTTCCCAAAAGTCCCGGAGGATTAGAAAGGTATATTTATGAACTAACTCATAAATTAGCTGCAAATCACGATCGGATTGAATTATGCGGAGTCGGTTTACCAGAAACTGAACTAAATTCGCCGATTAAGCTGACTAATTTGGCGAGTCCCGATAGTGCTATTTGGCAAAGATTATGGTCAATTCGCACGAATTTCCAGAAAACAAGAACTAGCAAACCAGATGCTATTAATTTGCACTTTGCATTATACAGCTTTCCAATTTTAGATATTTTACCAAAGGGAGTACCAGTTACTTTTAACTTTCATGGCCCTTGGGCTTCTGAGAGTCAGCAAGAGGTAGTTAACAAAAACCTCAGTCTTTTAATCAAACACTGGCTAATAGAACAAAACACTTATAATCGCTGCGATCGCTTCATTGTTTTGAGCAAAGCTTTTGGTAAAATTTTACATGATAAATATCAAGTACCGTGGAGCAAAATTCATGTTATTCCTGGTGGAGTTGATATTAATTGGTTTCAACCAAATTTATCACCCCAAGAGGCTTGTGCAAAGCTAGGTTGGCCTAATAATCGCCGGATTATATTCACATCACGCCGTTTAGTACATCGAACCGGAGTTGACAAATTATTGCAAGCTCTGGCTATAATTAAGCCCAGAATACCAGATGTTTGGCTAGCGATCGCAGGTCGCGGTCACATCCAAGCTGCGCTACAACAACAGGCTACAGAATTAGGACTAGATGACAACGTTAAATTTTTAGGTTTTCTCCCTGATGAGCAATTACCTATAGCTTATCAAGCGGCTGAGTTGACTATTATGCCTAGCCAATCTTTTGAGGGATTTGGATTAGTAATAGTTGAGTCTCTAGCCTGTGGTACTCCTGTTTTATGTACTCCAGTTGGGGGAATGCCAGAAATTTTATCAGAATTTTCACCAGATTTAATTACGACTTCAACAGAAGCATCAGCCATTGCTGAAAAATTAGAACAAGCACTTTTGGGTAATATCCCCATACCTTCACGATTGGCCTGTCGCCAGTACGCGGCCACACACTACGACTGGAATCAAATTGCCCAGCAAATACGGAATGTTTTATTAGCTTAAACAAGTAAGTTTAATAAATTCTAGGGATACTACATAAGCCAAATTAGATAAAATACAAGTTTAATGAGAATTATTTTCTTAGATCAAAGCGGTAAACCAGGCGGTGCCGAATTATGTTTAATAGATATTGCTAAACCTTATGGCGATCGCGCTTTAGTGGGTTTATTTGCAGATGGCTCGTTCAAAGATTTACTACAACAAAATCATATCCCAGTAGAAGTTCTCGCAACTCAAGCAATCCAAGTTCGCAAAGAAAGCAGTTGGCTACAAGGATTCAAGAGTTTGGGACAACTTGCACCTCTGATTACTAAGGTAGTTAAAAAAGTACGTGAATACGATTTAATCTATGCCAACACCCAAAAAGCATTAGTTGTCGGTGCATTGGCAAGTTTTTTCAGTCGTCGCCCTCTGGTTTATCATTTACATGATATTCTTTCCAAAGAACATTTTAGCCCAACTAATCTTCACATTGCTGTTAATTTAGCAAATCGTTTTGCATCATTAGTAATTGCTAATTCTCAAGCTAGTCAAACTGCTTTTGTACAAGCAGGAGGACGCCCAGATATCATCGAAGTTGTTTATAACGGCTTTAATCCCAAAAATTATCAAACTGATGAGTCTGATATTAAACAATTACAGCAACAGTTAGGATTAGAAGGGAAATTTGTTGTTGGACACTTTAGCCGTCTTGCACCTTGGAAAGGCCAGCATATTTTAATTGATGCCCTTGCTAAATGCCCCCATGATGTGATAACAATTTTAGTGGGTGATGCACTGTTTGGCGAACAAGATTATGTCCAAAAGTTACACCAACAAGTTAGTGAACTGGGATTAGAAAATCGCGTCAAATTCTTAGGATTTCGTTCTGATATTCCCCAGTTAATGGCAGCTTGTGACTTGGTGGCACATACCTCTACTTCGCCAGAACCCTTTGGTAGAGTGATTGTAGAGGCGATGTTATGTGAAAAACCTGTCGTTGCAGCCAAAGCTGGGGGTGCAATGGAGTTAGTAGAACATGGACTTAATGGTTTTTTAGTGACACCAGGAAAACCCCAGGAACTTGCACAAGTAATTATCACTTGCTTACAGGAGACAGAAATAACTGCGACTATAGCCAATAATGCCAGGACTACTGCTAGTCGGCGTTTTGATGTTGCAACTATTAATCAGCAAATTTCCCAATTACTGTCCCACAGATTATAATTATTTGCCTAATCTACGATCGCCGATTTTGTTTAGATAACCCCAGATGTAAATCTGGGGTTGGTGGGTGTGATTACAAACCAACTAATTCACGAGACTCAAAATCAGAAAGTTGTTGAGCGATCGCTAATCTTGCTTCCAACTTAGCTACACTAAACTGGTTACGCAGATATTCCAAATGAGCGATCGCATTGGCTTTATCAACAGTTAATCGAATTTGAGTGTCTATTGCCTTTTGATATTCCTGATTCACAAGCAGCACCTCAAAGCGGCGAGCCTTGCGTTGAGCATCATTCTTCAAATCCATCTCAAAGGCGGCGATGCGGTCTGCATTGCCTTCAAATCGGTTAACTTGATGCTGCACTGCCATCAACTGAGAATCTATTTCATTAGCCCGTTGAGCAGCTTGTGCGATCGCAGCTGGATAATGACTCAGTTGCATCATTTAATAATTTTCCTCTCAGGTCAATAATGTAGTGTTTAAGTATAAGACAAACCCTTGAATCCATTTACCAAAAGGCTGTCACAGAGCAGTTTTACACTTAACTCAGCTTGGTGGAAGCTATATATATATTATAGCCCAAATGTATTGAATTAGGGGAGGAAAAGCGATGTCTGAAGTGCAGGTGTGCCAATTATTTCCCACTAATTATTTACAGTCTTCTTCCGAAAATTTAGCAAAAATCAAGTTCAAATAAACTATCAAAAAATTTGAAATTTAAACCTCATTCATCTTTATACAGGGTATTTCAGGTAAATGAAGTACATGGGTAGGGGCACAATATGTTGTGCCTTTACGATTATCTGTACCTCACCAAGTTTTTCAAATTAGCTTTAGACATAGGAGTGGAAATGAATGTCGATCGTCATTCATTTCTGAAGATGTCTTTTGAATAACACCAATTAATTTTGCCTTTGAAGATTAAGTCCGCCCATATACCCATGAATTATTTAGCCGTCAGATTGAAGTCTGCGGCTAATAAAATAAGCCTGCATAAGCAGGCTAATTATTTTCTGCTAAATTCTGAACTTTGGCTCAAGCTGCTTCCCGCAGTTGTGGTTGTGAGGGCACACTCACCTCTGGAAATGAAAGCGAGAGTTGTTCGGCTTGAGGTACTGCCGCTTGCTGCAAAACTTGAACTTCAATATTCACACTGACCAAATAACTACCTGTATCAGCACCAACTGCTTCGGCAATGAGTTTAGCAATGTCTGGGCGTTTGGCAGTCAGCGGGTCACGTAAAATACACCGATCCCATTCATGCTTGGCAGTCGGATTGAGGTTGAGAATATAATGCTTCATCATCGAACTAACCCTTGAATCCATCTTCCAGAAGGTTTTCACAGAGCCATTATGCATTTGGCTAGGCTTTGTGGACGCTATATCTATTATAGTATATTTGTACTAAATTGGGCGATCTCTGAGTCAGAAAGTAGGAAATATATCATGTCCAGCTAATTGCTATATTCCCTAATCTATGCGGAAAGCTCAAAAACCCCTCCCCTCTACGGTCTTACAGCAGTTTTCATGTACTTGAACCACACGTGCCGTAGGGGCGCAAGGCCTTGCATAGAGCGTATAAATGTGTCTTAGCTATATTCCCGTGCTACATCCGATTAGTTAAAGGACTTATAACAAATAATCAAAGCGCAATGTCTATGATGGGCAAAGCCAACGCCAAATTTATCTATTCTTTTCTTCTCCAATTTACTGATGTCTCTAAATTCCTAATCCTAGAAAATCTGTCCATAGGTAAATTCTAATACAAAGCTATTGCAACTAAGCTTACAAAGCAACACCTTATATTTATGTAAATCGCTATATGGTAGATATCTATATTATTGACCTATTTGTAATTGGTCTACTTTTACTGATGGTAACTTTAGGGTCGGGTTGGATTACTCGCTTACCCCTTTCTTTTGCCATCATCTACCTAGTGGTTGGTATTTTTCTAGGCCCTTATGGCTTAGGGCTGATTCAATTACGTCGGGATGACGTTTTTAACACCGAACTGCTGGAGAGAATAACAGAACTTGTCGTAATTATTTCTGTATTTAGCTGCGGCTTAAGAATTGTTCGGCCTCTAAAGTTGGGGGTTTGGGATATTACAGTGCGATTGATTGTATTTCTGATGCCAATTTCAATTTTTGCTCTGGCTGTTGTGGGTAAATTGTTTTTAGGAATGAATTGGGGAGAAGCAATTTTATTAGGAGCAATTCTCGCACCGACAGATCCAGTATTAGCATCAGAAGTACAATTGACCAGTATAAATGACCAAGATGAGTTGAGATTTGGTTTAACCTCTGAAGGTGGATTAAATGATGCTTTAGCTTTTCCCTTCGTTTATTTTGGCATTCATGCCTTAGAAGATGACAACTGGGGTAACTGGTTTCAACAGTGGATTACAGTTGATTTAATATGGGCGATCGCATCTGGCATTATTATGGGGATTGTTGTTGCCAAATCTATAGTTTGGATTGAACAAAAAGTTCAAAAACGCCGTCGTGCTGATGAGTTAATGGAAGATTTTATTGCTATCAGCACAATTCTACTAACTTATTCGTTAACAGAAATGGTTAATGGCTATGGATTTTTGGCGGTATTTGTTGCTGGCTTAGTTGTCCAACGCAGTTACAGAAATTCTGAAAAACCGATACAACAATTAGAATTTGTTGAGCAAATCGAAAAGCTACTAGAAGTTGGGACAATTTTACTATTGGGTTCAATATTATTATTGAAACCAATACTCAATTATGGTATGCAATCTTTATTAGTGATAATTTTGTTATTCTTGATCGTCAGACCTTTAGGAGTTTGGATTAGCACAATAGGTAAACGTCCTCTAGATTCACGCCGCCGAACCTTCCACCCAGGAACTCGATTGTTATTTGGATGGTTTGGGATTCGCGGTGTTGGTTCTTTATATTATCTAGCCTATGCCTTTGGTCATGGTTTGAAAGGTGAGGCAGCCGAACAAATTGCTTGGATAACTTACACTACTATTGTGGCCTCGGTAATTGTGCATGGCATTAGTTCAACTCCATTAATGAAGTGGTATGAGCGCAATTTTGCTAACAATCAAAAGACTACTGCTCCCACCACAATAGATGAATTTGAGTAAAAAAAATTAAATTGTAGCGACTGTGTGGAAAGTCACTACAATTTAGTTTTATGAACTTGCTTCAAACTGGAGAGGCGCTTTGAGTCTTAAATTCTGATTTCTTTGTAAGAAAGGAGTTCGGGTTAGGTCTATATTCCCTATTTACCTGTCACTTTTTCAATAACTTCTTTCGCTTTTTCACCAAAACTTTCTGGGGGATTTTGTTTTTGTTCAGCTTTTAAATTTCTTTCGTAAGTCTTCTCTATAGTAGTGAGGTTTTTTGAATCTTTTTTTGCTTGCTCATAAGCTTCTTGTCTGTCTTGTTCTTGAATGCCAACACCTGGATCGTATTCATTAGCACGATTAATTTTTTCTTCAGAATTTGGTTTATACTCTGGAGGTATTAGTTTTAATTCTTCAAGAGTAGTTGCATGACTAGTTTGCTGAACAAAAATGAAAGAACCTGACAAGCTGATGAAAACCATCAAGATAATAACCAAAAAGCTTGAATGTAATGCTTGTTTTAAACTTAATAGAATTTTTTGCATGAAAAAAAATCTCCTAATCTTTTTGTTATGAGCCTTTTGAGGTGGAAGATAGATTAAATATCTTAGGCTCACAGGCATCCTAAGTGTTTAGGTACAGTTCTTTCTTCTATCTCAAGGTATATTAATTTTTAGTTTTTATAGTAATATTATCGACAAGACTAAAATCCTCGACTTCTCTAAGAAGTCGAGGATCTCGTGGTTTACAAATGATTTAGTAGTAGCACAAAGTTGTGTAATCTTACCCGTATACCTGTTTAAAATGAGAATCGCTATAGTCCCAAATTTTCGTGCTTACTAACTACCGTGTAGAACTCCAATTCTGGAATAATAGCTCAAGTCTGCTCAAGTAGACTGATATTTTACTTTCTTATCGGATAGACATTTATGACCAACTGCGATTAATTTTTATTCCTCGGCTTTGCATTACCTCTTCAAATAAATCTGTTGGTAGTGCTTCTTCCACAGCAAAAACACCTGGTTTCTTGAGTTTACCTTCTAGCAATAACTGGGCAATACTACCTGTGCCGCAACCAGAAGCCACAGCTGTATTTTCATGGACTACAGTTGAGCAATAAACGGCTGTTTCACCATTTTTCTGCCCTGTAACCTCAGAACGAACTGCTACTCCAATTCCACTAAAATTATTAGTGACATCTGTCATTGAATGGCTGACATGAGACAGAAATTCAATCATGTAACGACGCTGCATTAACCACTTGGGAAAAATATGTGCAGCAATCCAAGTTAGGTGATTGTAAAAATCTGGAACGGAACCAAACTTAGTAATTACAGTTTTCACTGATGGGAATGCATGGGGCAGTGTAAAGGTTTCTGGCATATCAAACCAGTAAACTCCAGTGCGTCCATAAGGCGGTGGAAACTCAACTAATTCTCTTTCACTATAAGGCTTAATTATCTTCCATTTTCCATCTATCCAAGTCTCAAAAGGATACTGCAACCCAAGAAAAGTTGTTCGCATCACTGTAATGCCAGCACCGCCAGAACCGGAAACTAAATAACTTAAATGGATCTTTTCTGGTTTATCAAATTGTTCAACACCTTGACGTACCATGCTGTTAGAAATACCAGGGAAAATGCCAGTATTAATAATTGCTGTCACGCCAGCAGCAGCAGCTTGTTCATTATACTTGAGAGCTTTGCTGGTATAAGAACGATGGTCGCTGACATCTACATAATTAACGCCTTGAGCAATACAGGTTTCGAGAACATTAGTATCTCGATAGTGAAATGGCCCGGCACAATGGATGACTAAATTAGAGTTTGCGATCGCATCTCGCAACTTGTCAACTTCTGCCAAGTCCAACACCAAAAACTGCACTTGTCCTCCTGAAGACAAGCTAACAGCCTTCCCAAACTCCGCAGAACGTCCAGTAATCGTAATTTGAGCCTGCGTATGGGTAGCGAGATCCTGAGCAACACTGCTACCAATCCGCCCCCGTCCACCAAGAATTAAAACGCTGTCTGTCATTACTCCAGCATTCGCAACAATAACTTAATTTGACCAGTTTTGTGTCCTGTTTGCCATCGGTTATAAGTATGACTTGCCTGTTAAGGAAGGAAGACTTTTTAATTATTGGTATTTGATAAGTTATTGCGCCTCAATTTGCCTGACTACTGTTAGCGCAGAATAACTCACCCCAGCAGTACCTTCGCCGGGATGGGTGGAGTCACCAACTAACCACAAATTCTGGATGGGTGTCCGATTGGCGAATCCAAAGGGGCCAAAGGTGGGAATCCTTTGACCAATACCGCCAACTATACCGCGATCGCGGGCTGTAAAATGGGCAAAGGTGCGGGGTGTTGCGGCTTCTTGATGAATAATCGTTTCTGGTTTGAGATAGAAGTATTGAGCAAGACGAGCGATCGCTTCTTGGGTAAACTTTTCTTTTAGTCCTTCATAATCATCAGTTTGCCACCACTGTGCGGGATCGACAAATGAAGAAGCGATAATTGTCGCTTTCCCTTCCGGTGCGCGACCATCTCCAGGATGACTGACGGAAACAAACAGGGAATTATTCTCGCCAATGGGGCCATCAGCATCGTACAGAAATTGTAAGTGGGGAGGGCATTCAGGCGGAATCGCGCTGGCATCTACACCCAAATAAACCACAAAAGCACCCGATGCTTGGGGCAGTTTTTCCACCCGATTTTTGTAACCAGATGGCGCTTGTTCTCCCAATAATTGCACCAAGTTTTGCACGGTGACGTTGCTAACTATGTGGTCGGCTGCTTCTGTCCAAATTTCGCCAGTTTTCTGATTTTTAATAACTACAGCAGTAGCTTTGCCGTTTTCTACTTTAATTTCTTCTACAGTGTGGCGCATCAATAACTTGCCGCCATCTCTTTCTAAGGATTGTACCAGGCGATCGCTTAATACTTGCATACTTCCCTGGAGGTGAAACAATCCTTGGGGCAGTTGGGATACACTCAACGCCGTTGCGGCATAAAGCAATGCTGTCTCGTCTGCATCCACCTGGGAGTATAGCTTCAGTTGCAAATCCAAAAAAGTTCTCAGCCGTCGGTCATTTCCCAATCCACATAACCGTAAAGCATCTCCTACCGTAAACAAGGTGAAGGGTACGGTAATTAATGTACTCGGACGCACCGCCTGAGTTAGCTGCCACAAATCCCATAAATTACGCGGTGGTAGTACCGGGTCGCGTCCTTGAAATTCCCAACTAGCATCAAATAAGGTTGCCATCAACTGCCAAAATGGTTCGCTACCAGGAAACTGTTTTTGTCGTTCCTCTTGCCATTTCTCTTGGTCGCGCCAAACGTTGATGGGTGTGGTTTCCCCAGGTAAATACACCGCACAAGCAGGGTCGCAAGGCGTTGCTTGTGGCAAATCTATTGACAATTCTGAGAAAATCCGGTGGTGAATTCCCCCTGGTTCCAACCCCGCTACCTGAGTTGCTCCCACATCAAAGGTAAATCCCTGGCGTTTAAAGGTCGAAGCACAGCCTCCTGGTACGAGGGCTTGATCCAAAATTAAGACATTGTAACCTCTATGAGCTAATAATGCTCCAGCAGTCAGTCCACCTATTCCTGCACCGATAACGGTGACATGAGAGTTACTTTTGTCAATAGAAATGCTGGACATTGATTATTTTCTTTAAAATTCTTAATACTTTTACTTATAATTTTACCTTAATCTCTGACTTCAATAGGGTCAAAAGGTGCGATTTATCAGTTGAGTCCAATACAGACCTAACCCCCAACCCCTTCCCTATAAGGGAAGGGGAGTAAGATTCAAAGCCTCTCTCCTCTTAGGCTACGGTGTACGCATATCTCTGTACAAGATACAAAACGACGTTAGATCCCCCTAAATCCCCCTTAAAAAGGGGGACTTTGAGAAGTTTTTGCCCCCCTTTTTAAGGGGGGTTGGGGGGATCAAAAGCTTGTGGGGCAACTCTAGAAGACTTGTGTGTACACTGTAGCCTAAGAGGAGAGAGGAATGGAAGTGAGGTCAAAGTCTATTGCATACAAACGAGCGTAGGCGTAGCCCGTCGTAGACATCGCTATATTATCCCGCGATTTGAATCACCGACGGATCAACCTAAACCCAAAAAATTTGAAATCAACGGCAACAGATTGCTACACTGTTCAACCAACTTTGTAGCACTGGGTAAACTAGAAATTGTCCCTTTCAAAATCTTCATAGCCGTTTTCGCCGCCTTTTGCATCGCCCCCTCTTGGGGACTTTTCCCGGCTTCTGCTAAAGCTTTCACTTGCTCTAATGCCTCAGCTTTATCTTCTTGCAGTAAGTTTGTATCAGCCTCAATTGCTGCTTGCAATTGCGTTAACAATTCCTTAATTCCCGGTTTTTCTGGTTCGGGAGACGCTGGTAACTGGTTGATGGTATTTGTTACCGTACCGCTAATATCACCTAAATTTAAAGCTTGTCCACTAGCATTAAAGTCTCTGCCAACACTGCCAATTTCAATTTTGCGGCTGGCATCATTACTGTTAGTCATATTTTTATTCTCAACTTTATTGTCAACTTGAACATTAATCGGCTTATTCGCTAATAATCTTACAATCTCTGCCATTTCTCCACTTTGTTGGCGATAGATAACTATTTGCTCATCTTTAGCTTGTAATTGTGCTTTATATTTTTCTTCTACAGCTTGCAGTGCCAGTTGATAATTTTGTGTAAAATCGCTATGAATCTTTTCTTTATCGGCATCAACAGGTACAGCAACCTTAACGACAACAACCCCATCACTTTTATTTTCAATACTCTGTAGAGCTAATTCTGTGTTTGCATTTTGGTCTTGCACTGTTTGGAAGGCGCTAACAAATGCTTTCCAGTCTATCCCGTTGCGGAAAATAAAATCAACAGTATTTAAAACCTCTTCAAATAGTTTAGTAAATTCTCCTGGTTGAAATTCGCCACTATTAGGACGGCGTTCGCAGTCATCTGTTTCTGGCTTCGGGTTTTCAAGAAGATATATAAAACGACAATCTACATTATCTAACTTAGTTGTACTTTCAATATTCCAGGCTTCAATACAAGCACCAGTCATTTTAGCATTGGTAAAATTAGTGCTAACAGCTTGAGCAAGAGTTAAGTTTGCCCACTCTAAACAAGCTCCTTGTAACGTGGCTTGACCGATATCAGCGCCTTTTAGATTTGCTTTTTTTAAATTAGCACTTTTAAGATTAGCGCCTTTAAGGTTAGCACCAGAATAAGATTTTCCTCTACCATCACCAGTGACAAGTAAGTTGAGAACATTTGGATTAGTTAATATAGTCTTGTCAAGTCTGGCTAAGTCAAGTTTTTTGGCTTCAGAGAAACAAGTACCTGTCAGGTTTGCTTCTCTGAAATCTGTGTTTTTGAGAGTTGCGCCGGTCAAGTCAGCGTTTGTTAAATCGGCATTACGAAAACTGGTTCCACCTGTAGCTGCAAAGGCTATTGCTATTTTACGAATCAAGTCATATCTTTCATCTCCTTTCATTGCATTCCATGCGATATAAATACTTAATGACATAATAAAGGCGATCACTATGCCAGTTACGGTACGAAAAGACAAAATATCAATTTTATCTCTTGTTTCACTTACGATATTGGAACTACAGAAAGCAGCAAAACCGACAATAAAAGCAACTCTAACGAAATTATAAATATTAACTTTATTTATACCAAAAATAATGATAGCGCCATCAATAACGCCAGCATCAACAATAGCAGCAGCAATAGCACCAGCAAATGAAACACCATTGCTCATATTGTTACCATGAAGATGTACAATGGTGCTAATAGTAGCGGTGACAACGGAACTAGCGATCGCACTAACAAAGATTGATATGTTTAGAGATATATCTAAACCTTTATAAATAGTCAGAGAAAAGAAAAATACAAGTACTACTAAAGTAGCGACACTAGCCGTTCTTGTATAAGGTTGACTAGGGTCAATCAAGCAATAAAGTCCGTATATAACGTACTCCGAAGCAAATCCTGATAATGCTGATAATAAAAGTAATATTATTAGCAATTTAATTACCCAATGTATCTGTAGCCCAGCGTTGGCACCCGTGAAGTCAGCATCTTTGAGAATAGCCTCGGTAAAGTTTGCTCCTCGAATATCTGCCTTACTAAAGTTGACTCCAGTCAAGTCTTGACCTTTAAAAGAGCGACCTCGAAGATTTTGACCGGAGTAGTCTGGCGGCATAATCACTAATTCGTAATTCGTAATTCGTAATTCGTAATTCAGAAAGTCATATTAAATCTGGGTTTGGGGGTTTGAATCTGGTGACGGATTTTAGAGAATTGGTATCACTGAGATTTTATACAAGTTTGCTGTGCAATATTTCGGATTTTGGCAAAATAAGGAAAATATAAAAATTTTGAATGCAATACGCGGTATAGGCACATGACTGCGTACCCTTACCTTTGAATGCTTAAGGTATCATCAGCAATATTGAAGTTGGTGTCACCATACTTAACCTGTAGTTATCAATATTGCGACTGTAGCAGTCTCACAACTTATGGAAGCAGTTCCCGAACTTATGGGAGTGGCTCCCGAACTTATGGGAGCAGCTCCCGAACTTATGGGAGTGGCTCCCGAACTTATGGGAGCAGTTCCCGAACTTATGGGAGTGGCTCCCGAACTTATGGGAGCAGTTCCCGAACTTATGGGAGTGGCTCCCGAACTTATGGGAGCAGTTCCCGAACTTATGGGAGTAGCTCCCGAACTTATGGGAGTGGTCTAATTCATGACGGGAGCAGTCTACTTTGCAACATTACTCACTAATTGCGGTGTTTCAAGTTCTGCTAATTATTCGGATACAGGAGCGTAGGCGCAGCCCGAACTTCTCTACGAGACGTTGCGCGTAGCTTGCTTCCACAAAGTGGTACGGCATGGTTCGACTCCGCTCACCAGCCGCTCAGTGACCATCATAGACATCGCTTCACCAATACCTTTGAGAAATTGTTGAACGAACTTTCGCTTAGTGGAATCAATCTCGTCGCTTGAGTAAGGGTGATAAGCTTTTACCAGAATTGCCAGAAAACCCCCCTAAAAACAAAAAAAACCCGCCGTAGCGGGTTGCACAACAAAACTATGAACAATGAAAACTTGATTTAGCTGGAATACCTCATTTCAGCTTCCAGTTGACGAATTAGCTGTTCGTCGCCTTTTGCTCTAGCTATTTCCAAGCGATGCTCTAGGCTTCTTTGAATATTCGCTCTGTGAGTTTCTCGTGACTTGCTCAAACTTTGTAGTCTATTTTGACTCATAGTGATTACCTAGTTTAATTTTTCAATTTATGTCTTGTATTCTTAACATAGCACACATTTTGTAGCTGTTGCTACAGAAAATATATTTTTTATATAATTTTACCAAAATATGTCTAATAACCAGATAGATGAACAACCACTTGTGACTTTACTGAGCGATTTCGGCGATCGCGATGTTTATGTAGGCATAATGAAGGGAGTCATAGCCCAAATCAACCCCAGACTGACGGTGGTAGACTTAACGCACCAAATTCCGCCGCAAGACATCGCCGCAGCCAGATTTAGCCTGATGAATGCTTATGCCCATTTCCCACTTGGGACAGTGCATTTGGCGGTAGTAGATCCGGGTGTGGGAAGCAAGCGGCGGGCGATCGCAGTAGAATTTGCTCAAGGGTTTTTGGTCGGCCCAGATAATGGTATCTTTAGCGGGGTACTCAGTCAAAGCCCTGCGATCGCAGCCGTCGAACTTACAAATCTTAATTATTGGCGCACTCCTCAACCAAGCAAGACTTTTCACGGTAGGGATATCTTTGCACCAGTGGCAGCTAATCTTGCTAGTGGTGTCCCCCTCAAACAGCTAGGGCAAGAAATCGATCCAGTAAGTTTGGTAAACCTGAATATAGGCAACTGCAAGCAGACAACCACTGGTGTAGTCGGTTGCATTCAATATATCGATCGCTTTGGCAACTTAGTGAGTAACATTCCAGCGAGTTACGTGCAAGGCAAAAGTTGGTATGTGCAAGTTGCCGGATTGAGTGTACCAGGCTGTGAAACTTACAGTGAGGTAAAAGTGGGAGAGATAATAGCTTTAGTTGGCAGTCACGGTTGGGTAGAAATTGCTATTAATTGCGGATATGCTCACTCACAATTACAGATTAATTTACAAGATCCGTTAGAAGTCTTGTTTTTTTAAGAAAATCAGACCAGTGAATCTTGCTAAAGTTAAGACAGTGAAAAATCACCAGCCTGCAAAGTGCCTGTTGCTGATTTGTGGGGAAGTCAAAGAAAAGGGAAAATTCTAGATATAAAAAGGAGGATAGGCAACTACACACCACTTAAAAACAAGCATTTTCATTCACCGTAGGCAGTGGCAATTCGACAAAAATTTCCAGAAAGCAACTGCTAAAAGATGTAAGTTTAGGAATGGTGACATGAAGTTCGCCTTATTGCTCATAATAATAAAAGTAACCTTTGAGCAATTTCCTGTTGTACTCTACTAGAAAATCATAATTATATTCTTAGCTATGACTACACAAACACTCTCTGCACCAGAAGTTTATCAAGGTCAGTTTGGGGAATTTACAATTACTCAGAGCGATCGCACTGGCGTAATTATCTATCGTGCTGGATTAATGGTAGCAGCACTGAGCTTTGCCATCGGCAGCGCCTTGATTTTACTCAACAATAACCCAACTGTTGTAACTTTACTGACACCTCTATATGCTTGTTTTAGCCTCGCGCTTGGTGTAAGTTTATTTACCATCCATATCTATATGGCATCACTGCACCGAACGTTGCAAGTTTTTTGGGCGATTGGTAATATCGCATCAGTGATTCTGGCGATCGCTAGTAGTGAACCTTTAGCTCTTGCTGTTTACAATCAGCCAATTACTTTATTTGGAGTTGGTTTTATCTTCGTAGCTTTGACAGGTATTTATTTTAAAGAGGCTTTTTGCTTCAATCGCCTGGAAACCAAAGTATTAACTCCGATTGTACCGCTACTGTTGTTAGGACATTTGGTAGGAATTTTACCAACTCAGGCAGAAAGCATTTTATTAGGAACTTGGGCGATATTATTTTTAGTGTTTGCCCTGCGAAAGACAGTCCAAGCAATTCCTGCTGATATTGGAGATAAATCTGTGTTTACCTACTTGAAAGAACAACGTTTAGCGAAGGGTTAATGCGGATAAAAAATCGTCGGTGTCAAAAATTTCCCAAAATCAAACTAATCAAACGCCAAGAAATGTGGACACTTACGGCTCAAGGGTGGGCGATTGCGATCGCTTTGATTGTTTATTTAATATTTTTCATTTTTAGTCATGTACACTCATTTCTCGCCGTAACTTCCCCGATCCAATCAGCAGAAGTATTAGTTGTTGAAGGATGGCTACCAGATTACGCTATAGAAGAAGCTTTGACTGAATTTCAAAACGGTTCTTATCATCAAATAATTACTACCGGAGGTACATTAGGAAAAGGAAGTTATCTTACTGGATACAAGAACTTTGCAGACGTATCGGCTGACACCTTCATAAAACTCGGTTTAGAAGCAGAAAAAGTAGTAGCCGTTCCGACACCTTTTGTGGTTAAAGATCGTAGTTATGCATCTGCTGCTGAATTTGAGCGTTGGCTATCCAATTCAAATTTAAAGATAGAATCGATTAATCTTTTTTCCTTGGACGTTCATGCCCGTAGGAGTTGGTTTCTTTTTAAAAAAATACTTAACCCTCAAATTAATGTTGGTGTGATTGCTGCGACAACACAAGATTATAATCCAAACAAATGGTGGAATTCAAGCGAAGGCGTGCGGATGGTTATTGATGAAGGTATAGCTTATCTTTATGCACGGTTTTTGAATTGGAAAGCCTAACAGTAATACAGCAGAAAGATTGGCTTCGGTAGCCATTTAATTTTAAATTTTAGATTTGGGGTTTTTCAGTCAATCCCAAATCTAAAATTCAAAATGGTATTACTTACCCAAGATTTGTAATAATGCTTGCCGATAAATTTTCAGACCCTCTGCATTCAGATGGTCGCCATCACTGGTGAAATTTTCTTTAAGAACATTATTTTCATATAATGGTGCTAGTCCGGCTGCGGCAACTGGTACTTTTTCTGTTTCAGCCACTCGATTAATCAGAACATTAATTTGTTCAACTCTAGCAAGTGGGGCTGCTACAGTTGGATCTGAGCTTGCTGCCACTGTCGAATAAAAAGCCGGAATTAGAAAAATCTCTTTAGCTCCTATTGTGCGGATAAGTGCGATCGCCTCTTGGAGATTTTTGCTAAATAATTCATCACTAATTTTATACAAAGCATCATTTCCACCTATGGCAATAATGGCTTTTTCGCATTTCACCTTGGTAGGAATTAAACTTTTGAGTTGTTCTAGTAATGAGATTGTACTCAGACCATTTAACCCAAAATTAAAAGTACCACTCCCAAGAGTATTGCCAAGTCCAGCCGAAATAGAATCGCCAAATAAGCAACCTGAGAACTGTTTATCCTGGGCGGCGAGTGTTTGATATTGTAGGGCAACTTTCCCTAAAGGTGAAGAACTTACGTCATCTTTCGGCGGCGCATCAGCAGAACTAGCAGAGGAATTTGCCATACCGACTAACTTCTTAATCTTTGACACCTCAATAACTAGTTGATCGCTGGGATAGGCTTGGAGAAAGCTGGTTATTCCTAGACCTTCTGGCGATCTTGCTCCGATGATCAGGGCAGATCGTAGTGCTTGTATACTAGCTTGATCGCGACGAGCGATCGCTTGGGAAGCAAAAGATAAAATTTGCTTGCCCATTCCTGTGTTTACCAGCTTATCTAAAGCCACAATATCAAGCGACATTTTCACTTGAAGGGCTTCTTGAAATTTCTGTTTCTCTTCAGCGCTGAGGTAATCTAGAAAAGATTTCAGATCGCCAGAAACCTTTTGTGTCTTGTCATAATTGCGTATATCTGCCACCGGGATCGATTGCTCAAACAATCCGTACCTGACAGTAACTTTTTCGGCTGCCAAACTAGGCAACAAACCAAGTCCACTATGTACCAGTAAAAATATTAAGCACCCAGATAGGCTTATTAGAAGACGATAGAAATATTTCATCACACAGGATAAGAAGATAGATAGTCAATAGTTAATAGTCAAGAGTCAAGAGTCAAAAGTCAAGGGGAATTGGGAAAGAGGTCTTTGTAGAGACGGCGATTCATCGCGTCTCTTGCCTTAACCGCACAGTATCGCCCCTACTCCATCAACAGCCAACCCTAATTTGGGAATACTCAATCCAGTGGCGTGAGGATAGAACGGTGGTAGAAGAAGGCGCGTATTGGCTAGCTTGGGCGCAAATTTCCGGAATTGGGCCAGTATTACTGCGACGGTTGCAACAGCATTTTGGCACGCTGGCAACAGCTTGGAACGCTACTAAGGTACAGTTAGGAGAAGTAGAAGGTTTTGGTTTTCAGACATTAGAAAAAGTAGTACAACAGCGATCGCGTTTGCACCCAGAACAACTATTCACCAAGCACCAGCAGGAAAATTCTCATTTCTGGACGCCAGCAGATGCAGATTATCCCCGCTTACTGCTAGAAACTCCGAGTCCACCGCCAATTTTGTACTATCGCGGTGAAGTCGAACTCCAAGAAAATCTCGGACAAAAACCAATGGTTGGGATTGTCGGAACCCGCCAACCTTCAGAATATGGTATCCGTTGGACTCGCCAAATTAGTACAGCTTTGGCTAAAAATGGTTTTACAGTCGTTTCTGGTATGGCAGAGGGAATTGACACCGAAAGCCACATCGCCGCCATGAAAGCAGGTGGACGAACGATCGCAGTTTTGGGGACTGGTGTTGATGTCATCTATCCGCATAAAAATCGGGATTTGTACAAGCAAATTTTGACGGCTGGGTTAGTCGTAAGTGAGTACCCCACAAAAACCCCACCCGATCGGACTCACTTTCCCCGTCGCAACCGGATTATTGCAGGTTTAAGCCGCGCCATCTTAGTAATGGAAGCGCCTTTAAAATCTGGTGCGTTAATTACTGCTACCTACGCAAATGAATTTGGTAGAGATGTCTATGCATTACCTGGAAGACTAGACGATTATCCATCCCAAGGGTGCTTAAAATTACTGAGTCAGGGAGCTTCTTTCATTCTTAAAGAACTAGACGAACTGTTAACAATGCTAGGAGCAATACCACAAATTGATGCAATTGAGGCTTCTACACCACCAGAGCAGTTAAGTTTACCAACTTTATCACCAGAATTGCAAAGGGTAATGAATGCGATCGCAAGTGATGCTTTGCCCTTTGATTTTATTGTCCAACAAACCGGTATGGCTGCTGGCTCAGTTTCCGGTGCTTTGTTACAGTTGGAACTTATGGGTTTTATTTCGCAACTACCAGGTATGCGGTATCAAAAAAGTTAAGAATTAAAAGATAAGGGATCTGCGGGTTAATAGTGTCCCAACCAGGCGGGTTTCGACTGCGCTCAACCCCCAAATGTCGAGAGTTGAGCGCAGTCGAAACTCGGTTTATTGGTACTTTATTTTTACGCAAGTCCCTAACAACATTATTTAGCTTTGTTTTTAGCAATTTAATCATCAGATTTCTGACAATATAAAAATACAATTTTTATATAAAATCGAACTACTTAAAATAAGGAATCAGTGGGCTTTTGAATACCAAGTAGAACTATTGTGCCTCGAAATACAATTCCAAGGCGAATAGTTCAAGTTCTCTTAACTGGACTAAACAACAATTTATCTGAAGTTCGGTTAAACACTCACCCGAACACGATTGAGTCCACTTGAGCGAACAGTAGCTCTGAGCCGCAGAACTTAAGTTCTAGACAGGATGTGGTTTCGCATAATACTTTGACTGTTACCAAAATGTGGGTAATGACGAGATTTTAATTATGGCGATTCTTTTTTTGCTTATTAAAGCTTGAATTGGTTCAAATGACTACGGGGATTATAAGTACGTATAGCCCGGATTTTTTCATAATATTCCCGCTCTTGTTGGCTGAGGTCTTTTGGTGGAACGATCGCCACTTTCACCAACTGATCGCCGCGTCCACCTTTGGGGAGGGGCCAACCTTTGCCACGTAAACGTAGAGATTGACCAGAACGCACTCCTGCTGGTAGTTTGACATTCACTGAACCATCAGGAGTGGGTACATCAATAGACGCTCCCAGAGTCGCTTCATCTGGTGTAATTGGCACTTCGCATACCAAGTTATCGCCTTCCATTTGGAAGAAGGTGTGCGGCTGAAGTTCGACTTTTAAGTATAAATCTCCCCGTTGTTGAGTCATGGGGTTAATTTGACCTTTGCCCCGCACCCGTAGGCGAGTACCAGTTTTAGCCCCAGATGGGATGTTGACATCTATTGTTTCATTACCTAAACTGAAGCGCTTTTTCACACCATTAAATGCTTCAGCAAAAGTTAGAGCGATCGCAGCTTCACTATCCTGGGTACTACCCACACCTCCATCTTGAAACCCAAAATCGTTAAAGCTGCTGCTAAAATGAGTTGAGGTACCTGGAGAAGTGCGGTAAGAGTGACTTCGTGCCTGACTTTGGCGCCCCGTACCCGCACCACGAGGGGGAGGGCCACCAAAGCGTCCTAGCAACTCATTAATGAACTCATCAAAATTGCCATATTGACTGAAGTCAAAGTTACCCATATCGGGAGCAGCGCCGCCAGATGGGAAACCTTCACCAGCTTGTTTCCAATATTGACCGAATTGGTCGTATTTTTTGCGTTTATCTGGGTCTGACACAACTTCATAGGCTTCGCTAACTTCTTTGAAGCGTGACTCTGCCTGCTTGTTGTTTGGGTTGACATCAGGATGGTATTTCCGGGCTAGTTTACGAAAGGCTTGTTTAATTTCCTCCGAACTGGCAGTCTTGCTGACTCCCAAAATAGCGTAATAGTCTTTGAAGTCGGTTGCAGCCATCTACCAGCCTCCTATAGAAATTCCCGTTATGTTTTTTTTGAAGAAGAGAGATGTTTAATTTGCCTGGTATAGTGCCAAACAAAAAGAATATGATTTCAAATTAACAAAAAATATAGAAAATCAAGTGTGGTTCTCGCTCACCAAGGAATCGCAATTCCCGTACTCCGATTTTTCTGATAAGCGGCTCAGGCTGTCTAATCCTTCTTCCCGACTTGGGGGAGCATCCCGGAGTTGACGGTGCATCCGCAAAATAATTTCTTCTGGAACTTGGCGCGATCGCCTTTTATTCCGTGCCAAACACAGCCAAACTGGTGTATCCACCCAAATTCCCCTAATGTGGGTAAAGCCCTGGTTACGGGCGAAAGTAATGACTTCACGACGATGACGGCGCTGGGCATTGGTGGCATCAAAAATAGCTATATTAGTTGTGGAAATAGCTTGCTGAAATTGCCGCTCAATTTCGCGCCAAATCAGTCGCCACGGCCCTTGAACGGCTTGGGAACCGAACAATTGCCCCCGAATGGCATCCGTAGAAATTAGCGCCATTTGGGGGCATTCTGCCAGTAATTGTTTTGCCAAAGTTGACTTTCCACTACCTGGAAGACCAATCAGCAAAATGAGTTTAGTCATTAGTCCTTTGTCCTTTGTCCATTGTCTTTTGTTGCTTGTAACTATTAACCAATGACTAATGACTAATACTTCGGCTTCTCTACGAGACGCTACGCGAACGCGGTAGTTGAGCGCAGTCGAAACTTAGTACAAGTGACTAATGACTAATGACTAATGACTAATGACTAATGACTAAATGATTGTTCCATCAGGAATTACAGCATTTTTCAGCACGACAACGATGCCGCTACGGATGTAGAAACCTTGACTTTCTCGGTCAGCTTCTTGCACGTTATCTTTATTGATGATTTTGACATCGTGCCCGATACTGGCATTTTTATCAATGATAGCACCGCGAATAATCGAGTCAGTACCAATACCTACAGGAATGTCACCTTTTTCTACATTACATTGACGTTCTACAAAAGCTTGATAAAAATCTGCACCCATGAGTAGAGACTCTTCGATCACACAACCAGATTCAATTCGCGATCGCACTCCTAAAACTGAATGTTGTATGCGGCAATTTTTCAAAATACAACCTTCGCCGATAATTGATTCTGTGATTTGGCATTCTAATAGTTTACTTGGAGGTAAGTAGCGGGCACGGGTATAAATTGGCGCTTCTTCATCGTAGAAACTAAAGGGGGGCTGAGGCTGCTGAGTTAGGGCTAAATTGGCATGGTAAAATGCTTCGATTGTTCCAATATCTTCCCAGTAGTCATCAAAAAGGTAAGCTTGAACGTTGTAATCTTTAGAGGCATCAGGAATAATTTCTTTGCCGAAATCAGTCCTTTCTATACCTTCTCTCAACAACTTGAACAAAACATCTTTTTTAAAGACATAAATCCCCATTGAAGCGATGTAGGGCTGTTGCTGGGCTTGTTCTTTTGATAATCCCAGTACACTTGTATCAACTTGCATTTGGTGTAACGCTTCACCTTTGGGTTTTTCGCTAAAATCGATTACCCTACCAGAATCGTCAATTTTCATCAAGCCAAAATCTGAGGCGCGACGCTCATCAATGGGGATGACTGAGAGAGTAATATCAGCTCCCGTTTCCCTATGGCGTTGGATAAACTGGCGATAATCCATGCGGTAGAGGTGATCGCCTGAAAGAATTAGATATTCTTCTACATCCCATTCTTCCATTAACCACAGGTACTGACGTACAGCATCGGCTGTACCTTGGAACCAGTTGGGGTTTTCTGGTGTTTGTTGTGCGGCTAGCACTTCTACAAACCCTTCATTGAAGCCAGTAAAGTTATAGGTACGGGCGATGTGACGATTCAGGGAAGCTGAGTTGAATTGTGTCAGGACGTAGATTTTGAATATTTCGGAGTTTATGCAGTTACTGACAGGGATATCGATTAGGCGGTATTTCCCCGCTACTGGTACTGCTGGTTTAGCGCGTAGTTTGGTTAGCGGGTAAAGCCGAGTACCCGCGCCACCACCAAGAATGATTGATAATACTTTCTTCACAAAATTTCTCCCGACTGCCTTTCAACTCTCATCTTCAGTTTAGGACTGTCTGCCACCACAGGTAAGGGGGATCGTCTGATTCTTTGGGATGAATTTTAAAGATTCCTACTGGTGATGGATAGTGGGGCTGATAAGGAGAAAAGATAGAACATTTGTATTAATTGAGATGAAAAATGGGAGGCGATCGCTAGACTTTACTCATACTGAGGGACATAATTAAATCTTCGGTTATGGTAAAAAATCCAACTTGAAAGATCGTTATAAATTCAAAAGATAAGCGCGTGAAACTTGGGAGAAAAAATAAACAATTTGTGGTTGCAATTGATGACAAATTAGTATTTCGACAAAACTTGATGAAAGTGAGAAATTCCATATTCAATATCTGCAAACTGAAGTACACCATAAGCTTTGGAATGAACGCTTGCTTGTAGCGATCGCACCACCCCAAAGTCTTCATTTAACACCCGCTCAAATTCAGGTCGAAATTCATCCTGCTTATAAGGAAATTCTTCAATCTGTGCTTTTGTTTGATAAATAAAAACCTCAAACTTAGTTCTTGTGGGAGATAAAGGAGTCAGCCGAAAAACTGAAACTTTGTCTCTTGCAGTATTCACCATCATATTAGGAAAGATGAAGCCCTGATACGATTGTCCCTTTGGTTCTCCTGAAAAAGCGGGGTGATCTTTGACAAATTCATCATCTGTAAAAGGAACAAATATCTGATAGTGTCGCCCAGTTGCAGTGTAAATAATATTCTTTGGATCGAAACATTTTAAACTTTGGGCATGAACAACTGACAAGTGATAACACTCTAGATAATTTTCAATGGGAAATTTCCAATTGGCTGGCTCTTCATAAAACCAACGATCGACCTGCTGAAGTTCCTGCCAAGAGTGCTTATATTGCTCTAAATAGGCTGAGAATCCGGCTAAATAACTGACTAACGATTCGCCTTCTGCTTCTGAGCAAACAAAGATAAAGCCGCCCCATGTCTCTACTCGTCCCTTAGCTAGATAGACAGCCGACTTATCTAAATTGGGAAAACACTCAGCGCGAGGTAAACTTTTAAGATTGCCTTCATAATTGAAGTTCCAACCATGATACGGACAACGTACCCGTTGACAATGACCCTGCCCTTGTAACATCTGCGCTCCGCGATGCGGACAAACATTGTGCATTGCTTGCAATTCACCATTATTATCTCGAATCACGAACATGGGTTGATCGCCAATTTGGCAAGTTAAATAATCCCCAGGATTAGGTAAATCGGATTCACGTGCTACAAACTGCCAGGTGTTACGCCAGATAGTTTGCTGCTCATAAGCAAAAATTTGCTCGCTAAAGTAGTAATCACCAGGTAGCCCAAATTTTGGTTTATTAGTATTAGGAGTTTCATCCACAAATGATGTATGGGTGAAGATATTCATAGTGTTAAGTTCTATTTAATCAGTAGTGTTGAGCGATCGCTGTACTCAGAACAACCTCAGATGAGATTGCCTCTTGCGCTAATTCCTGCCACCAAGCTTCCATTGCATCGATCGTTGTCCGAAACCCTGCTGAAAACTCTCCAAATTGTTCCGGTTGGATATATGCTGCCAGAGATGTTCTCAAGCCCGCTTCATGTTCGAGTTCCCACTCGTTTAAATGCTTGCTGAAGAAATATTCCAAATCTTTGGGCATTGCTCCTTCTAGCAACCACTCTACAAGTTGCACGATCAGAGTTAATTCCGGAATTGAGGTTGCTTCGAGTGCATAGGTTGCCCCTAGCACATTAGGTAGTTGTTGGTCAAATATCGATTGCACAGTTCTTAACAATTTGGATGTAGCGATCGATGGCGTTGCGTTCTTCACAGGAACACTTAATCCTTGCTCTAACCCTTCAGCTAAAAGCGTGTAATGAGAGATTCCTTGTGTACTTTTGCCCATCTCTTCAGCAATGTTTTCTTTGAGTTCTTGGGCTACAATATCCCATTCTGCTACCAGTGCTTTCTGTCTTGCTAACTCTATGAAACCCACCAACTCCTTTGGAAAAATCGAATATTGCTGCATGATATAAGCAATCTGAGCAAAGCTTGCTTGACTCAGCATTTGTGCAACAGGATTTTTTGTAATACTAAATGCCAGGTAATCTTGAGCGAGCAGTTGGTTCAGCTGCTGAGTTAGGCGATCGAATGTGTTCACAATTTTAGTCCTTTCAAGAGTTGAAGTAGTGTCGGTCGATTTGTCTCAAAAGCTGCTGTGAATATAAAAAAGGTGATACTAGCGGCAATATCAAAAGCAAGCAAAATTGATACGTAAAATTAATACGTATTTCACTGGGCCGGTCGCCAAGTATTTCTGAATACAGGCAAGGCAAAATTGATACTCAGTTAGTTTGGTTGATTACCAAAGATTTCTGAATACCGATATCAGGCCTAACTTGCAAACAGTTAATTTATGAAGTTTTTGGCATTCTTGATTGCCAGATTAGGTTTTAGGAATTCAAGAAGCTTGAGTGGTATTACCGTATATATTAAATCATTATAAAGATTCATACTTCATTAAGATTATTAAAGTAATGTTTTTCTACTGAAACATTTATCAAGTGGCATTATTTAAGTAAACTTAATTACTAAATATTAATACTGAGTAAATCACATTAAATATCTCAAATAGCGGGACACAGATGTATTTATCTTGTTCGCAGAGGCAAGGAACGAGCTTGATTGAGGATAAAGTTCGGAAAAATGAAGCACAAATTATCTTAAAAATAGTATAAATACAACTAAGTGATTTTTCTGGTATTTGATAGTATGAAGTTTGTGATGGGTAATCTAGGTTAAGCCAAGACCTGAGCGAACCAAGATTTACCACTCATGAAGATACATCCATCTAGCAAAGTCCGTGCATTTTCATTACACCTTGTTCTGATCGTTCCTTTTGTGTTGCAAGTTTTTGGCATCGTGGGACTGGTTGGGTATCTGTCGTTTAAAAATGGCGAGAAAGCGGTGAACGATCTTGCGGATCAGTTGATGGAACGAACCAGTGGTGAAGTAAATCAACATTTGGATGCTTACCTGTCAATTCCCCATAAAGTTATCCAGTTAAATGCGGATGCAATTCGTATGGGATTGCTGAATGTGCGCGATCGCCTCAAGGTTGGCAAGTATTTCTGGCATGAAATGCAAGCCTATGACCTAACTTTTATCAGCTTGAACCTAGCAACTGGAGAAGGAACTGGAGCCGGCCGTTACGATGGCAAAACGGTGACAATCGATGATAATGCGATCAAAACTCCAAGTCTGCCGAAAAATACGAAAACTTACTTAACAGATAATGATGGCAACCCAACCAAAGTGATGACGACCAGTACTTGGGATACTGTCAATGAACTTGCCTATACTGAACCTGTGAAAGCCGGTAAACCTATCTGGGTTCGCATTTATACTTATTACGATCCTGCTTATCCCCCCTATATTGTGGCATCGGCAGGTCGTCCGATTTATGATGCCAGCAAAAAACTGATTGGTGTTGTCGGGGCTGAAATTCACCTGTTGAAACTCAGTGAATTTTTACAAAAATTAAATGTCAGCCACTTCGGACAAGTTTTTATTATGGAGCGTGATGGTATGTTGGTTGCCAATTCTGCTCAAGAAAAGCCTTTTACCGTAGTCAATAACGAAATTAAACGCCTTAAAGCGATCGACAGCCCCAATCCGGCGGTACAAAACATTGCCAAGCAGCTTCAGCAGCGCATTCCAAATTTCCAGTCGATTACCAATACCCAAAAACTGAAAGTTAATGTTCAAGGGGAAAATTTCTACGTACATATTGTACCTTGGCGAGACCAACATGGTTTGGACTGGTTGGTAGTAGTTGGTATTCCGGAAAAAACTTACATGGCGCAAATCCATGCCAACACCCAAATTAGCATCCTGCTGTGTTTTGGGGCGCTGATAGTAGCAGTGACAATTGGCATATTTACCTCACGCTGGATTGCCCATCCTATCTTGCGCTTGAATCAGACTACCCAGGCAATAGCATTCGGTGATTTACAGCAGACACTCGAAGAGGGCAATATCGATGAACTCAACACTCTTGCTCACTCTTTTAATCACATGGCAGGGCAATTGCGCGAATCATTTGTGGCTTTAGAAAATAGTAATGCAGAACTGGAAGCGCGAGTCGAAAAACGGACTGTTGAACTGAAAACAGCCTTGAGTGAATTGCAACGTACCCAAGCACAAGTAGTTCAAAGTGAAAAAATGTCTAGTCTGGGTCAACTGGCAGCAGGTATTGCCCATGAAATCAATAACCCAGTCAACTTTATTCACGGCAATCTTACTCACTTGGATGAATATACTCAAAACTTGTTACAGATGATTTATCTCTACCAAGAACGCTATTCTAGTCATGACCCAGAAATTCAAGCATTAGCAGAGGAAATCGATTTAGAATTTCTCATTGAAGATTTACAAAAGATACTGCCTTCAATGAAAATGGGGACTGAAAGAATTTGTAATATTGTGCTATCGCTGCGGAATTTTTCGCGTATGGATGAAGCGGAATTTAAGACAGTTGATATTCATGAAGGTATCGAAAGTACGCTTTTGATTCTGCAACATCGCCTTAAAGATAAACCAGACCGTCCAGCAATTAAAGTTATCAAAGATTATGGCAACTTGCCGCAAGTGGAATGCTATCCTGGTCAACTCAACCAAGTATTGATGAATATTTTGGTAAATGCAATCGATGCCCTTGATGAAGCAGATATCAAGCGCACCTCTCAACAGATACAAGAAAATCCCAGTCAAATTACTATCCGCACTTCAGTAGTTGATTCACAATCAATCGAAATTGCGATCGCTGATAATGCACAAGGAATGCCAGAATCGGTTCAAAGCCGGATCTTCGATCCATTTTTTACTACCAAACCTGTAGGCAAAGGAACAGGCATGGGTATGGCAATCAGCTACCAAATCATTACGGAAAAGCATGGTGGGAAATTGCTATGTTTTTCTAGCCTTGGGGAAGGTACTAATTTCATAATTCAAGTGCCTATCCACCAACAAGCTCCTGAACGCGTCGTCAAAGTATAGACTGTTAAGAACTCCCTGCCTCTCTGCCTACACAGCGATGGGATCTTTTTTGAGTTGGAAGTCCCTTACGCGTAGGTATAGCCCAAAGTAGGCATCACCTGCTCAAAAATTATGTTTCCAACGCCAATTTCCAGCAATATTTTAAGTATAATTGCTTGTTGATAAATTGTCTCCGACCTTAAAATCTCACGAATAGGTTCAAATAAACAAGTATAGAGGAAAAAGTTATGGCTTTCAGCGTCACACTAGAGATCGGCAATGATGTTGCTAAAATCACTTTGTCAGGAGAATTAGATGCAATGACTGCACCCATTTTCAAGACAGAGGTAGAGAAAGCAGCAGTTGAGCATCCAAAACACCTCGTGTTGTTGATGCAAGACTTAGAATATATGGCCAGTGCGGGTCTACGGGTACTCATTTTTGCTAAACACACAATAGATGCTAATGCAAATATTTACATAGTTGCTCCGCAAGAAATGGTCTTGGAAACACTCAAAAAAACTGGAATTGACCAAAGCCTACTTATAGTTGATGAATATGATGCTGCTTCCTGAGAAACTCAACTAGTCACTACCAGAAAAACAAATTTACGCTGGCAGGAACTCTAATCTGAACAAGCATCAACTAGGTAGACAATAGCATCGTCTGCAAGTGCCGCGATCGTTTCCTGACTGAGTGAAGGTTCAGAAAATATAAAATTCAAAAACATATTTTTCTTGAACCTTAATGCCTCAACCACAAAAACACCTGGAAACACCGATGCTGAAGCTACAGCATTAATTTCTTCGAGTTTAAATACCCCATAGCGATCGGAAATGTTAACTAAACCAAGCTTAGTGACTCCAACAGTAGCCAGTACTTGATTTAAGAGCATCCCCTTCGTTGCCACTGCCAGTCCAGATGCTAGCATCATACTAAATAGATCGTTGCGCTGGATATTCGTAGCGATTTGTTGTTTTACATCGCGTGCTAAATCCCAAAAGGACATACTTGGTTTTAGGGTGTGAAATGTAACAGTGGATGAAGCTAAAGACCCCATCTGCTCATCACTAATTATTGGTTGGATGCGGCGACGCAGGTCTGCAAATGACTGACAACTCAAACAGATATCTCGCTTTTTTCCACCTGTTATTTTATTCGCGGCTGCAAGCATCATGGCAGCACACAAAGCACTCTGTTCGCTCGCTTTCTCCTTTCTATAAACTTCATTGAACCGTTGGGTGAAAGTTTCATCAAGTTGGCGATAAACCACGTTAGCGCGGCGTAATTCCGGTGTTTGATACTGCTCAAAACCTAAAGTTTCGGGACGATGGGCGACATATTGGCTGACAAGCCGCAACAGACAATCGATCGTATTGACTACACCACTGTATCCTTGCATTGAGGGAGGGAAAAGCTTTGGCAATGCAGGCAGCACAGGCAAACGCGCCACTGTTTCAACAGATTGTCCCTCTGCTATTTTTTGACAGTACGTCAAGATATCTGCTTGCAGTCGGATGCAGAATGTGCCATCTGCAACGGCATGATGTAGGGTAACAATCAAAAAGCTGACTGTTGATTCTTTTGGTTCGCCAACAGGCTGAACCAATACAGCACGCATGAGATATTTGTCGCTTTCAATTTTTTGATTTAGTTCTTGCAAAACAATATTTTGCCACTGATTATCATTTTGGCTATGTATTAGTTGCAACGGGATCGTCACGCCTCCCTCTTCAAAGCGTGGGGAATCTGTAGAACCAACGATCCGACAATTTAGACGTGGGTGGCGACGTTGAGTCAAGTCAATTGCCTGTCTGACAATGGCTGCACTCAGGGGTCCTCTAATACGGTTAATGACGACGTTAATTAATGCGCCTCCAAGCTGATTTGCAATTTCAAACACGCGTTCGTCAGGAGACAGTATTCTATTTACATTCAAAGTGGAAGAATTTATCTGCATTATAAATTACTCAAATACAATGTTAATATGTGGGCAATTGAGTGCTTAAATAGTTGAACCAACGACTGAGAGCGATCGCCCGATTGACTGTTCCTAAAACGCGATCCTCACTTTCGAGCTAAAATCATATTATTGGTTAAATAATCTTCTATATTTCTGCCTAGAGACCATTTATAAAGTAAATCTTTAGACTACAAGACGACGCAGTATGTATTCGTGAGAGGTTAAGATCGAGCCTCTTAAAATGATTTTTTTTAATAGATAGTTTTGGTTTACGACCTCCTCATATAACAATAATTTTCACTTTTTTCAATTCTAAGAAAGCTTATTTTTTATGATACAATCACGGTGTATTTAACATTAATTGTTATAATTGTTCATAGTCCAAACCAATCAAAAGCTTTGTTTTTTAGGATTGTCTTCAATATAATTTAGGATGTCACTCATATTTGTGTGTAAAAAAAACTCTGTAATGTTCTTCTATAACAGAATGATACTATTTTAGAGATATCTACTGTTTGGACTTTGGACAAAAAGAAGATAGTTCGCAAGTGTTCTTTCCCCTCTGCTCGCTACGAGGCAAAGTTTGTGTAGCGCACCACTAGAATTATGGCGATCGCACATAGTAATAACGTTCAAGATGATGGCTTTTATTTCCAAGTGAATTATCAACTTTAAGCTTGGGGAATTGGTAGTGAACAGAAAAAATCAAAAGTCAAAACGAAATAGTACGTTGGCAAGGCAGTACGTTGGCGAGGCAGTTGTGCACTTCTTTTTACAGCGTCTTTGCCAGCAGAAGCAACTGGTGTTTAAAAATCAGGATGCTTCATTGCCAATCGTGCTTACCCTATGCTTCTGGTTGGGGAGCATTGCTGCCAAACCCGTACTTGGACAATCCATTGTTCCAGCTAATGATGGGACAGGGACAGTTGTGACTCAAGAGGGAAACCGCATCGATATCCAAGGGGGTAAGCTTTCTGGCGATCGGGCGAACCTATTTCACAGCTTGGAGAAATTTGGACTCAATCAGGAGCAGATTGCCAATTTTCTCTCGAATCCCAATATTCATAATATTCTCACACGAGTTGTCGGCGGAGATCCTTCAACCATCAATGGGCTGATTCAGGTAACTGGAGGAAATTCCAACTTATTCATCATGAATCCAGCTGGAGTCATCTTTGGATCGAATGCCCAAATTAACCTTCCGGCTGACTTTACGGTAACGACTGCTACAGCAATTGGCTTTGATAATCGCCTTTGGTTTAATGCAGTCGGTAAAAATGATTACTCAAATTTAAATGGTAATCCCTCTGGGTTTGCCTTTGATTTCGCCAATCCTGGCAGTATTATCAATGCTGGTAGTTTGTCAGTTTTAGAAGGACACAATCTGACTTTAATCGGTGGCAGTATTATCAATACGGCTACATTGAGCGCACCCGGCGGAAATATCACTCTTGCAGCAGTGCCAGGGACAAACCTGATTCGGATCTCTCAAGCAGGAAACCTGCTGAGTTTAGAACTAGAACTGCCAAGAAGTACAACAGACCAACACCAAGCAATTAACCCTCTGGATTTGCCAACGCTGTTAACCCAAGGGTCTAAGGGACTAAATCTTGGTGCGATCGCTAATTTAGATGCTGGCACAGTGCAGTTAACACGATCTGGTACAACTATCCCAACTGCCGCAGGAACTACGATCGCTTCTGGAACCCTAGATGTTTCTAATACAGGAGTTATGCAGACAGGTGGTACAGTAAACGTCTTGGGCGATCGCGTCGGATTGATTGGTGCTAACATTAATGCCTCTGGCACAACTGGTGGCGGCACCGTCAGGATTGGGGGAGACTACAAAGGTCAAGGTATCTTGCCCAATGCCTTACAGACATTTGTTAGCAGCGATTCGGTAATTAATGCTAACGCACTGCTAAACGGTGATGGCGGTCGGGCGATCGTTTGGTCAGATAATAATACTCAGTTCTTTGGTAAGATCGACGCCATCGGGGGGCTTAATACTGGGAATGGCGGGTTAGTAGAAGTATCTAGCAAAGGATTGCTCTTATTTCAAGGCTTGGTTGATTTGCGTTCGCCTGCGGGTAAAGTCGGCACGCTCCTGCTAGATCCGACTGATATCACCATCAGCAACGCGATGGATATCGCCAGTATGACCTTCGGTAGGGGGATATTTGCTGACACCACCACAACCTCTTCTAATCTCAACTCGACTACGCTACAAAATCAACTAGCTTTGAGTAATGTTACCGTTTCGACAACATCGGGTTTGGCTGGTAAAGGAGATATTACAGTCAGCAATCCGATCTCATGGAACAGCGGTTCTGACTTGAAATTAGCTGCCGATCGCAATATCAACATCAATGCCAACATCGGTACAACGGCTGCTGGGAATGCAAATCTCACGCTAGAAGCTAATAACAGTATTTTTATCAACTCGGATGCCAAGCTAACAGCCAGTGGTGTGGGGAAGTTGGATGTCACCCTCAATGCAGATCGAGACGGTATCAGTGGAGGAGCGATCGCCCTCAAAAGCGGTGCTGCGATCGATTCTAATGGAGGCAATATAGTTCTGGGCGGTAGTAGTAACCCCTTAAACGAGCCGGCACAAGGAACAGCAGCAAATCCCATTGGAGTCAGCCTTGATGGAGCTACTCTCAATTCTGGTACTGGCAATATTTCGATTAAAGGTCAGGGAAATAATGCTGATGCTAGCGAGCAGAAAGGCATTTTGCTGAATAATAGCAGCATCATGGCTGAAAATGGAGATATCAGCTTAACTGGCATAGGCTACGGGAATGGAAACAACAACAACGGGATTCAGCTTAACAATAGCCTGGTGAGTTCCACTGGAACTGGGAAGATTACACTCCAAGGTACTAGTAACGCCAGAGGAGGTAGGGACAACGACGGCATTGAAGTAAACAGTAGCATCATCGCCGCGACTAAAACGGGGACAATTACTCTAGAGGGGATTGCCGGAGTCGGGACTGATATTAGTGAGGGGATATATATCAGTGCCAATTCCAGAGTCAGTTCAGCCAATGGAAATATCAGCCTCATGGGTACTGGCGGGAATGGAGAGGGAAATCGTAACTTCGGTATTTTACTGGAAAACGGCGCAGAGGTGGAATCGACGGGAACAGGAAATATAACCTTAGAAGGCGCTAGTAGTAACAGTACAGAAGGAATTAGCATTAAGAACAGTTCGATTAACCCCACTGGAACAGGCAGTGGTACGATCGCCCTCACAGCTGACGAAATAAACTTCCTTGGCACCACCCAAATCAAAGGTACTGGTATCCTTCAGTTGCAGCCTCGTACTTCTAGCTTAGGCATTACCTTGGGTGGCAACATTAACGATGCCCGTTTAAATCTAAATGCTAGTAAATTAAACACCTGGCAAAATGGCTTTTCTCAAATATTTATCGGGCGGGATAACAGTAGCGGTGCCATTACGTTGGCTGGTGATGTGACTTTCAACGATCCGGTTACTTTGCGATCGCCCTTTGGCTCAGGTTCCATCAACACTAGTGGATTTCAACTCACTGGAGCTGACAATGCCACCCTTAACCTGCAAGCCAACCAAAACATTACCACTGGCGATGTCGTAAACCAAGGTCGAGAGATTAGAATAACCAGCACCAGTGGCAATATCAATACCAGTACGGGAACTCTCAACACTAGTTCTACAACTGGGAATGGGGGAGCGATCGCTCTAGAAAGCGGCGATGCCATTTCTACGGGCAACCTGAACAGCTCAGGAGTTAATGGTGGTGCCATCATCGCCAAAGCTGCCACCAATCTTACCACTGGCGCAATTGATTCCAGCAGTAGTTTGGGCAACGGTGGCAAAGTCACCCTTGACTCCAGCCGTGACATTCAAGCTACCCAGATTAACGCCCAAGGTGGGAAAAACGGTAGAGGTGGTGACATAGATATCACCGCTAGACAATTTTTCCGAGTAACAGACACCTTCACCGACAGCAACAGCGGTCTGGCTAGCATTTCCAGCCTTGGCGGTAACAGTGGCGGAGACATCACGATCCGGCATGGAGGAGGCAGCTTAAATCCGTTTCAGATTGGCAATGCCTCGGTAAATGGTACAGCTGGTGCGATCGTTGGTGGGAAAATTTCTATTATCCCCCCTCCACCCCCAACTGAGACTCCACTTATTAATTTTAATCCCGTCGATCTCACCAATCCCTTCCCTCTTACCCAGCAACCAGAAGTAAGCTTCGCCTCCACACAAGCAACTGACACCAACATGCCAGAATTGGAGCAAGTCTTCACCAAGACCTTTGAGAACCATTTGGGTATCAGCAATGTCCGCATCAAAACCCTAAAAGAAGCCCAAGCTATACTGCGCCGAATTGAACAAGCCACTGGCGTTAAACCTGCCCTAATTTATGTCTTGTTTCAACCCAAAACCGAGCAAGACTCCAAATCTCAACAACAGGAGGCTACCAAGCAACCGCAACCTATCTGGGAGTTCAATTCTCAAAGTTTGGAGCAGCGCCGACAGCAAGTACAACCCACTACACAACAAGCTCAAGGTAACTACCAGCTCGAGCTAGTGATGGTCACTTCCTCTGGAACACCAATCAGACGGCAGATTAAGGGAGCGACGCGAGAGCAAGTCCTCAAAAACGCTCAAGAATTCCAAGCAGCTATCACTAACATTCAACGCTCTCCCCCTTACCTGCCTTTGGCTCAAAAGCTCTATAAGTGGCTGCTTGAACCTTTGGAGAAGGATTTACAAGCTCAAAAAATCACAAATCTCAGCTTTTTGATGGACACGGGTTTACGCTCCCTGCCGATCGCCGCCCTCCATGACGGGCAAGGGTTTATTGTGGAAAGATACAGCGTTGGTCTCATGCCCAGCCTATCACTTACTGATACTCGCTATGCAGATGTGAGAAATCAGCAAGTTTTAGCAATGGGAGCCGATCGCTTCCCCGATCAAAAACCCTTACCAGCAGCTTCAGTAGAGTTGTCTTTAATCGTCAGTCAATTGTGGACTGGCAAATCTTTCCTCAACGAAAACTTCACCGTGGAAAAGCTCAAACAAGCCCGCGCTTTACAGACGTTTGGTATTGTCCATTTCTCCACCCATGCCAACTTTCAGCCTGGTAATATCAATAAATCCTATATTGAGTTTTGGTATAGCAAATTACTAATTAGCCAATTGCAGCAGTTGAAGTTAAGTCAGCCACCAGTGGAACTATTAGTTTTGAGTGCCTGTCGTACAGCATTAGGGAACCCAGAAGCGGAGTTGGGATTTGCAGGCTTGGCGGTGTTAGCAGGAGTTAAATCAGCGATGGGCAGTCTATGGTCTGTCAACGATGAAAGCACAATGGGACTAATGACAAGTTTCTACGAGAAATTGAAAGAAACTCCCATCAAAGCCGAGGCTCTGCGACAATCACAGGTAGCAATGCTCAAGGGTCAGGTGCGACTAGAGAAGGGTCGGTTGGTAACAGCGAGTAGAAGTTTTCCTTTACCGCCGGAGTTAGGACAGATAGGAGACAAAGACTTTACTCATCCCTACTATTGGAGCGGTTTCACGATCGTTGGCAATCCCTGGTAAGGGAGCGTATTTTTCAGATACTTCTGAAAAAACTGATTTACTGTTTTAAAGATTTACGTCCAACAAAGTCCTTACGCGGATCATGAATTTACCAAAATCTTTTCTGTTTTTAGCGATCCTTGTTAGCGCACTTTCTCCCACCATTGTCACTTTTGCTAGCTTGCCATCACGGCGATCGGCATCCAACTTGGAGTGGAAAGTTAGTCTCAAATTCCCACCTGTAGATGACCGAGGAGCGCCCTCTCAAACATTGGGTGGAGGAACGCGTGGCTCTTCTTGTATTGATGAGAGAGGAATACCGATAACGCCTTTGATGCCGTCAAAAAATAATTTTGGGAAAACGGTTGCAGCCAATCCAACACTATATTGGTACATTCCTCAAAATACTGCCCAATCTGGAGAATTGGCTTTGACAGATGAAGCCGGAAATCAGGTTTATCTGACAACTTTTAAACTACCTAGTACTCCTGGCATCATTAAACTGGAATTACCAGCAAATGTTTCTCTCCAAATAGGCAAGTACTATCGATGGTACTTCACGATGATTTGCGATTTTCAAGACCGCTCTCAGGATGAATCTGTCAAGGGATCGCTCCAGCGTACCGAAGTAAGTTCATCCCTGAAAAGTCAGCTAGCTGGGGCAGGACTTCTAGAACAAGCAAAAATTTATGCAGAGTCTCAAATTTGGCAGGAAGCACTGAATACTGTTGCTCAATTGCGCCGCGAGAAGCCAACTGAATGGGAAGAACTTTTACAATCAGTCGGTCTAGGGGCGATCGCCAAAGAACCTTTCCTTGACTGCTGCACGAGCGATCGCTAACCTCAGTACATTTATATGTTTGTAAAGTTAAAACGGCTACTTTGCTAACCTAAAAAATTAATTTTGGTGTAAAAAATATGATGTGGAGAAAGTGGAAAAAGCTACTGTGGCAATGGCGCGGTGTTTTGATTACTACTCCTAGTGTGGCTGGTGTAGTCATCTTATTACGGTTTGCTGGTTTAATGCAGCCTTGGGAGTTGGAGGCTTTCGATGGATATATGCGTCTGCGACTCCAAGAAGCACCCGACGATCGGATTGTCATTGTCGGGGTAAATCTTGCAGACATGAAAAAAATTCGTCAGCCAATCGTTCCAGATGGTCTGTATGCTCAATTGTTGCAAAAATTAAAAGCCAGGAAACCGCGAGCTATTGGTTTAGATATCTACCGCGATTTACCTGTAGAACCAGGACATCAAGAATTAACCCAAGTATTTACATCTACCCCCAATTTAGTCGGTATTCAAAGAGTGGTAGGGGATAACCAACGCGAACCAATTGACCCACCACCAGCACTCAAAGATAAAGGGCAAGTAGGTGCAAATGATTTGGTTTTAGATCCAGATAAAAAGGTAAGACGCAGTTTGCTCTACTTAACAGATAAAAATGGAGAGACTATTTACAGTTTTGCATTATATTTAGCTTTACTTTATCTTGATGCCGAAGGTATTGCACCCCAAACTTCTGGACAGACAAAAAATTGGCAGTTAGGAAAGACAAGATTTATCCCCTTTGCTGTTGATGATGGTGGCTATGTGCGAGCTGATGACCGTGGCTACCAAATTTTAATTAATTACAGGGGGCCAGCTAGGCGCTTTTCTACAGTCACGATGACAGATATTTTGGAAGATAAAGTACCACCAGAATGGGGACGCGATCGCATTATTTTGATTGGTAACGTCAGCGAGAGTTTTGAGGATTTATTCTTCACTCCCTATAGTAGTGGTTTGTTGACTTCTCCAGAACCTATGCCTGGGGTAGAGATTCACGCGAATATTGCCAGTCAAATTATCAGTGCAGCTACAGCAGGTCGCCCACTAATTAAGAGTTGGTCGCAACCAATAGAAATAGGATGGATTTTTCTCTGGTCTTTTGTGGGTGCAAGTCTAACTTGGCAATGGCGATATGCAGGCGGGATAAAATTTTTATCCCTCCAGAAAATAAGTAGTCCAATTTTGGCAGCAGGTTTGCTATTAGCTACTACTTATGCAGCCTTTATCGCCAGTTGGTGGATACCTGTAGTACCACCATTATTAGCTTTGTTGGGATCTGCGATCGCTATTACAGTCTACATCGCCCGTACTGCTGGAGAAATTCGTTATACATTTGGGCGTTACTTAAGCAAAGAAGTAGTCACTACCTTATTAGAAAGCCCAAAAGGTTTACAGCTTGGGGGCGAACGCCGCAAAATCACCATACTCGTCTCCGATTTAAGAGGATTTACCAGTATTTCTGAACAATTACCCCCGGAAAAGGTTGTTCAAGTTCTCAACTTTTATTTATCATCAATGGCAGATATCATTACCCAATATCAAGGAACCATTGATGAGTTTACGGGTGATGGTATTTTAGTGTTGTTTGGTGCGCCTACTGCCAAAGAAGATGACACTACAAGGGCTATTGCTTGTGCGATCGCTATGCAGTTAGCAATGGTCAGTATAAATGAAAAGATGCAGCAGTGGGATCTGCCGCCATTAGAAATGGGAATAGCTGTCAACACAGGCGAAGTTGTTGTTGGAAATATTGGTTCTTATATCCGAACCAAATATGGTGTAGTCGGTAGCCAGGTGAATCTCACCTATCGTATTGAATCCTATACAATTGGAGGGCAGATTGTTATTTCAGAATCGACATTTAAAGAAGTAGAGTCAATTGTTAAAGTCGGCGGACAAAAGCAAGTACAAGTAAAAGGAATTAAACTACCGATAAATATTTATGAAGTTAGGGGAATTATTGGAAAATACAATCTCTTTCTAACTCAAGAAGAAGAAAGATTACTACCCTTAGCTGAAGCAATACCAATAGAATATACAATTTTAGATGAAAAGCACATTGAAAAAAATCTTTTTCAAGGCAGTTTATTTAAACTTTCCACTAAGGGAGCTGAGGTACGTCCCAAGGATATAGAAAAGGATATTATCCCTTCTTTATTCAGTAATATTAAATTAGTTTTATCACCAAATTCTCCAAAAGAATTAAGCGTTGATATTTATGCCAAAGTTTTAGAAAAACCAATAGAAGATGGGGTATTTTATATCTGCTTTACTACTAAAAGTTCTGAGATAAAATTAATTCTTAGTAAGATTTAAGTAGGTGGGTGTAAATATTTGTCATTGGGATAAGGCAGAAGGCAAGAGAAAGCTAAACTCCCAATACTACTTGGGTTTTGCATTTTGAACCCAAAGTTTGTTTTTGGTAAGGGTTAAGGGTTTTTAATTTCCCTTTCCCCCTTCCCCTTTCCCCCTTAACCGACAAGTATTGGCTAAACTTCAATCAAAAAGCCACTTTTCTTGAAGTAGGCAAAGTAGATATTGAGTAATTCGGTATTTATTATTGGATAAATAATATTGGTGTCAGTAAGTCCAGTCAATGTATTTTGGCAATCAAATGCTGGTAACTGCACGTTCTTTAATAATTGTTCGTCTAACAATGGCAGGAAAGCATGTAAAGCATTTGGAATATTGTGTTCTGCATTGTGTAGCAATTTAGCATACCACTCATGGTAAGAAACTTGCTCTAGCGAATAGCCCAAAGACCGAACTAAGTCACACCAATTACGCCAAGACAGACAATCAGGAGAAACAAGGTGAAATGCCTTGCCGAAGGAGTCAGGGTTTTGAGAGAGGTGAACGATCGCCCTGCTACCATAATCAACTGGGGTCAGATCGAGCGGAAATTCCAAATCCGGCACCATACCTAGTTCGATACAGCCTTTAGTCAGGCTGCAAAAGAAGTCATCCACATTGGCGATTCCCGTTTGGCTGTGTCCTGAAATTGCACCAGGTCTGTAGATGCATACAGGAAGTCCGCGATCGCGTGCTTGCATAACTAGCTTTTCTGCCACCCATTTACTCTGTAAATAACCCCCTTGCAACCCTTCAAATTCTGCCAATCCATCGGATTCTTGAATGTAGTTAGCATTTGCATAAGCAGAAGCAGAAAAGATGCCCAGCGTCGAAACAAAATGTACGGGCTTGACTTTTGTTTGAGCTGCTAGACGCAAAATCGCCTGAGTTCCCAGTACATTGGCTGCTTTGAGTTTTGTGTAGGGATAAAGAAAATTGACGAGAGCACCATTGTGATAGATGACATCAATTTGATGGCTAAGTTGATGGAATTGTGACTCGTTCAAACCTAAGTTCGGCAACGCCAAATCACCAATGACTGGAATGATGCGAGAGCGAAACTGTTCTTGCCAAAGTCCATGTGCTTGCAAATGGCTTTGGATACGTTGGCTGCCTTGTTCTAGATTCTGCGCTCGCACTAAGCAATAAACATTAGCCGTGGTCTGTTGCAGGAGTTCTTCTACTAAATACGCACCTAGAAAACCAGTTGCTCCAGTTAAGAAAATCGCCTGGGGTTGAGCGATAAACTTGAATGCTGTCGTTGGACGAATTGCCGGATCTAAGACAGCCTCTGCTGCCAAATCGATCGCTAAATTAGCAGCCATTCCTGTCTGAGCGATCGCTTCAATTACTTGAGCCACTCCCGCAATTGTTGGAACTTCCAATAATTGATGAATAGGTATGGTTACATGGAAGGTTTCTCGCAACCGAGACAGCAGTTGCACTGCCAACAAAGAATTGCCTCCCAAATCGAAGAAGTTATCGTAGATGCTGAGTGGGGATCTGTGAAGTAAGTTTTGCCACAGTTCAGCTAAGTGTTTCTCGGTTTCGGTGCGGGGTGCAACAAATGTCTGATGCTGTTGTTGGTATTGAACTTGAGACTCCTCAATTTGCTGGAGAATTTGGTCTGGTGTATGCCAATCTGAAGCAATTTTTTGGAATAAGGCGGTGTAATTGGCGGATTGTTGGGGTATTGCCCGATCGCTTTGCGTTAAACTGCCTTCAGATGCCGAATGTTTTGCTTCTTTGTCTAATCGTTCAGAAGCAATAGCGATCGCTCGACAAACATCTGCTGATAACTTATAGCAATAGCTTTCTGCTAAATATTCCTTGTTAATTGCTACCAACTGTTCTAGAAAATCCCCAATAGGCTGGTTTTTAGAACTGGGCTTGTAAATAATATCGATCTGCTTCAGTCCGCGTGCCAGGGCAATTTTACCCAGGAAATTGAGCATTTGATACTCAACTCCTCTGCCCAACACTCGACAACTGAGTAATAAGGTATCTACCACCAGGGCTGACGCTGTGGTTTGTACCATCATCATTCCTACCAAACCATAATTCCCAAAGCGGTCTTTTACATCCACAACATAGCAAGTATGAGTGTCTAACAGACAAAAGGTTTTAATTTCAGCCGACGTTCTGCGTAAGGTGGTGGTGTTAAATTGATTTGTTCGCTGCGTTAGTTGAGCAACACGATCTACCTGGGAGGGCTGCATTTCCATAATATCCACTTGCAGATTGAGGCTATTGAGGAAATTTCGCAACGTGAGAGATTCGTTTGCCGCTTGCTGACGTTGGCGATTTTGCTGGTAAACAATCGTTCGCTGTCGATCCTCTACAGTGATGTTTAGACGATCGAATGCCCAGGTATGAGCCAGGAATTGGGGAATTTCAATGGCATTTGTGGGCAATTGCAGGGTTAAGACTTCTGGACAGTGATAGCGGACTTCAGCGCATTCGATGGGGTTGTCATCAATAAAAATGAAGCTATCTAAACTCAGCCCTAGTTCTTGAGACAGCAATTTTAAGTTTTCTGATTTAGTCTGCCAATTAATCTGCCAAGCTGCCAAATGGTGACGCTTTAGCCGCATATCGGAGCGTTGGTCTAATACAGCAAAGACATCTGCTTGATTATTTTTGCTGCACAGACATAGCAACATTCCGCGATCGCACTGCTGAATCATAAATTCTTGCAATGCTTGATAGGATGAATCTATGACAATGCCCTCAACTCCATCCTCGCCACAAACACCTTGCCATAAGGTTTGATCGCAGTCTAAGACAATTACTTTATAAGGCGGTCTATGTAGGCAGTGAATTTTTCTCGCCAACATTGTTCCTAACGCGGTGAAGAATGCTGGCGTAAATGGAATATGTCCGATTTCATCGCTATAAGCATCATAGAAGTTAGTTACCGGGTAGCTTGTTGCTAACTCCTGATAATTAATAATATGTACTCCACTAATATCGGCAAGTTCTATTAATAAATTTGCTTCCACTGATTGCAAAAAAATTGCTATTTCTGCATCAGCAATTGTTGAATTACTTGGCAATAAACAAAGCAAATGGGGAATTTTAGTACGTTCGCAGCTTTGACGTAATGCCAGAACTAAATCTTGAGTATTGCGCTCAATGGAAATTTTTTGTTCGTTACTAGATAACTCTCGTGAATTCTCAGACCTAACCCAATCTTCTAACCGCACTAGAACAATATTGACTCCCGTTTCATTTTGCGATAACAGACTATCAGGAGTCAGCAGTTGTTGAAAAACTTGATTGTAGGGGGCAAAGGTAATTTCTGAGGGTAAATTGAGTTGCCGCATCCAGAAATTTAGAGAATCTCCAACTAAATCGGCAGTAAAAGTAGCTGCGATCGCCAGCTTTTGTTTTTGGTATCGACTCCTGGCTAATCTTGCTTTTCTATCAAGGTCTGTTGGTAATCTAAATTCATTGAGGCGAATATCTTTTGACTCAACCCATTGTTCTAAAATTTGGAATAAAGCGTTACCAAAAGCGTCGATTGTTTCACTTTCAAATATGTCGGTGTTATATGCAATTCCTATTTGTAAATCTGCTCCGACTTCGTAAATGTAGGTATATAAATCTAAATCAGTAGGCCCCCAAATTCCCTCGTCAATCAATGAAAACGTCAGATTGGGTAAATTTGTTAGGTCGCTCGGTAGTTGGCTGTTGACATAGCTTAATCCGGTGCGGAATGTTTGAAAAAAGGGAGTATCTTGTGCAACCCGACTCGACCCCATGACTTCAACGACTTTACCAAAGGGGACATTTTGGTGAGCATAAGCAGATAACAACACCGATCGCACTCGGCTGAGTACTTCGGCGAAAGTGGGATTGCCAGACAAATCTGTACGCAGCAACAAAGGGTAGCCAAAAAAACCAATCAGCGACTCCACTTGCGGATGAACTCGACCAGAGGCGGTAAAGCCAATTAAAATATCTTCCTGCTGAGAACACAAATAAATCAAAGCTTTAAACGCCGCTACGAAAGTCATAAAGGAAGTAATTCCCATTTGTTCGTGACTTCGTTGTTTGATTGCAGCCCACATAACAGGATCGAGTTTAAAAAACTTTCGCCGACCCTGGAAATTCTGGAGTGGCGGTCGGGGATGGTCAATGGGTAACTTTAATTCAAATGATGCCCCCTCTAGTTGCTGTTTCCAGTAAGCTAGTTCGTTTTTGAGTGCATCATTGTTGAGCCACTGGCGTTGCCATACGGCAAAGTCTCGATATTGGATCGCAGGTTCTGGCAGTGGAGAAGGCTGTCCCTTGTAGAAATGACTGTAGACTGTCGCCAGTTCCCGAATCCATAAACCCATTGAGATCATATCGCTGACAATGTGGTGAATGACGAGCAAGAGAATATGCTCGCGTGCATTTAAGCGAATGAGTTTAATCCGCCATAAAGGAGCGATCGCCAAATCAAAAGGAGCTTCGGCTGCTTCATCTGCAAGTTGCCAGAAAGTTTTTAATTGTTCGGTTGCATCTAAATGCTCAAGACTGAAAACAGATAATGTAAAAGGTTCTGGTGCAGCAATATTTTGCACGGGATTGCCTTCCCACACCCCAAATGTTGTCTGAAAGACATCGTGGCGACGGAAAATTTCATTAAGACTTTTTTCCAGGCAGTTTAAATCCAAATCGCCATTCAACCGCAAGGCTTGAGCAATATTATGAGCAGATTCTACAGCAGCTAACTGGGCCAAAATCCACAGGCGTTCCTGCTGGAAGGATACCGGCACATTTTGCGTTTGTGAAATTGGAACCAAAGGGATGGAAGCAGCACCGATTTTGTTCTGATGTAGTAACCGGATTAGCTCTACTTTATTGTTAGCTAAAGCATTCCGTAGATCGGGAGTGATAACTCCTTTAGGCGCTTGAATGCGGAGTTGTTCCCCATCAACTAATAATTTCACTCCCCGGTCTGAAAGCTCGGCTAAAAGGGCATTTAGGTTCATAGTATTATTTCTTCCACATCCTCAGTGATTTCTGTCGCCGAATTTTCGTTGAGTCCCTGTAAAGCTAGCTGTTTCAATAACAGGTCTGCTAGTTGGTTGATGCTGGAACCTTCAACAAACTTTTCTAAAGAAAGGTCAATTCCCAGTTCTGTGATGATGCGATTGCGGATTTCGATCGCCATCAAAGAATCTAGTCCGGCTTTGCTCAGTGGCTGACTGGCATCGACTCGCTCCACAGAACAACCCAACACTTTCGCAATCTTTTCTTTCAGGTAAATGGTTAAAATCTGCAAGCGATCACCGAAGTCATGAGTTTGCAATTGCTGCTGAATTTCCATCGGCGGTGGTGATGCCGATTGAGCAACCCCCACCTGAGAAAATGCCAAATATGCCGGACAAGTCCCTGGTGAGAATTGCTGCATAAATGTCAGCCAATTGAGCGGCATCACACCTACTTGAGCAACCTCCCAGGAAAAGCTCTGCTCTAAAGCTTGTAAACCTTGGGATGGCGACATCATTTCTATTCCCCGATCTTGCAGTTGCTTGCCAAGTTGACGCTTTGCTGCTATACCAATCTCAGCCCAAGCTCCCCAGTTAATACTCAATCCCGATAACCCCAATTGATGACGATAATGTGCTAGAGCGTCTAAAAAGGCATTGGCAGCGCAGTAGTTAGCTTGACCGGCGGAACCTAAAACAGAAGTGGCAGAAGAAAACAAGATGAAGAAATCGAGCGGCAAGTCTTGGGTTAATGTGTGGAGATTCCAAGCACCTTGGACTTTCGGTGCCATGACTCGATGAAAGCGCTCCCAAGTTTGCTGGAGTAAAACCCCGTCATCCCAAACTCCGGCGGCATGGATAATGCCCCGTAGAGGCGGGTGGCTGCGGCTAATTTCTGCCAATACTTCTGCCACCTGTGACTGTACAGATACGTCAGCTTGCATCGCGATCGCCGATACACCTTGCGCCTGAAGTTGCTGAATCTGGCGATCGCTGTGTTCATTTGTTCCCCTGCGTCCCATGAGGACTAAGTGCTTTGCCCCACGTTCTACTAACCAATGGGCAATTAGCAGTCCCAGTCCCCCTAATCCACCAGTAATGAAGTAGGTACTATCTGAATGGATGGGGATATCTGCTTGATTTGGATTACGGTAAGGAATGAGCCTTGCCACTTGACGCATCCCATTACGGAATGCAATTTGATTCTCTTCATCGGGTGATGTCAACTCTGCAAACATTTCATCAAGAGGGTTTTGACTTAGCCCATTATTTTCTTGCGTGTCTAAATCCACCAAGCGAAGTTGGAGTTCTGGGTGTTCTCTGACGATCGCCTTTCCCATTCCCCATAGAGGCGATTGAACTAACCCAGCACCACCGGAAACTGCTCCTTTAGTGACCACCCATAACTGAGGCGGTTTTGTACCCATCGTTTTCACTAAAGCTTGCACCAAGTACAAAGTACTGCCACAGCTAATACGGGTTGCTGCTGCCAAATCTTCCACCGTTAAGGTTGGTGCAGTTTCTTCAGTTCCCAGGCAGGGCAACTGTACCACTCCTGAGACATGCGATCGCTTGCTAAGGATTTCCGAAAGCAACTGCTGAAAATGTTCTGGGTTTTGAGTATCGAGCGTAAACTCGAACTCGCTCAACATTTCGTATTTTTGTCCGGGAAAAACTAGGATACAGGTATCTCCTCGTTCTAGAAACCGTTGAGCAAGTTGCTGACTTATACCTTGACTATCCGCTAGAATCAGCCAGTTTTGTTGTGTAACCTGCGATCGCTCCCTTCGGGCTTGAGGTCGCCACTCGATTTGATACAACCAATCTGGGGGAACTTGAGGAGAAACTGTCAATGTTGCCGAAGCGACCCTTTGAACTTGCAGACCTTCAACAACCGCTATAATCTCACCATCATCTGCAACTAATTGCAAATCGCTAATGAGCGTTTTGCCACTGTTCTCGCTAGGATGTACTCTGCCGATGCTCCATAGTCGGTTACTGGGGCGATCGCAAAATTGCAATCGCTTGATGGCGATCGGCACATAAGACTCTTTGCTACTATCTTGTGGGAATTTAGCTTGCAAAACCTGAAAACAGGCATCCAATAATGCTGGATGAAACTGATAGGTGTCTGTTTCTAAAACGCATATTTGGGGTAACTCAATCTCCCCTATCACTTCTTCTGAATCCAGCCACAACTGTTTAACTCCCCGAAAACTAGCACCATAATCAACTCCCCGTTGAAGAAATTGTTGATAATGTTCGGCTTGGTTGTGGGAAGCTACTTTCTTGTGGAGCCAGTGCGTTGCAGAAAGTTCCATCGATGGTTTGAGATTGGATGCGGTGACATTTCCAGAAACATGCAGCATCCAAGAGGGTGAAGAGTCTTCCTCATCTAATTCACAACTAAAAATTTCAAAGGAATATCCCTGTTGTTCCGTTGGCTGAAGAATTAGCTGGAGTGTTTTTTCATTTTCTGATAGGATTAATGCCCGTTTATATAGGACATTTTCTAAAATTAAATTTTTGGATTTCAAAACCTTAGCTGCTGCCCCTAAAACCATCTCTAGATAGGCAGTTCCCGGCATGATTACTTTGCCATAAATGCAATGGTCAGCTAAAAAAGCAGGAAAATTAGAATTAATTTGCGTCTGAAAACGAATCTCTTTCGAGTCTGCCAGGTGCAATCTAGAACCGAGCAGAGGATAAGAAGATTTGAGATTTGCTGAGGAGATTTGAACATTGTTTGGTTCAACCCAAAAACGCGATCGCTCAAAGGGATAATTCGGCAACACCACGCGCCGATGCTCAGATCCCCGATGAAACTCCGACCAGTTCACCGATATTCCCTGCTCATACAACGCCGCTAAACTGCCCAACATCTGCTGCCAATCTGATTCTTGCGATTTGAGGCTTGCCAGCCACAGATGTCGTGATTCTGGGATACACTGACGACCCATGCTTACCAAAATTGGGTGCGGCCCCACTTCCAAACAAGCCAAATTTCCTAACGCTGACAGGCTGACAATACTGTTAGCAAATTGCACTGACTGCAAAATATGCTGCACCCAATATTCAGGCGTGCTAATCTCCACTCCTGCCAATTGCCCTGTGATATTAGAAATAAAGCGAATATTCGGATTTGGTGTACGGTAGCTCACTTGCCGAGCAATCTGCCCAAACTCTGCCACCATTGGTTGCATCAACGGCGAATGAAAAGCATGGGAAACTTTCAGTGACTTTGTTTGCACTCCTCTGGCTTCTAAGATAGCCACAGCCGATGCGATCGCCGCAGTTGTACCAGAGATCGCGATTTGCCTTGGTGCGTTGATTGCAGCGATCGCCACCTCCGGCAATGAATCGATCGCCGCACACACTTGTGCCAAATCCGTAAATACCGCTACCATTGCCCCTGTCTGCGGTAGTGCTTGCATCAATTTACCCCGTGCGGCGATGAGTTTCAATCCATCTTCCAGACTGAATACACCTGCAACAGTTGCAGCAACATATTCGCCCACACTATGACCCATAACAACACTAGGCTTGATACCCCAAGATTGCCATAACTCAGATAATGCATATTCCAGAGCAAATAAGGCAGGTTGGGTATAGCCAGTCTCATCTAGAATATGACGCGCTAAATTTTTTTCCCTTTCCCCTTTTCCCTTTTCCCTTTCCCCTAATGGATACAGCACTTCTAACAATGGTTGCTCTAATAACGAGTTCAGAATTTCAGCACAGCGTTCTATGGCTTGCCGAAAAACAGGTTGGGTTTCGTAAAGTTCTCGTCCCATGCCGATATACTGCGAACCTTGCCCAGTGAACAGGAAAGCTACCCCTGGAGGCTGAGAGCGAGTGCGCTGATTTTCGGCAATAAATGTTGTGAGTTGATTTCTCAATTGTGCGGGTGAATCGGCAACCAAGGCCAGCCGATAATCAAAATGCGATCGCCCCACATTACTCGTATAGCAAATATCTCTCAAAGATACTTCTGAATGAGACTCTAGAAACCCCACATACCGCCGAGCTAATTCCCGTAACGCTGTCTCAGTTTTTGCCGAAAGCGTCAAGACGTGTGAAGCTACTCCCCTGCTCCCCTGCCCCTCTGCCCCTTGGTCACTGAGCGTAGCCGAAGTGCTGCCCCTCTCCCCCGGCGCTTCCTCCAAAATCACATGCACATTCGTACCGCCAACACCCAAAGAAGTTACGCCAGCCCGCCGAGGCGTTTGGTCTGTTTGCCAGTCTGATAGAGTTGTATTTACATAAAATGGACTGTTAGCAAAATCAATCTTGGGATTGGGATGTTTAAAATTTAGGCTAGGCGGTAGCAATCGGTGTTTGAGTGCCAAAACTGTTTTAATCAATCCTGCTATGCCTGAAGCTGTATCTAAATGTCCGATGTTAGTCTTCACAGAACCGATAGCGCAAAATTGTTGCTTCTGTGTTTTGCTACGAAATGCTTGGGTTAACGCTGCAATTTCAATCGGATCGCCGAGAGTCGTTCCAGTTCCGTGGGTTTCAATGTAAGTAATAGTTTCTGGATTAATATCTGCGATCGCTTGCGCTTGGGCAATCATTGCTGCCTGTCTCTGAACGCTGGGAGCCGTATAGCTGATTTTTTGGGAGCCATCGTTATTAATCGCAGAACTCTTAATGACGGCGTAAATATTATCTCCATCCGCGATCGCATCTGCCAATCGTTTCAACATCACAATGCCAACGCCATTTCCGCCAACAGTTCCTTGAGAGTTAGCGTCAAATGCTCGGCAGTGACCGTCGGGTGAAAGAATCATCCCTGGCTGATACCGATAACCAGATTTTTGGGGTACTGCGATCGCCGCAGCACCAGCCAGAGCCATATCGCATTCTCCCTGAATCAAACTCTGACACGCCTGATGGACGGCAACCAAAGAAGTTGAGCAAGCGGTTTGCACGTTGACGCTGGGTCCTTGCAAGTTCAATTTGTATGAAACCCGCGTGGGAAGAAAATCTGCACCATTAGCGATCGCCAGTTGCGAGTCATCAACGTATTCTAGTCGCTCCCGATTTGGGTAAAGATTGTGGTTCCAGTAGGTTCGACCTGCATAAAGATTCATCCCCATGCCTGCATAAACCCCGATTGACCCTGTATAAGTTGCAGGGTCGTAACCAGCATTTTCGAGTGTTTCCCAAGCACATTCTAGGAATAGACGATGCTGCGGGTCGATGATTTGGGCTTCTTTGGGAGAGATATCGAAAAACGCCGCATCAAATAAATCAATGTCAGATAAGATACCACTGGCTTTTACATAATTGGCGTCATTAAAGGATGAGGGATCGATTCCGGCTAACTCCAGTTCTTCATCGCTGAAAAATGAAATCGATTCCACGCCATTACAGCAGTTTTCCCAGAATTCATCGAGTGTTTTGGCTCCTGGAAAACGCCCAGACATACCGATGATGGCAATTTCTAATTGCTGGGTACTTTTCATCTTACCCACGCGATCGGATGGCGATAATTGCGATCGCTCCGGCAATGGCATTTGAGCTTGATTCAGAAACTCTGCTAGCGTCTGAATAGTTGGATATTGGAACAAGTCAATCAGTGACAGATGTTGCCCAAATTGTTTTTGTAACCGATCGTGAACCCGAACTAAGGTGAGCGAACTGCTACCTAGTTCAAAAAAGTTGCGATCGATACTCACTGAAGAAATGCCCAGTATGTCTTGCCATATTTGAGCTATCTGGCGTTGAATGTCAGTTTGGGGCAAAACGACTTGCCAAGGTTGGTTGTGCTTCTGATTGCTGCCAATAATTTTGGCAATGTCTATCGTACCCGTTTGTGTTAAGGGCATTTCCGCAAGCTGTACAATTTCACAATGGCTAGGAGTCCCAAAGCGATCGCCAACTCCCAAAGTTTGCTCCCAACCATGCAACCCTGCACCATCCACAGTGCTGACATAAGCGGTTAATTTCTGGACGTTATCGGCTTCTGTCTTCAGATATCGACGAATATGGGGATTGCTGCCATCTAAACCGGCAATCAGCTGCGGTTGATGACGCGATAAACCTGCTAGTAAGGAACGCCAACCCTGTTCTTGAGTAATACTCTGATAGCCCAAGCGATGAGCTGCTTCCCGGCTGTGCATGGGGTTTCCCTCGCTCATACCAACATCATCCCACTGGCTCCAGTTAAAGCAGTAAGTATCAGGATGGTAATGGTATTGCTGATACTGACAACAACCATCTAAAAAACTGTTGGCAGCAGCATAGGCACTAAAGGTTGCTCCCCCAAATACACTATTTACAGAAGAAAAGCCGATGAAAAGGGCATCTGGTCGATTCTGAATCAGTTGAAAAAGCGTCCAAGTGCCCTGAACTTTCGGGCGCAGCATGGTACGAAAGCTTTCTAGTGTAGCCACAGCTATCCAGTGATTTTCCATCACCGTCCAGTGGTGTTTGAGATCGCCTTCACCTGCGAGATGAATAATTCCTGCCAAGGGTTGATTCCATCTCAACTCTGCTTCAGTAACAGCCTGCTGCAAGCAAGTTAGATCGCAGATATCAACAGGCTTGTATAAGAAATCACCACCTATTGCCATGAGCGATCGATAATTTTTCAATCGCTTGGCGATCGCTGTATTCCCGTCGAGATGCTGCGACCATTCTGTTTCTGGTGGCAAGTTTGTTCTGCCAACAATCAGCAATCGCACACCAAATTGCTGAAGTAAATATTGGCAAACTGAAGTCCCAATTCCACCCAATCCGCCTGTTACCAGATAAGTCTGCCCTAGTTTAATTGGTATTTCCTGGGTTGGACTAACAAGCATATCGACTTTGGCAAGTGACGAGACTAGCCGTTGACCTTGACGATAAGCAATTTCACCATCACCTTTGGTAATATTTAATTCTCTTAAAACATAATTGGCATTTGTTTCCAGTGACCCAATTTCTAAGTCAATGTGGCGACAGTGCAACCAAGATAGTTCTAAAGGAATTGTTTTAAGTAATCCAATAAGTGTAGATTTTTCATAAGCGATCGCATCATCACTGCTAGTTAACTGGACGTTGTTAGAAATGACTTGTAACTGAATATTTACATTTAGTAATTGGTGTTTTTCCTTGGCATTTGCTAAGGCTTGGACTAAAAATAGAATGCTATATAACCCTAAGTATTGGGCACGTTCTAGTTCCTCTAGACTAGAAACTTGACCGATAAACTCGTTATATGTCCATAAATGGAGAATCTGAGTGGGAATATCCGATGCCAAAGACTCTAGCAACCGCCGATAGTGATCGGAATTTTCGGGATTGATGGTAAAGCGATCGCCCCGCTCAGATTTGATAAAATCCGTACCTGCTGCAACGCAGATATAAGGTTGGTTATGGCGTTCGAGTTCTGTACACAGGTAATTTCCTAAACCTAAACCATCGAGAAACACAAGGAATTTCTGAGTCGGAAGTTTAACTGGCTCCCGATGTTTGTGACTTAACTGCTTAACACACCAAATTCGGCGATAAAACCAGTCAGGTATAGTGTTGGCATTGCCACTGAGGATATCAAACTGACGGAGGATAGGTTTAAATTCACCTGATGCAAAGCGTTTAACCAGTTGCGATCGCTGGATCTTACCAATGGCCGTTTTCGGAATCACAGCTTTCTCAACTGGAATCACATAGCTGGGATTTATACCACAACGTTGGACAATTTTTTGGCGAATGGTTTGCATTAACGTTGAAATTTGCATTTCATTCGCGTTACCTGCATGGAAGAAGATAGCTAGCTGTTCTGAACTTTCTCCATCACGTACAGCTACTGCCGCAGTGTAAGAAACAACTACGCCTGCAATTTCTTCAACAACTGCTTCGATTTCATGACTATAGTAATTCAGTCCATTGACGATAATAACGTCTTTCTCTCTGCCTGTAATTGTTAAACGTCCTTGTCGCAAGAAAGCTAAATCTCCCGTCTTGAACCAGCCATCTTCTGTAAAAACCTCTAAATTCAGTTCCGGTTGACCAAAATAACCGGATGTTACTGTCAGTCCTTTGACTTGCAGCCGTCCGATGGCTTCTTCTTCAACGAGCTGGTCTTGAGCATCAACTATCCGCAGAGAAAATCCGGGAATTGGCGCTCCAACTTCTACAAATGCATCTTCATTAGTAGTGGATTCGCCAGAAAAATTGTGAGAGTAAGTCACTCCCGAACAAGTTTCAGCCATTCCCCAAGCTGGATGTATTGCCGTAGTCGGGAGTCTGTGCGCTGTCAGCAATTCTAGAAATCTTCTCGCAGTTTTGCCGACAATGGCTTCTGCACCGTTGAAGATGTATCGCACTGATGATAAATCCCAATGCCCCTGAGAAAGTTCTGCTTCGGCGGCGTTGATTAGCCCATACGCAAAATTCGGTGCAAAGGTCACACTCACGCGATAATCAGACATCCAATCAAGCCATTTCAGGGGTTGTTGCAACACCCAATCGGTGACGGCATGAATTTGTTGACAACCCACATACACATCCCGAATATGGAAATATATTAATCCGGCAACGTGATCGAGTGGCATCCAGTTTAAGGAAACATCTTCTTGGGTAAACCCATTCATCTGGACACTCGCAGCCGAACGACAGATGAGACTGCGATGGCTTTGCATAACTGCTTTCGGCGTACCTGTACTGCCAGAAGTGAGAAACAGTACTGCCAAATCATCTGGGGCAGCAACATACCAGTTAGGATCGGGATGGTGAGATTGCAACTCATCAAGGGTAGCGATCGCCAAATTCTCAACTGGTAAATCTGCCAGGGAACCTCTCAGTTCGGGTGCTAATCGCTCGCTAGTCAGCACCAAACTGGGTTCTAGCCTTTGCCAGATTTGAGCTAATTTATTAACGAAACCATGAGAGCGATCGTAACTCTGAGGAACGGATAAAGGAATTGGGATGAATCCGCCCAAAATACAGCCCCAGAAAGCAGGAATGAAATCTTGAGGTTGGTCAAATTGAAAGAGAATTCTATCTTGAGGCACAAGCCCCAACTTTCTTAAACCCGCTAAAATCCGTTGAGCTGCGTCTAATAAATCTTCGTAGGATTGATTTTGGCAAGTATCATCCGGTTGGATGTAACTAATTCCCTTTGAGGTTTGTAACGCTGCCCTTTGGAGGAGTTCCACTAAGTTAGCGATCGCGTCTGTTTCAACTTGCAAAGGTTCGCCATGACTAATTGCTTTGGCTTTTGGGTGAGAAATCTGAAATTTTGAAGACTCAAATTTTTGATTTACGCCACCGGATTCTAGTTTTTCTCTAGAATCCTCTAATTGAAAATTGAGCTTTGTTGCTTGTGGATTCCCTAGCAAATCCCAAACGTGTAATGGTGGTAGTTGTTTCGTCTGGTCTTGTACGATAACTGCGACTTGGTTAATCGAGGGGAGCGATCGCAAAGACGACTCCCAACGCTGTACCAAATCGATATCGATCGCCACCAAATCAGTTAGTCGGCGATCGTCAATCAGTCCCTCGCTGGTGAGCGGCAATCTGGATAACCAAACGTAGGATTGAGGCAGGATAGTGTTTGGCGAATGAACCCGCAAATATGCATTTAGTTGTGCCAACGAACATTTTCCTGATGCAACTATGTAGGCAACTAACCACATATCTGCGGTTTCTGTTTCTCGGATTAATACCCGACACTCTTCAATTTCTGGATGGGTCAGGAGTGCAGTTTCCAGTGCTGCTTGCAGGGCTGCTTGGTCTGCTAAGTTTGCCTGAAAACCATTGAGGGTACTAATTTTCTCCAACATTCATAAGCTCCAAACTAACTTAGACACGTTTGCTGTTGCGGGATGTCTTCACTTCTACAAGCAACCCTATTAGTTGGTGATTTTATATAACAGGCAACAGCTAATAGGCAACAGGCTTAAAAGTCCTTGGTGTCGGGGTTTGACGATCGGTTGATGTCTTAACCTACCAAGGCAACTGCTATATATGCGTTTTTTGGTCGGTTTTTGACATATTTGCTGTTCAAGGTCGCGACCTTGTGAATATTGAGAATACATGAAATTTTTTCGTAGTTACTAACTTCGTGACCATTTGTTACAAGTGACGTTAAAAGAGAATTTGGAAAGATTAAACTTAAAGCTTTGTAAATATTTGCTAGCAAGTTTTAGGAAGATTTTTGGATAAAATTCACTTGGTTTGAAGTGCAACGGTGTCGAAAAACAAAACTATGTAAACAAAAATAAATTAACTTGTAACTCCTTTTGTTGTTGTATCTTGTTAAATTCATTGTTCTTTTTTTTATAATTAATATTTCTGCAAACTTACTTAACTGGTTCCCAATCCGTCGTCACGATTAACAATTAAAATATTGCAATTTTGGTTTCCATCCTGTTTGTAAATAAACCGATCTACGCTGTTAAGAGCTAGATAAACTCCCAAACCGCCAATCTGTCGTTGCTGTAGCGACTTGTTCAAATCATCTGGAGTTAACTTCTGAGTAGGGTTGAAGGGAACACCAGTATCTTTAATCGCAATGGTCAAGGAGCGATCGTCAAAATCGGCTTTTAAAATCAAAATGCCTTCGCGATTTGCTGCCTTATAGCCGTAATTAATGATGTTTGTAGCGATTTCATCCACTGCCAAACGCAGTCTATAGGAAGTTTTTTTATCCAAACCTGCTAGCATTGCTGCTGCCATCACATATTCTGCGATCGCCTTTAAAGAGTCCAGTGTTCCAGGCACAGTTAAAGGTTCCATATTTTACGGATTGGGGGTGAGTGAAAGGATGAAATTTTAGTCTTGTGCCTTTCTCTGCACAATCAGCATTGTGATGTCATCAAACTGAGGTGCGTTGCTGATGTGAGCGAACAAATCAGTTGTAATACGCTCTAGCAAGAGAGATGGCAAAAGCGCAGATCGATCTAGGAGCGATCGCAGTCGCTTTTCAGTAAAAAACTGACCGCTGGGGCTGCGTGCCTCAGTTACCCCATCGGTATAGCCAATTAAAATATCGCCTGGTTCCAACTGTACTTGTTGAATTTTAAATTTCATATTAGGCATCATCCCTACTGCTGGCCCGGTTGAGTTGAGACTGGCTTTGATACCAGTCTCACCGACAACAAACAGAGTTTCGTGTCCACCATTGATATAAGTGAGAATGCCATTTGCCGGATCTAGCACGCCAAAAAACAGCGTAGCAAACATACTCATCTGGGCGTGCTGCTGGGCGATGTAGTTATTCGTGAGTGCTACTGCTTTCAGGGGGTTAATTTGGTATAAATTGGTTGCCATCTCTGACTCCAGCAAAATCGATAATTCCGCCTCATTGGCAATAATAGAGAGTCCGCCCAAACTAATTTGTCCCGAAAAAATACGGATTAAGCTCCGAAACAAAGCCATAAATAACGCAGCGCCTACACCTTTGTCGGCGACATCAGCAATAACTAGCCCCAAGTAATCGCCAGGTAGCATAAAAACGTCGTAGAAGTCTCCAGCAACTTGACGCGCAGGAGAGAAAAACGTGGCAATCTCTAAATTAGGTAGCTGTGGGATTTCGTTGGGTAGAAAATCTCTCTGAATTTGCCGCCCTTTTTCTAATTCGTAGTTGAGTGCTTTGGAATAGGTTTCAATTTTCCCATAAAGCTGGGCATTTTCTAAAACTATAGCGATTTGGTCAGCAGTGAGCTGCATCAGATGGGCAATTTCTAGGCTAAAGTGCCCCGGTTCTTGGTGTAGCAAGGTAAGAATGCCTAACACCTCTTCATTCCTGAGAATGGGAACAGCTAATGCTGAACGTACAGTGTAAGGCTGATTAGGCAACTGCAACCAACGATCGTCGGTTTCTGTGTCTACGATCAATCCTATCTGGCGCTGTCTGTATACCCAACCAGCAAGCCCCTGTGCTAAAACACAACCAATCAAGCGATCGCGCTCCGCTTGTGCTGTTTCTCTTTGTGTGAGGATACTATCGATGACAGCACCCTGGCGATCGAGTAAAAACAGACTGCCTTTTTGGGCACCAGTAAGCTGACTACAAACATCTAACGTGTCTTGTAAAGTAGCTTTCAACATCTCTTCTTCGGGTGAAGCGCGGATGATTGTTGCTACTGAATGCTCCAGCAGCTTTTTTTGAGCTTGGAAAGCAGCTTTTTCTGTTTTTAATTCAGCTACCTCTCGCCGCAGGGACTTCAGTTCCTCAATTAGCTGTTGATTCTCTGCTATGCCATTCTCTTCATAAGATTGTTGGATCATAAATAGACCTGTCGCTTTATTATAGGGTTAAGATTTAGCATGGGAATTGCTTAACTGATTGAATGCATCTGCTAATTAGATAGAAATTCCACAAGTCTCCTGCGCTAACTATTAAGTTATTTTGATATAAAACTCATCCCTTAAATAGTTGAGAATTTATAAAGTTTGTGCATAAAAAGTGAAATCTTGGTATTCTAAACAATACCAAGATTTTCTCGGAGAACACCAAGATTTTCTCGGAGAACACCAAAATTTTTTGGAGAACACTAAAATTTTTCGGAGAACACCAAAATTTATCAAACTGATGGCTTCATCAGTCTGATAAATCTTTAATACCTTCATTTACTCGCAGATGTTGGTTTTGCTTGTCAATGGGCTAGAGATTAGCGATCATCTGAACAATTTCCAGGTTTTAGGAGTAGCCATGCATGGAAAAACAACATACTAGTGAGACGCTAGTAGACGTATTGCGCTACAGAGCTATTCAGCAACCTCAGACGCTAGGCTATACCTTTTTGGTAGATGGTGAATCTGAGGGAAGTAGACTCACGTATGGAGCATTGGATAAAGAGGCAAGAGCGATCGCTACCTACTTGCAAACATTTGCAAAGCCAGGCGATCGCGTACTCCTGCTCTACCCACCTGGTTTAGAATTTATTACTGCCTTTTTCGGCTGCTTATATGCTGGTCTGATCGCGATTCCTGCCTATCCCCCTCGGCAAAATCAGTCGATTGCTAGGTTGGGTGCGATCGTTTCCGACGCCCAAGCAACTGCCATCCTGACAACAACAGCACTATTGCCAATCGTTAAGAACTACTTTGCAGACAATCCAGAACTAGCATCTCTAAAACTGTTAGCCAGCGATGCGATTTCTGATGCGATTGCACAGGAATGGCAAGCACCTAATATTGATGGAAATACTTTAGCGTTCCTGCAATACACCTCCGGTTCTACGGGAATGCCTAAAGGAGTGATGGTCAGCCACAGCAATCTGCTGCACAATTTAGCCTACATTGACCAAGGTTGGAATCACACAGCTAATAGCGTGATGGTGACGTGGATTCCGTTCTTTCACGACATGGGGCTAATTTATGGAGTACTCCAACCTTTGTACTACGGCTTTCCTAGCTATATCATGGCGCCCGTGTCCTTTATTGGGCGTCCGATTCGCTGGCTGCAAGCTATTTCCCGCTATCAGGCAACCCATAGCAGCGCACCCAACTTTGCCTATGAACTATGCCTTCGGAAGATTACCGCAGAACAACGTGCTAGCTTAAATCTCAGTTCTTGGCAAGTTGCTTCCAACGGTGCCGAGCCAGTCAAAGCAGAAACGCTGCAACGGTTTGCCAAAGCATTTGCCTCCTGTGGGTTTCAAGAAACAGCTTTTTGTCCAGCATACGGGCTAGCTGAGGCAACGCTGAAAGTGACTACCGTAGAGGCACACACTCAGCCAATAACGATCGAGGTAGAGGCAACCGCACTGGCACAAAATCGGGTAGTGCTGGCAACAGCAGAGAATTCCAAGGCGCGGCTTTTAGTTGGATGTGGCAATAGCCAGCAGGGCGATACCCAAATTGCGATCGCTCATCCTGAATTATTGACGCGATGTTTACCAGATGAAGTCGGTGAAATTTGGGTAGCGGGAGCGAGTGTCACCCAAGGCTATTGGCAGCAACCTGAGAACACAAAATACACTTTTGCAGCTTATTTAGCAGATACAGGGGAAGGCCCGTTTCTCCGTACAGGAGACTTAGGCTTTTTACAAGATGGCGAGCTATTTATCACCGGAAGACTCAAGGATTTAATTATTATTCGAGGACACAATCATTATCCTCAAGACATTGAACTCACAGTTACAAATAGTCATTCGGCTTTGGGAAGGCAGGGAGTAGCCGCATTTTCTATTGAGATAGACGGTGAAGAACAACTCGTTGTGGCGTGTGAAGTAGAGCGAACTGCTGTGCGGAAGCTTGATGCAAGTGAGGTAATTGGCTCCATTCGACAAGCAGTAACAACACAGCACGAGTTAGAAGTTTATGCCGTCTTGCTGTTAAAACCAGCCAGTATCCCCAAGACTTCCAGTGGGAAGATTCAACGCTATGCCACTCGCGCAGGATTTTTGGCGGGGACTTTGGAAGTGGTGGGAGAGTGGAGGAAGGCAGGGGAGCAGGGGAGCAGGGGAGCAGGGGAGCAGGGGAGCAAGGGAGCAAGGGAGCAAGGGAGCAGGGGAGCAGGGGAGCAGGGAGAATTGAGAAGTCGCAAATCAGGAGACAAGGGGGCGGCGGAAATTCAAGACTGGTTGGTAAATAAGATTTCTCAGCGACAAAACATTGCACCCCAATCTATAGATCCGCGTGAATCGTTTGCTTACTACGGGTTAGATTCGATTGCCGCAGTGAGTTTGTCGGCAGATTTAGAAGATTGGTTAGGTTGTCAGTTGTTGCCTACTTTGGCTTACGATTACCCGACGATCGCAACTCTATCAGCCTATCTCACACAAACTTTATCCCAACGGCGAGAATCTCCAGAACCTACACCAAATTTCAAATCTGTCGAGGCGATCGCGATTATTGGTCTTGACTGCCGCTTTCCCAAAGCTAATAACCCAGAAGCCTTTTGGCAATTACTACGAAATGGTGAAAGTGCCATTGACCAAATTCCCGCTAATCGTTGGGATTCCCATCTTTTCTATAACCCAATCCCCGCCCAACCAGGGAAAATGAGTACTCGTTGGGGTGGATTTATTGAGCAAGTTGACCAATTCGACCCCCAGTTTTTTGGCATTTCTCCTCGTGAAGCCGAGCGGATGGACCCGCAGCAAAGGCTGTTATTAGAAGTGAGTTGGCAGGCTTTAGAAAATGCTGGATTAGCAAGCGATCGCTTGACAGGCAGCAACAGTGGTGTATTTATCGGCATCAGTACCAATGACTATGCTCGATTCCAGTTTGATCGGTTGTCTGATATTGATGTCTATGCCAGCACAGGCAACGCTCTGAGCATTGCTGCTAACCGCCTATCCTATCAGTTCGATTGGCACGGCCCCAGTTGGGCAGTCGATACTGCCTGTTCTTCATCTCTGGTTGCAGTTCACCAAGCTTGCCAGAGTTTACGTTTAGGGGAATGTGACTTGGCTTTGGCAGGTGGTGTTAATTTAATTCTCACCCCCCAAATGACAATCGCCCTCTCCCAAGCAAGATTCATGTCAGGGGATGGTCGCTGTAAAACCTTTGATGCGGATGCAGATGGTTATGTTCGGGGAGAAGGTTGTGGAATCGTAGTGCTGAAGCGTTTGACTGATGCCATCAAAGATGGGGATAATATCCTGGCGCTGATTCGCGGATCGGCAGTCAATCAGGATGGTCACAGCAATGGGCTGACTGCTCCTAGAGGAATTGCCCAACAAGCTGTTATCCATCAGGCGCTTGTTAATGCTGGAGTCGCACCCGCAGCGATTAGCTATGTTGAGGCTCATGGGACAGGTACAGCCTTGGGCGACCCGATTGAAGTTAATTCTTTGCAATCAGTGTTGATGTCAGGTCGTTCTCCAAACCAACCTTGTGCGATCGGTTCGGTGAAGACTAATATTGGTCATTTAGAATCAGCAGCCGGAATTGCAGGGTTAATTAAAGTTGTACTGGCTTTGCAACATCAAGAGATTCCCGGTACGCTTCATCTCAAGGAGCTAAATCCGAAGATTTCCATCCAAGACACGCCTTTTTCAATTCCCCGCGAAACTCAGAAGTGGTCCGCTGTTGGAGAGCAACGTTTTGCAGGAGTAAGTTCCTTTGGCTTCGGCGGTACGAATGCCCATGTTGTTCTTGAGGAAGCGCCGGAAGAGGGCGGAGGGGCAGGGGGGCAGAGGGGCAGGGGGGCAGGGGAGCAGGGGGGCAGGGAAATAAATTTCCATCTCCAATCTGTGCTGACGCTTTCGGCAAAAAGTGAAATAGCGTTACGGGAATTAGCTCGGCGGTATGTGGCGTTTCTGGAGCTTCATTCAGAAGTAGCTCTGGGGGATATTTGTTATACGAGCAATGTCGGGCGATCGCATTTTAACCATCGGCTAGCTCTGGTTGCAGAATCCTCCGAGCAACTTCGGGAGGAACTCGCAGCGTTCATTAATGACTCACCGCCTTCTAGAACAGGCGATCGTTGTCAGGGAGTTGCTTTCCTGTTCACTGGTCAAGGTTCGCAATATATCGGTATGGGGCGGGAACTTTACAACACGCAACCCGTTTTCCGGCAAGCTATAGAACGCTGTGCTGAAATCCTACAGCCATACTTAAATCAACCTCTGTTAGAGGTTCTATATCCTACGAGTGAGTTAGACAACCCAACTCAAGCTTCTATTAACGAAACCGCCTATACCCAACCTGCTTTATTTGCATTGGAATATGCATTGTCTAAGCTATGGCAGTCCTGGGGAATCAAACCGAGTGTGGTGATGGGACACAGTATCGGCGAGTATGTTGCTGCTTGTGTAGCAGGAGTGTTCAGTCTGGAAGATGGACTGAAGTTGATTGCCGCACGGGGGAAACTGATGCAAGCATTACCGTCTGTGGGAGCAATGGTAGCGGTTTTTGCCCAGTCGCAAGAAGTATCGAGCATCATCGATGAGTATTCGGATGTGGCGATCGCAGCAATGAACGGCGCACATCTGATAATCTCAGGTGGATCTCAATCTATTACATCAGCTGTGGCCAGGTTAGAGGCAAAGGGAGTGAAAACAAAACCACTTGAGGTTTCCCATGCTTTTCATTCGCCATTGATGGAACCCATGCTGGCGGAGTTTGAGCAAATTGTCCAGCAAGTAAACTACTGTGCGCCAAACCCCGATATTCGCTTTATTTCTAATCTCACAGGTAAACTCGCAAAAGCAGAGATCGCCACGCCTGAATATTGGGTAAAACATGTAACGCAGCCAGTCCGGTTTGCTGATGGAATGGCAACTCTAGCAGAACTGGGAGCATTAGCGTATTTGGAAGTAGGGCCGCAACCGATTTTGTTGGGAATGGGTCGCCAGTGCTTATCGGGTAGGGAAAATATCTGGCTTCCCAGCCTCAAAAAGGAATCGAATTCACAGCAGATGTTGTGCAGTTTGGCAACTTTGTACGAGTCTGGAATATCAGTTGATTGGGTAGGCTGCCATCATGACTCTCAACATCGTCGGGTAGTGTTGCCCAATTATCCCTTTGAGCGATCGCGCTTCTGGATGGAAACTGCATCTAGTGACGTGACTGCTAGAGAATCGCTCTGCCCGCCAGCAGAAATCAAGCGTTTGCTCATGCCCCAGTTGGCTGAATTGACAGCCCAACTCAGTCTCAAACACTATGGGGAAGCCCTAAGTAATTTGGAATCCCTAAGTATCCTTTATGTGGTGGCGGCATTCCGGCAGATGGGGTGGAATTTGCAGCTAGGCGATCGCTATTCCATCCCCCAACTCACCAAACTAGGAGTCATTGAGCAACATCAGAAACTCGCTTTGCGCCTGTTAGAAATGCTGGTTGAAGAGGGGATGCTTCAGCGAATTGGTAATCAGTGGGAAGTAACTCGAATACTAGAGTTACCCACACCAGAAGCGCAACTGCATAAACTGCGATCGCAATATCCCCAAGCAAATGCAGAACTGACACTGCTAGAGCGTTGCGGTTCGCACCTGGCTCAAGTACTCCAAGGTGAAACTCGCCCACTGGAGTTGCTATTTCCCCAAGGCGATTTGACAGCATTAACCCAGCTTTACCAGGATTCTCCCGGCGCAAATGTGATGAACGCGCTAGTCCAAAAGGCAATCTCAACCGCGATTTCCACTGCTACAGTACGTATTTTGGAAATTGGAGCCGGAACTGGCGGAACAACTGCTTACCTCCTACCTCATCTCCCAGCAGATCGAACTGAATATGTCTTCACAGACTTAGGAACGTGGTTCACTTCCAAGGCTCAAGAGAAATTCCGAGATTACCCATTTGTCCGCTATCAGTCTTTAGACATCGAACAAGACCCCCAATCTCAGGGATTTACTAACCATCAATACGACATCATTGTGGCAGCAAATGTCCTGCACGCAACCGAGGATTTACAGCAAACCTTACGTCACGTTCGCAGCCTATTAGCACCGGGAGGATTATTAGTGTTGCTAGAGGGAACAAGTCCCCGACGCTGGTTAGATTTGGTCTTTGGATTAACGCCAGGGTGGTGGAAATTCTCAGACTACGATCTGCGACCATTCTACCCTTTGTTAGCAGTGACTGACTGGCTGGAATTGTTGTCTGATTGTGGGTTTCAAGAGGCTGTGCATCTTGCGCCTGATTGCGAAGCGATCGGCGATTCATTCCAACAGATTGTCATCCTGGCTCAGAGCATAAGCAGCAATAACCCAGTTAACCACAATCATCTTCCATCGCCCATTGCTGCCACCATCAACACGCCACAATCAACATTTCTCCAATCGCTAGTAACCAAGCCTGTACGAGTGCGACAGGAGGAATTAGTAGCTCATGTCCGCTCACTAGTAGCCAAAGTTTTAGGCTTAAAGCAACCCCATTCCATCGGTTTGCAGCAAGGGTTCTTTGAATTAGGGATGGATTCATTAACTGCTACGGAGTTGAAAGAGCAATTGCAAAATAGTTTAGGCTGTTCCCTTTCCCCAACCACACTATTTGATTATCCGACGGTGGCAGCGTTGGCAAATTATATAGAAACGCAAGTGTTGTCGCTCTTAGAACCACAAGAATCAGCCTCTAACTCAGATTTAGAGCAACAAGCCTCACTGCAAGAATCATTACAAAAGAGAGTGAAATTGTCATCACCCGACCAATCGCTTGACGAAATTGCAGATTTGCTGGCTGCAAAACTAGCATCAATCAGAGAGGGAAAACTGCTATGAGTCGTCCTTCAGAAACCAGAGATTATGGACAATTGATGCAGAGCGCATTGCTGGAGCTATCGGCCCTACAAGCAAAGCTCAATACCCTCGAACATGCTGCAACTGAACACATTGCAGTTATCGGTATTGGTTGCCGCTTTCCTGGAGGAGTTAACTCTCCAGAGGAGTTATGGCTGTTATGCAAAAATGGTGGTGATGCGATCGCCGAAGTCCCTAGCGATCGCTGGGATGTAGATGCTTACTACGATCCCGATCTAAGTAGTTATGACAAAACTAACACCCGTTGGGGTGGCTTTTTAGCAAATATCAATCAATTCGATCCTGCCTTTTTCGGAATTTCCGTAAGCGAAGCAGCTAGTATTGACCCCCAACAACGACTGCTATTGGAAGTAAGTTGGGAGGCATTAGAAAACGCTGGATACGACCCCTTACAATTAGCTGGTTCTCAGACTGGTGTGTTTGTGGGAATTGCCACTTGTGATTATTACAAAGCCATGACCGCAATTCCCACTAGAGCCGGAACTGGAATTGCCAATAGTATGGCGGCAAATCGCCTGTCCTACTTTTTGGATGTGCGAGGCCCTAGCGTCACAATCGACACTGCTTGTTCGTCGTCCCTGGTTGCCATTCATACCGCTTGCCTAAGTCTGCGGCATCGAGAGTCAAATCTCGCATTGGTGGGCGGTGTGAATATTATGTTGTTACCGGAGGTGAATATTACCTTTTCTCAGGCTGGAATGATGTCATCTGATGGACGTTGCAAAAGCTTTGATGCTACAGCCGATGGCTACGTCCGAGGAGAAGGATGTGGAGTAGTTATCCTGAAGCGTCTTTCAGATGCAGTTAAAGATGGCGATCGCATTCTAGCGTTACTGCGGGGAAGCGCCGTGAATCACAACGGTCGCAGTGTTGGCCTAACAGCACCAAATGGATTGGCTCAACAAGCAGTGATTCGGCAAGCACTGGCAAATGCGAAGGTGGCATCCCATGAAATTGATTATGTTGAGGCACATGGTACGGGTACTCCAATGGGTGATGCCATTGAGCTACAAGCAATCTTAGGGGTACTAGGACAGGGGCGAACCCTTGACCAACCCTGCGGACTTGGTTCTGTGAAAACTAATATTGGCAATCTAGAAGCTGCTGGTGGAATTGCCGCATTCATCAAAACTGTCCTCTGTTTGCAACAAGGAGCAATTCCCCCTCATCCCCATTTCAAAACCATCAATCCTCATATTGACATCAAGTCAACACCATTCTTGATTCCTACAATCGCTCGTCCGATAGATATCAAGCCTCGGTTTGCTGGCGTTAATTCCTTTGGCTTTGGCGGCACTAATGCTCATGTAGTACTGGAAGCAGCAGAGGAGGGCAGAGGGGCAGGGGGGCAGGGGAGCAGAGGGGCAGGGGAGCAGAGGGGCAGGGGGGCAGAGGGGCAGGGAGTAGCTTCACATATCAAATCGCTGTTGACGCTTTCGGCAAAAACTGAGATAGCGTTACGGGAACTAGCAAGTTACTATGCAGATAGTTTAGAAAACCATGCTTCTCAATCGATTCCTGATATCTGTTTTACAACTAATATCGGTCGGTCACATTTTAACTATCGTCATGCCATCATTTCATCAGGCGATTTACCTCATTTAATCTCCCAACTGAGGACATTCGCCACTAGCAAACAGACAACAGGACGGCTACAGCCGGAGAATAGACCGAAGATTGCATTTTTGTTTGCTGGACAGGGTTCGCAATACGTTGGTATGGGATGGGAACTTTACAACAGCCAACCTATTTTCCGTGCCGCCTTAGATGATTGCGATCGCATCTTACGCTCTTATTTGGATCGGCCACTGCTGGAAGTACTGTATCCATTAGGGGAAAGAAACTCAGCGCCTTATCTTCTAGATGAAACTGCCTATGCCCAACCTGCTCTATTTGCCGTAGAGTATGCCTTAGTGAAATTGTGGCAGTCATGGGGAATTGAACCCGATGCGGTGATGGGTCATAGCGTCGGAGAGTATGTAGCTGCTTGTGTGACAGGTGTATTCAGCTTGGAGGAAGGACTGTACTTGAGCGCCGAACCCGGACGACTGATGGCAACACAGCCCAGAGAAGGGCAAATGGTGGCGGTGTTTGCAGCTAAGGAGATTGTAGAAGAGGCGATCGCATCATACCAAGATGCTGTTGCCATTGCTGCCTTTAACGGCCCCAGCCAAACTGTGATTGCGGGGGATAGACAAGCGGTTTCAGCAGCAATCGCCCGTCTGGAATCGGATTTCATTATGACTCGCGAGTTGAATGTTGCCCACGCATTTCACTCACCCTTAGTAGACCCCATCCAAAATGCCTTTGAGCAGACTTTGAGGAAAATGCAGTTTCATCGCCCTTGTCTACCGTTTATCTCTCATCTCTCGGGAGAATTCGAGCCAGGGGTACTAGATGCCAACTACTGGCGCTCCCAACTGCGATCGCCCGTGCGTTTCGATGGAGGTATCCAGACCTTAGCAGAGGCAGGGTATGAGATTTTCCTGGAGATTGGGCCAACAGATACTCTGGCAAGTATGGGTAAGCGCTGTCTACCTAAAAATACTGCCGCTTGGTTGTCTTCTTTAAGACAAGGGCATGATGACTGGCGATCGCTCCTCGACAGCCTAGCTACCTTATACATGAAGGGTATAAACATTAATTGGGCAGAATTTCATAGAGATTCTCCCAGACAACGAGTTGCTCTGCCCACTTATCCTTTCCAGCGTCAACGCTGTTGGATTGACTCCCTTTGAGGGAATCCCAAATAAAAAATATCCCACTGTTCCCTGTCAGCAATTAGCCAACATTCTATGCCTATAGGAATCGAGAAACTCAATCTGTACTCAGGGCAGTTCTATCTAGATATTGCCGATCTTGCCGAAGCGCGTGGTAAAAACTTTCAGCAGATTGCCGATAGTTTAATGTGCAAAACGCGATCGGTTTATCCAGTCTATGAAGATGCTATTACTCTGGCGGTGAATGCAGCCAAACAACTCTTATCACCTCAAGACCTAGAAGACATTGAACTACTAATTGTTGGTACAGAATCTGCGGTTGATTGTGGCAAATCCCTGTCCACCTGGGTACATCGGTTTTGTAATTTGTCTCCTAATTGCCGTAACTTCGAGGTGAAACATGCCTGTTACGGTGGCACTGCGGCATTCAAAATGGCCGCTTCGTGGGTAGCTTCAGGGGCTAGACCTGGGAAAAAAGCATTGGTAATTAACACGGACTTCAGCAGCGTCACGCTCAATACTGACCAGGAATTTATCTGCGGAGGTGGTGCAGTAGCGATGCTCGTTAGTACTAATCCACAAATTCTCGAAATTGAATTGGATAAGGCGGGTTACTGGACAAAGGAGATTTCTGACTACCTGCGCCCCACTTTCAACATCGAAGTAATCAAAAGTGAAACGAGTCTTTACTCTTATTTAGATGCTTTGGAGGGAGCATTCAGTCACTACGAGCAAATCGTGGGTTCTGTAGACTATGATGCTGATTTCAAAAAACACATTTATCATGCACCCTTTCCAGCAATGACGTTTCAGGCACATCGCACCATACTCAACCGATTTGAAGCGGTAGGGAAAGCGGCTGCTAAGTTAAGTTTTCAATCAAAAGTTGCAGAGAGTATACACTTTGCTCAACAAATTGGTAGTTCGTATGGGGGTTCCAATTTCATTTGTTTGTTAAGTCTTTTAAATTACGCCAAGGATCTGAGTCCGGGCGATCGCATTTCCCTATTTGCCTATGGTGGTGGCTGCCAAGCAGAATTCTACAGCGCCACTATTGGAAAGGCTGCAACTGAAATTGTCCGATCGCTCAACATTGACGAACATCTTAATCAGCGACTTCGTTTATCTGTTGCAGATTATGAAGCTAGTGAATTGACCCGTGAAAAATATAGCGATCGCCGAGACTTTAACTTAGAAAACTATTTAGATGAACGCTATGAAAAACGCTATAAAGGCCGAGGTTTACTTGTGTTAAGCAATGTTGAAAATTACTATAGGCAATATAAATGGAGTTAATAGTAGAGACCATCCGCTATAAAATCGATTCAGGAGTTGCCCAGATTGCCTTGGTGCAGCCCCAAACAGGTAATGTACTCAATCCATCTTTAATTAATCAACTTAGTCAAGCGTTACAAGCTGCGATCGCCGATTCATCTTGTCGGGCGATCGTGCTTCGGGCTGAGGGAACTGACTTCTGCAAAGGACTTGACTTGGAATGGATATTACAGCAGGGAGGAAAACCTCAAATAGAACTGTTTCAAGCCTTTATAAATTGTCTGCAATTAATTTGTCATTCCCACTTGCCTGTAATCGCCTGCGTTGAAAGTAATGTTACAGGTGGAGGACTAGGTTTAGTTGCGGCTTGCGATCTGGTCATTGCCAACGAGAACGTAATATTGATGTTGCCAGAAGTCATCATTGGAATGATTCCGGCTCTGATTGCACCCTTCTTACTGCGTCGTCTGACCATAGCACAGCTTAAGTATTTAACCCTCAGCAGTCGGGGAATTAACAGCCTAGAAGCCAAAGCATTTGGGTTAGTAGATGAAGTGGCAACTGAAGGCATGGCTACTACCTTGAACCGACAATTACAACGGCTGTTTCGTTCTTCTCCAGAAGCGATCGCTGCAAGTAAACAATATTTTGAACAACTTTATGGGTCAGATTTGCAGCGACAAACCAATATTGCTCTTAATCAACTTGTTTCATGGTTAGCACAACCGGAGACCTTAGAAGGAATTGAAAGTTTCACCGAGGGATTCTCGCCACCTTGGTTTCAAAAGTACAGGGGAAAAACCCATGTCTAAAGTTTTGCTCGGCAACCTAGAAGACGGCATCTTCCAACTGCAAATCGATGACCCTGAAAACGAAAATCGTTTGAGCGAAGAACTGTGTGATGAATTAATGACAGCCCTGACTCATCTAGCGACAAAACCGAGCCTGAAAGTCTTGATTTTGAGTGGGCGATCGGATGTCTTCTGTGCGGGAGCAAGCTTGGACACCATCAAACAAGTTGTGAGTGGCAATGCAGATGTCAAAGATTTATCACTGCCCAACCAACTACTTAGCTTTCCCGTACCAATTATTGCAGCTTTGCAGGGTCATGCTGTGGGAGGTGGACTAGCGTTAGCACTCTACTGCGATATGGCGATCGCATCCGAAAACAGTCGGTACGGAGTTAATTTTACAGATTTGGGATTTACTCCTGGAATGGGTATCTCATCTGTCTTACCTGCAATGGTTGGACATCACTTTGCTAGCGAGATGCTCCTTACCGCCAAGCTCTACAAAGGCAAAGAACTCAAGGGACGAGGTTTATTTAACTACATAGTTCCAACTGAAGAAGTTATGACTTTAGCCTTAGATATGGCACGGAGAATCGCTGAAAAACCCAGACATGTTTTGGAGATGGTAAAAGACACCTTGTCATTGCCTCGGCGTCAAGCTCTCCAAGCAGCATTGTCCCGCGAACACCTAATGCACAAAATCTGTTTTGGGGTTCCAGGTACATTAGCACACATCGAAGCGGCCTATTTATCCTAGATTTTTTTTGATTTTCAATATAGGAGACAAAACATCATGGATCGAGAGCAAGTATTAAATGTCGTAATTAAACATATCAAGCTCAACGTAGATGGACTGGAAAATGTTGAAATAGATCCGCATAAAACCATCGGAGAATATGGAGCCAGCAGTCTTGACGGTGTAGAAATTGTTTCTGCTTGTATGCGAGAACTCAAAATTAAAATTCCTAGAACAGAAGTTTCTAGCTTTAAGACAATCGATGACTTGGTGGAACTGTTTGCCAAGTTTAAAGACGAAGCTTCTCAAGAAGTTAAAGTTACGCAATAAAAGGGCGGTTGGTGAAGGAGGCAGTCTCAATGAAACAATTTTCACAACCATGCATGAAAAAGGAATATCCCCTACACCCCACACCCCACACCCTACACCCTACACCCTTTTTCAAGTCAGGATGAACCCACGCTTAAAAACGTGGGATTGAAGCAAGGACGATTTTCTGCTCTTTAGACAGTCCCCAATCCTTTTTATAAAAGCAGGTGGAAATGGTTACTCAAGTTGTCGAGTCCGATGTTCAAGATTCATTAATTGAATACTTGGAAGATCCGTTTTTAAATCACCTTTTTAAACAAATCAGAAAAGCTGAACAAATTAGAGGGATATCAGTTGATTTAACCCATGCGTGCAATCTTCGGTGTCAGGGATGCTATTTCTTTTTAGATGAATTGGATCAATTCAAAGCACCTAAAGATGAAGCCGAATTTGATGCATTTATTGCCCAAGAAAAGGGCAGAGGAACAAATTTTATTACAGTGGTTGGGGGAGAACCCAGCCTGATGCTAGAGCGATTGCAGAAGCTTTACCAGAATTTTCGGTTAATGGTTGTGACCAACGCCCTGATCAAAATCCCTTATGAGGGATTTGAAACAATGCCGATCGCTATCTCTCTTTGGGGCGATCGCGAAACTGACAAGACACTCCGAGGGGGTGGCAAACTCGATGTTTTCAGCAAAGCTTTAAAAAACTACAAAGACGATCCGCGTGCTATTTGGTATTACACTACCACACCGGGTAACGCCCATGAAATCGCTAGCGTTGTCGAGCAGTGCGTAGCCAACGGTAATCGCGTCGTGTTTAACTTTTACAGCGATCGCATGAACTTAAGAGGAGTTTACGATCGCAATCTAGGGTTTGCAGATGTGCGACGTGAAATTGACAAAGCGATCGCCCGCTACCCTGACAAGATTTTCATGACATCGTACATGAGCAACGTGTTTACCACGCGGCAACTTTACGATGAAACCTGGGGTTATGAGGTTTGCACCAGTCTCACTGTGGATCATGAAATTAATCAAAACCGCATTAAAAATGGCAAACGTTATAACCCCCATTATCGCGCTTATAATCCCGATCTGAAATCAACTCGGCGTTGTTGCACAGGTGATAATCAGGATTGCTCAACCTGTTACCAAACTTGGGCGCAGATTGGTTGGATCGCGATCAATTTGGAACAACACCTCGGTTCCAAACAAGAATTTACTAACTGGCTCACTACAACATACCTGTTTTACCTGATGTGTCGCATGGTTGACTTTGAATCCGGTGTGCAGCTTTTGCCTGAAATTCATCAACGAGCAAATTGTTAATCACTGACGATCGATTCGTTTCTATATTGGTCAGTTTTTCGCAAAGGAAATAAATTGCTATGGCTACTCAGGTAATAGAAACTGAGGTACAAGATCCCTTAATGGAGTATTTAGAAGACCCCTTTCTGTATCACCTGTTCGCACAGATTAGAAAAGCGGGTGCCATTAAAGGAATCTCCGTAGACTTAACTCATCTATGTAATCTGCGGTGTGAGGGTTGTTGTTTTTTCACTGACGACCTGGATCAAAATGCAGCACCCAAAGATGATGCTGAATTTGAGGCATTAATTGCACAAGAAAAAGCTAGGGGCACCAATTACATTACGGCAGTTGGGGGTGAGCCTACCCTAGTGCTGGATCGATTGCGAAAGCTGGCGCAAAATTTTTGGATGATTGTTGTCACAAACGGAACGATCAAAATTCCTTATGAGGGATTTGAAAATACAGCTATTGGTGTTTCGCTTTGGGGCGATCGCGAAACCGATAAAAAGCTGCGGGGAGGAGGCAAATTAGATGTTTTCAGCAAGGCTCTCAAAAATTACAAAGACGATCGCAGAGCGTTTTGGTACTACACAACGACCGCTGGTAACGCCCATGAAATCGAACGGGTTGTTGAACAATGTGTCGAAAACGGCAATTGCGTAATGTTTAACTTTTACGGGGATAAGGCAGGATTAGGAGGTGTTTATGATAATGAACAAGGGTTTGCAGATGTGCGTCATGAAATCGACCGAATGATTGCCCGCTATCCCGATCGCATCTTGATGACCTCGTACATGAATCAAGTATTTACTACAGGGCAAATGTATGACGAAACCTGGGGCTATGATGTCTGTCCTAGCATTAGTGAAAATCGCCCAGAGAATGCAGCCCGATTCAAAAATGGGAAACCCTATAATCTTCACTTTCGTGCTTACAATCCTGATGGCAAATCAACCAGGACATGCTGCACCAGCGAACATCCCGATTGCTCAACCTGTTACCAAACCTGGTCGCAGATGGGCTGGATTATGCTGAATCTGGAGCGGCACTTAGGTTCTAAGCAGGAATTTACCAACTGGCTGACGACAATGTACGTGTTTTACTTGGGTGCCAGAGCTATTGATTTTGAATCTGGCGTTCAGCTTTTGCCTGAAATTCATCGGCGAGTGAGTGGGATATGAATCAAGAACCGATCGCGATCGTTGGTATTGGTTGTCGCTTTCCTGGAGGTGTCCAAAGCCCAGCTAGCTTCTGGAACCTGTTGCGTCATAGCGGGGATGGGATTACAGAAATCCCTAGCGATCGCTGGAACGTCAACAAATTTTATCATCCCGATCCGGTAGAACCAGGTAAAATGTACAGCCGTTGGGGTGGGTTTCTCGACCAAATAGACCAGTTTGATGCCAAATTCTTTGGGATTTCCGGCGCTGAGGCGGCTCGGATTGACCCTCAACAACGACTCTTGTTAGAAACGGCGTGGGAGGCATTGGAGGATGCTGGACAAGTGCCGGAACATCTGGCTGGCAGTGATACCGGAGTTTTTATTGGGGTGCTTAACCGGGATTACAGTTACATTCAAATGGATGAGCGCAATCGCGATGCGATTAATGCCCATAGTATAGTTAGCTCAAACCTCAACTTGGTACCAAATCGCATTTCCTACTGCTTTGACTTCACAGGCCCCAGTCTGCCGATTGACGCTGGGTGTGCCTCATCATTAGTCGCCGTTCACTTTGCTTGCTCTAGTCTCTGGAATGGGGAATGTAGCCTTGCCCTAGCAGGTGGGGTCAATGTCATGTTTAAGCCAGAAATCAGCATCGCCATGAGTAAGGCATTTTTGCTGTCTGCGGATGGCCGTTGCAAGAGTTTTGATGCCGCAGCAGATGGTTTTGTTCGGGCTGAAGGGGTGGGGGTTGTTGTTCTGAAGTCGCTATCCCATGCCCTCGCTGACGGTGATGCTATTTATGCAACGATCCGCAGCAGTGCTGTCAGCCAGAATGGTCGCGGCAGCAGTTTTACAGCCCCCGAAGCTTTGGCGCAGCAGGCAGTCATGCAAAAAGCCTATCAGCGGGCAGGAATTCTCCCTCAGCAGGTGCAGTATGTAGAAACTCAAGGTTCCGGTTCGCCGATGGGGGATGAGATTGAAGCCAAAGCGATCGGGGCTGTCATCGGCAGCGATCGCTCTTTGGGCAATGAATGCGCCATCGGATCTGTGAAAACAAATATTGGACACATGGAAGCGGCTGCCGGCATTGGCGGACTCATTAAAGCTGCGTTGGCGGTTAACCATCGTCAGATTCCACCCAATCTCCATTTTCAAACCCCCAATCCCAAAATTCCTTGGCAAGAACTACGGTTGCGGGTGCCACAATCCTTAGAACCACTAACAAATAAGGATAATCAACCACCGATCGTCAGTGTGAATGGTTTTGGCCTGGGGGGCACGAATGTTCATGTGATTATGCAAGGTGTAGAATCCTTGCCAAGTGATATTGCGATCGCTAACCAACCACAACTGTTTTTAATGTCAGCTCGTAGCCCAGAGGCTCTGAAAGCCTTTGCTAAAGCTTATATTGAGTTTTTAACGCAGGATTCTAGCGCCGGAATTTCCTTGGCAGACATTTGCTACACAACTAGTTTGCGCCGCAGCCATCACTCCCACCGTTTGGCAATGGTGGTTGATTCTAAGAAACAACTTGCCGAGCATTTAGTGGGTTTTCTCACACAAGAAAGCCGTCCCTCCATGTTTTCAGGCTATGTAGAGCCACAAAAAAGCAGTAGAGTAGAGGAAAATTCTGGTAGTGAATGCGCTCAAATGCTGAATTCCTTAGCAGAGCGCTATACCCTGGAAGATGCAATTGATTGGAACGCTCTTTATCCTAATGGTGGTTGTTTTGTGCGTTTGCCGTCCTATCCGTGGCAACGACAGCGTTACTGGCAGGAATCAGAAGCCTCACGGCAAGATAGATTAGGAGAATCTAATACTGCCCAAGCCTCTAGTGCGGTTATATTCAACGACTCTGGGGTTGATATTATCAAGCAATGGTCAGTAGCGGCAAATAGCCAACGCACCGATTTATTAAGCACTTATATTCAAGCACAAATTCTCCAAGCCTTAGAGTGTGAGCCTGTTCACCTTGATGTCCAAAAGCCACTTAGTAGTATGGGCATCGATTCTCTAATGGCTGTGAGTCTGAGAAATCACATTGTCACCAATTTAAAGATTGAACTGCCAATCGAACAGTTTATTGCTAGTCCTAGCATTGCGGAATTAGCTCAAGCTTGCCACGAACAACTAATCTTGAAAAATTTGATCCCAACTATTCAGATTGCTAATTTTGTTGAGGAAATAGAGGAGTTAACACTTTAGCCTCAGTTCGGTATTGAGACGAGTACAAGCAAAAGCAGATCGGGTTTTGGAGAGGGCTGAATATGGCATTCAATGAATTGTTAACATCCAGTTTGTCAATCAAAAATTTAGTAGAGTTGACGCGTTATCGCGCCGAACAACAGCCCGATCGCCTCGCCTATAGTTTTGTGGTGGATGGAGAACAGGAAGTAATTAATCTCACATATCGAGAACTGGATCTATCGGCACGAGCGATCGCGGTGCAACTGCAAACTGTCAGTGCCAAGCATGAACGTGTCCTGCTTCTCTACCCGCCTGGTCTTGATTTCATTACCGCCTTCTTTGGCTGCTTATATGCTGGTGCGATCGCCGTTCCTGCTTATCCGCCTCGACAAAATCAGTCCATCTCTAGGCTGATGGCAATTATGGCAGATGCCCAGGCTAGGGTTGCCCTAACTACAACCTCCCTACTCGCTACCATCGCTACTCAGTTTACGCATCATCCAGACCTGACCACAAAACAGATTTTAACTACAGACACAATTTCTAATCAGCAAGCAGAGTTATGGCACGAACTCGTACTCGATCCAAACGCGATCGCATTTTTGCAATACACCTCTGGCTCAACCGGTACGCCGAAGGGGGTTATGGTCAGTCATGGCAACTTACTACACAATTTAGAACTGATTCATCAGCTTTTCCAAACTGCTCCCAACCACTTAGGCGTATCCTGGCTGCCCCCTTATCATGATATGGGCTTAATCGGCGGCATCCTCCAACCCCTCTACGTCGGTTCTTCAATAATTTTGATGTCGCCCGTTGCATTTTTGCAGAAGCCCTATCGTTGGTTAGAAGCAATTTCCCGCTATCAAGCGACGATTAGCGGCGGGCCGAATTTTGCCTATGACTTGTGCGTGCAGAAGATTCAGCCAGAACAATTAGTAGGTCTTGATCTGAGTAGTTGGAAAGTTGCTTTCAATGGTGCCGAACCAGTTCGTGCCCAAACACTAGAGCGATTTGCTACCAAGTTTGAGCCTTATGGCTTTCGCCCTGAAGCTTTTTATCCTTGCTATGGGATGGCTGAAGGCACATTGTTGATTTCCGGAGGGGTAAAAGAGTGCTACCCAACGGTGTGTAATGTAGAAAGTGCTGCTCTCGAACAAAACCAAGTTGCGCTGTGTGCAGAGCAACAGCAGAATAGTATCAAGATTGTTGGGCAGGGGAGGACGGGGTTAGGTCAAACAATTGCGATCGCCAATCCGCAATCTTTCAAGAGATGTCCAGATGGTACAGTTGGAGAAATTTGGGTTACAGGAGCGAGTATTGCTCAAGGCTACTGGCAGAAACCCCAAGAGACGCAAGAAACATTCTATGCCTGTTTAGACGATACAGGCGGGGGTTCGTTTCTGCGAACGGGCGACCTGGGATTTTTGCATAATGGTGAATTATTTGTTACCGGACGACTCAAGGATTTAATTGTGATTCGAGGTTGCAATTACTATCCTCAAGACATTGAACTGACGGTGCAGGAAAGTCATTCGGCTCTCAGAAAAGGCTGTGGAGCAGTGTTTGCCATTGAGGTAGAAGGAGAAGAAAGAATCGTCGTTGCTCAAGAAATCGAGCGAACCTACTTAAGAAAGCTCAATCCAAATGAAGCGATCGCGGCAATTCGCCAAGCGGTGTCACAGGTTCATGAGTTATCAGTTTATGCAGTGTTGCTGCTCAAGACTGCCAGCATTCCCAAAACTTCAAGTGGTAAGATTTCCCGTACTGCTTGCCGCAATGGATTTCAAACAGGGAATTTGGACATCATTGCTGCTGACATCTTGCCCCAATGGGATGGCGGCGATAGCGAATATAAACTCACAGCAGCAGAACTGTTAGCGATCGCTCCCAGAGAAAGACAGCAGCACTTAGAGTCTTACATTCAAGCAAAACTAGCAAGGGGACTGAAAGTTGACTTGGCGAAACTCCATCCCCAACAACCCTTGCATCAGCTAGGCCTCGACTCTTTGGCTGCAATCGAGATTAAACATCAAATCGAAGTCGATCTAGGGGTGAATGTTCCTGTGGTCAAGTTTCTCGAAGGTGTGACCATCAGAAATCTCGCTGCTCAAATTCTCAGACAATTGACTGGAGTCAATTCTCAGCAGCAAGGTGAAAAGCTACCCTTCTTCTGCATTCATCCGGTGATGGGTGTCGCTTCCGTTTATTCCGACCTGGCAGAGTTATTGGGTCAAGAGCAACCTTTCTATGGGCTACAATCTGCGGGGATTACTGGCGAAGGCAAATCAAAAGATTGTATAGAAGACATTGCTACTGAGTACATCCACGGTATACAACAGGTGCAGCCAGAAGGCCCCTATTGTTTAGGAGGTTGGTCTTTTGGTGCGTTGGTGGCATTTGAAATGGCCCAACAGCTACAGCAAGCAGGGCAGACCATTGTCTTACTAGCACTGATTGATACTCCCGCTTTTTGCGACAATCGCACTCAGAATTTCTTCCAGATGGCTAAATTTCTGGTGAATTCCGTGCTTCGCAATCTTGGCCCTTATCTGGATGAAACAGTGGATCATTTTCTGACTGCTGTCGAAGAACGACAACTCACCCAACAGATTGGAACTAAGACCTCAAAGCCATTGCATTTTTTGGTTGAGCCAGGAAGTATAGCTAAGGTTGTCGCCCACCAGTCCAGGCTGAGTAAGCTTTTTCAACCAGCTGCGCGACGGCTATTCCAAGTCATGCAAGCTAACAACTCAGCCCTCCTCAAATACAAGCCGCAACCTTATCCAGGTAAAGTTACACTCTTTCGGACGAGCAAACAAACTGGAAAAAATCCCCAAGACGCAACCCTTGGCTGGGGCGATCTAGCAATCGGCGGAGTTGAAATTCATCAAATTTCGGGAAACCATCTGAATTTAGTTCTCCCACCCCATGTAGAGGTACTTGCCGAAAAGCTAAAAGCTTGTCTCGATCGCGTGCAGGTTCAAAAGATGGAGGTGTTGTAGATTTTGCCTTTTCTAGCAGTCTTCTATTAGCTTGATAATACTGTCAGGAGATTTATAAAAATAAATAATAACCAAATTTTCCAATTTTATTACTGATAGTTATAAAACAGCACTAACTGATATTATCCTATCAAGTCCCTATCTATATTCAGAGGATAAAATTCAAACATAAGTAGAACGACTTCAAAAAACCAAACTATGTAAAGAAAAATGAAATACCTTAAACTCTTTTTCCTTCTGCCTTTAGCCTAGCTGGCTTCTGCCCGATTCCAATCATCAATATTCACACCGACCTACTTATTATGAGTATACCTTTAAAGCTTCGCAGTGGTTTTAGCTTTGATGAAGCGATTTTAATGGCTAAGTTCTCCAAACGAAGTTATGAAATATTTCAAGTCGGAGGAGGCTCTGTTGAAGATGCCGAAGTCCAAGATATCTATAACTCTCTGTATAAGAATGAAGGCTGGAAATTAGTTCATAGCTTGCAGAATAATGAAAATAATATCCGAGGTTTCATTTTTAAACGAGAAGAAAGTAATCAATTTGCGGTGATTTTTCGAGGCTCTATTGTTACCGATCGCGGTCAAATTGAATTAACGGATATTTTGACCGATCTCAATTGGTCATTAATTAACTATGGTTCTCTACCAGATACGCGAGTCAAAGTTGCACGGGGATTTTTTGAAGGATTTGAAGCCATCAAAGATGAACTTGCTGCCTTTTTTCAGGTTCTCTTAGGTCAAATTAATGCTCAAGATTTTGAGATATTTCAAACCTTGAATCCTGGCAAACAAATTGCCATTGCCCATGCCATTGCTGCGGCTGGAGGAATCCGATTCGGACTGGCCTTTGAGCGTCGATTAAAAAAACTAATTTCGGAAGTCTTCTCTTATGATGCGATCGGCAACCTGAATCGAGCCTGGAGTTTTGCCCGCGATGAACTCTTGAACTTTGAAGACATCTCTAGAGAAGTAAGTGAATTCTCGAATAGTCGCAAGGCTGGTGCTAGCTTGAATTCTATATCTAAGATACCTAAAAACGTCAGCCGCCTTGAGGTTTACGTAGGGGGCCATAGTTTGGGCGGTGGTTTAGCTCAACTCGGCGCTCTGTTCTTAAAACGCCGTTTTAGTTCTTTAGGAGAGTCAGCTTTACGAGTCAAAGTATACACCTTTGGATCTGTAAAAGTTGGCAATCAGCATTTTGCCAATTACTACAACGAACAATTAGGAGAAGGATTTAGTTACCGCGTCGAAAATCAACTCGATCCGTTTACCCTGGTACCCTTTAGCCTTCCTTTCCCTTTAAGTATGGTTGCTGGCAATGGCTTAAGAGTGGGGGAACTTTACTTAGGCAATTACGAACATGTGGGAGAAGTTCATCACGTAATCGGACTGGGAAATCACGGTGTCTCTCTGAATTTTGGGGGAGCAGCAGAATTTATGGGAGGTATTCCTTTCCCTCACAGCTTCGATACATACATTCAACTGCTGCAAGAAGACAAAAAACGGTGGCATCAGTTGTGGCAACCGATTAGAGGAATTCTCAGCATCTTTTTACAAGAAATGCTCCAGGAACAGGAAGCTGGGATTGTGATGACCACTGAAGAACAAATACGGGGAGTTAAAGAACAGACATCTGAAGAAATTCTGAATCTCAAGCAATCTGTAGACGAACTTAAAAGCGAAATTCAGCGATCGGGGCTGAACTTGAAGAACGAATAAGAACTGGTAACTTTTACTACTTATGATGACCCCTACTGTTACTGCTCGCAATCTTAGTATCTTTGCTGGTCTACTGGCCTTAAGTATCGGGGCTGGATACGTTTTTCTGTTTAAAGTATCTAGCCAGTCATCCGCTAACAAGGCCTCGTCATCTTCGTTATCGTTGCCCCCTGAAAAAACAAAAGTCTTGGCATTGGGACGGTTGGAACCAGAGGGGGAGATTACCAAGGTTGCAGTTCCGGTGGGGGCACAGATTGATAAATTAAAAGTTTCTGAGGGTGATTGGGTTAAAGCCGGACAAGTTTTGGCTTATCTTAAAAGTCACCAAGAAATGCTGGCTAAACGAAATTTGGTTGCTAGCCAGTTAGAGGAGGTGCAAAAACAGATACAAACAGATAGCTCCCTCAATAAAATTGAGATTAGTCAGGCACAAGCACAGATTAATCAGATTTCTACTCCTCGTTTGCAAGAAATTAGCTCTCAAGAGGCTGCTATTCGCCGATCGCAAGCAGAGTTGCATCAAGCAATTCTCATCCGCGATCGCTATGCAAAACTTTATGCTGAAGGTGCAGTTCCTAAAGAAGATTATGAGATTAGGAAGTTACTGGTTGCACAAACGCAGGAGAATTTAAGTCAAGTCAGAGCCAAGTTAGCTCAATTAACCACGGCCCGCACAGAGGATATCAAAGTAGCTCAAGAGAACCTCAAACGCTCAGAGATGAATTTAAAGCGAGTCGCTAGCCATAGTGGGTTGACTTCAGCCATCCAAAATTTAAAACTGGCCCAGGCACAGTTAGAGCAAACTATTATCCGTGCGCCTAAAAACGGTCAAGTCCTGAAGATTAACACCCAGGCTGGGGAAGTGATTTCCGATCGCGGCCTTCTCGCTCTGGGCAACACACGTAATATGTATGTAGTAGCAGAGGTGTTTGAAACAGACGTTAAGTTGATTAAGGTCGGACAGCGAGCAACGATTACCAGTCCGGTTTTTGAAGAAAAAATGACTGGCACTGTCACAAAAATTGGTCAACTGGTGTTCAAAAACGACATTATTGGGGACGATCCGACAGCAAAATCAGATGTCCGAGTGGTAGAAGTGAAAATCCGCTTAGATCGAAGCAAACTTGTCTCCGATCTAAGTAATCTGCAAGTAGATACTGAGATTGATTTAAATTAATTCGCTAAACGTTTTTCAAAAGAGAACAGGGAACTTAGACTTTAACAATTTTTGCAGATGTCTAAATTATCAGGAGTCAGGGAATGTGACTAAACGTCAGCACCGCAAACACTGGAAAGGGCCCCCGTTGGCATGGCGTAACTTAATGCAGAGTAAAGTTCGCTTAGGCGTGGGAGTTTCAGCCATCAGCTTTGCAGTTTCCTTAGTATTTATGCAACTTGGAACCTTTAGCGGAGTGATGAAGGCAGCGACGCTTCTCTACGAGAGCCTCGATTTTGACATTGTATTGATTTCATCCAAGTCGCCGGAGTCCACCTATGTTCCACCCTTTTCCCGACGTTATTTGTATCAGGCGGGAGGGATGAATGGCGTTGCTGCTGCCAGACCACTTTATCTGGCATTTGGCTCGTGGCGCAATGTAGAAACAAAGCGAATACGAGCGCTTTTGGTTTTGGGGTTTAATTATCGAGATGCTGTGTTTCGCGTGCCAGAAGTTTATCAGTCTTTACCAGCTCTGCAACGCCAAGATACCTTGTTAATGAATAGCCTCTCACGTTCTGAATTTGGGCCGAGAGAAGTGGGTCTCAAAAGTGAACTGAGCAGACGACAAGTTGAGATTGTGGGGCTGTTTAGCTTAAATAACAGCATTCGTGCTGATGGTACTGCGATTGTTAGCGATCAAAATTTTATTCGTCTTAATCCGGGGCGATCGCTGGATGATATAAGTCTGGGTTTGCTGAAAGTTGAGCCTGGTGTAAATGTTGATGAAGTGGTGCAAAACTTGCGCCAAATTATGCCAGCAACGATTAAAGTATTCAGTCGTCAGGAAGCGATGTCCAGAGATCGGGAATATTGGATTAAGTCTACTTCGCTCGGTTATATCATTGGTGTTGCCGTGATTATGGCTTTTCTAGTTGCGACTGCCATTGTGTATCAAGTCCTGAGTTCTGATGTCAGTGAACGCTTGCATGAGTACGCAACCTTAAAAGCCATTGGATATACTAATCTGCATTTGTTGACGGTGGTTATTCAGCAAGCGATCGTCCTGGCGACGTTGGGGTTTATTCCCGGTTGCCTTCTGGCTTTGGGTATGTACCATGCCATTTTTATTGCCACAAGACTACCAGTCGCCATGACTGTTAGTCGGATGTTATTCGTGTTTGCTCTGACGATTGTGACATGTAGTGCGTCTGGACTGGTTGTTGCTCGCAAAGTGTTAGTTGCAGATCCCGCTGATGTTTTCTAGGAAAAAGGTTCGAGTTGCCTTCTTTAAGTTGTCCCTTTCTTGGCGCAACCTACTCCAGCAACGATCGCAGTTTTTCACAGCATTAGCTGCGATCGCGTTTGCGGTTTTTCTGATGTTTTCCCAACTCGGATTTCAGAATGCAATGTTGAATAGTAACGTTGCGTTTATTCAGGTATTCAATGCTGATTTAATCATGCTCAGTCAGCGACGCTATGTTACCGTTATTGACGAAACTTTTAATCGAAGTCGATTATATCAAGCTAGACAATTTGAAGGCGTTGCAGCAGCTTATCCACTTTATATGACTCTTGGTAGTTGGAGACGTTTTGGAACTGCTGAGGAGAGGTCTATCCGAGTGTTTGCATTTAATCTAGACGATCCTGTTTTTCTCTTACCTGAGATTCAAGCGGCTGAACTCGCCCTGAAAATGCCCAACACTCTATTGGCCGATAGCAAGTCTCGCAAAGATTATGGTTCTATGCAACCGGGTTTGACAACTGAGCTTTCTGGTGTCCAAGTCAAAGTAATTGGAACCTTTGAACTGGGTGCTGACTTTGTAACTGATGGTAATTTAATTATCAGCGATCTTAATTTTCTAAGAATCTTTGCAACTAGACCTTCTGGCATTGATTCCAAGCTTCGTTCATCGCTTAATGACGTTGATATTGGTCTAATCAAAGTGACTCCAGGAACGAATAGCGATCGCCTAGAAAAGTTTTTGAATCAATCTTTACCATCTGATATAGTTGTTTACACAAAACAACATTTTATTGCCAAAGAACTAGATTATTGGACGCAATCATCTGGAATTGGGGCTATTTTTGGACTAGGAACAATCATCGGTTTTGTGGTTGGTATTGTCGTAGTTTACAACATTATCTATAGTAATGTTGCAGATAATCTACCTCAATATGGCACTTTGAAAGCCATTGGCCATTCTAATTTTTATCTTGTTAGTATTGTTTTTCTCCAATCTATCATTCTTTCCTTTTTTGGTTTTTTTCCGGGTTTTTGCTTAAGCTTTATTTTTTATCAGTTAATTACTACAGCTACAGGGCTGCAATTAGAGATGAATTTTAACGTTATCAGCTTTGTGCTATGTTTAACGGTTTTAATGTGTGTTATTTCTGGATTGATAGCAACCAGAAAGCTGCAAAAGATAGATCCGGCTGATATTTATTAATAAAAATTTTGAATAGATGTTGATTTAAACTGATGTCTACCCAACCAATTATTCAAATCAAAAACACCAATCATTATTATGGAAAGGGTCAATTACGCAAACAAATATTATTTGATATTTCCCTAAAGATTTATCCTGGAGAAATTGTGATTATGTCCGGCCCCTCCGGGTCTGGGAAAACAACACTGCTGACTTTAATTGGGGGATTGCGTTCTGTTCAGGAAGGTAGCCTTCAAGTACTAGGACAGGAGTTAAGCGGAGTGAGTAATCGGTTACTGGAAAATGTCCGCAAACAGATAGGATTCATTTTCCAAGCTCATAATTTGCTAGGTTCCCTAACCGCAAACCAAAATGTGCAAATGTCTTTGGTGCTGAATGATGCGATCGCAATGGAAGAAGCGCAAGAGCGATCGCAAGCAATATTAGAGCAAGTGGGACTGCAAAAGCAGATTCATTCTTATCCGCACCAGTTATCGGGCGGACAAAAACAACGAGTGGCGATCGCGCGGGCTTTGGTAAACCGACCCCAACTGATTTTGGCAGATGAACCAACAGCAGCGCTAGACAAAGCCAGTGGTCGAGATGTGGTGGAACTAATGCAAAAACTGGCAAAGCAGCAAAATTGTACCATTTTGCTAGTAACCCATGACAACCGGATTTTAGATATTGCCGATCGCATTGTTCATTTAGAAGATGGCCGTTTAGCCTCGCCTACAGAGCAAGCAATTCTAGACATTGAGAGTACAACGACCTCATTAGTTAAAGCGAAAAAAGAGGAATTGAGCCGCACGCTCGAAGAATTAACAATCCCTCAGTTTTTGAGTTTACTTCAGAAGCTCAAAGAAGAATTTGAACAAGTTTTGCAAGCAATGAATATTCTCAGCGAGCAAATGCTAAAAGCAAATATTGAGGAAGTGATTAGGGCGTTAGCCTGGAAAATTGCCCAAATTATGGGTGCGGATCGAGCAACTATCTTTGTGGTCGATCGGGAAAAAAACCAGCTTTGGTCTAAGGTTTCCCGGAGTGAAAATGAAGAAGCGGTAGAAATTTTCCTACCGATGAATGCTAGTATTAGTGGTTATGTTGCCACAACTGGTGAGAGTGTAAATATAACTGATGTTCAGCAAAATCCTCAGTTCTATAGAGAAATCGATCGAGCAACTGGATATCATACTTGTAATATTCTTTGCTTACCCATGTTCAATAGCAAACACTTGGTTTTTGCAGTGGTTGTGTTGACTAATAAACTAGGAGGTAGCCCCTTTGATGCCAATGATGAACGTCTACTTCGCGAACTAACTGCACCGCTCAGTGTGATTCTAGAAGGTACTCTCTCGGTGTTACAACAATAGAGTTTCGGGAAATAAAAGGAAATAATGTAAACATCAATATAATATTTATCCTAAATAAGCTTTTTTAACTCGCTCATCACTAATCAATTCTGATGCTGCCCCTGTTAAGGTAATAGAACCAGCTTCTAGAACATAACCGCGATCGGCAATTTGCAGCGCTAAATTCGCGTTTTGTTCAACTAACAAAATAGTCACACCTGTAGCCCGAAGATTTTCAATAATCGAGAAGATTTCCCGGACGATCGCAGGTGCTAAACCTAAGCTAGGCTCGTCTAAAAGTAAAAGTTGTGGTTTACTCATGACAGCACGAGCGATCGCTAACATTTGTTGTTCGCCACCGCTGAGGGTTCCTGCTAGCTGATTGCGTCTTTGTGACAAGCGGGGAAATAGCTCAAATTGGCGTTGAATATCGGCTTTGATCTCGGCTTGATTGGAGCGAATATAAGCACCCAAAAGTAAATTATCAAATACAGTTTGCCGCGCTAATACTCTGCGTCCTTCAGGACAATGGGCGATACCAAGTTGTACAACTTCGTGAGTTTGGCGACGAGTAATATTATGTCCATTATAGATAATTACGCCACTCTTAGGATTAACTACTTTAGATATAGCGCGGAGTGTGGTAGTTTTCCCAGCACCATTAGCACCAATTAGAGTAACTACCTCGCCTTTTTGAATAATTAAATTAATTTTTTTTAAAGCTTGGATGCCGCCATAATTAACATCAAGTTCTTGAACATCTAAAATTGTATAGTTTGGGTTACTATCGGCTTTCATGGGCGGTTTACATCCAGAAATGTTGATTCAAAATCTAAGATACATCAATCATACATTTCTTAAAACAGTGCGTAGACATTGCTTCAACTTCAAACCAACGCCATAATACCGCAATCTTTATGATGTACCATTAATTACTGATAAAGATATCAAGCGTCCAGTGGCAAAAGTAGCAGATATTGGTAGCAAAGGACTAATTAATTTAGCTCCCGATGCATGGGTAAAGTGGGTGACACAGCGTCCTGAAGTCGTGGCGAGAGAAATTCTCGGCTCTGAGTTTCACTGGATTAGCCGCGAAACAGATGTGTTAGTGAAAGCATACAGTGCTACTCACGGAGATTTTCTAATACTAAATGAACTACAGTTGCGTTACACGGCACAGATGCCTCTACGGATGAGAGCCTACGCTGCCTTGGCACAAGAACGCTACCGATTGCCAACTTACCCAGTACTGATCAATATTTTACCGCCCTCATCCAGCTTAACTATTGTCAGTAGTTACGAGCAGGAATTTTTGGGATTACGTGCTATCCAAGATTATCGCACGATCAATTTGTGGGAAATCGATGTTGAAATAGTGTTTCAGCAACCACTACCATCGTTGTTACCCTTTGTGCCAATCCTCCGAGGAGGGGGAGAGGTATCAGTTGTGCAACGCGCATTACAGGCGCTACGAGCAGATGCACAGTTGAACCAATTAGAATCATTGCTGGCATTTTTTGCTAGCTTTGTGTTAGACACGCCTTTAGTGCAACAAATCATGAGGTGGGATATGGCAGTATTGCGAGAATCGCCTTGGTATCAGGAAATTGAGCAAAGAGGTATTCAGCAGGGTGCGCTACGGCAGCTAATCCGGGTATTGGAACAACGCTTTGGTGAAATTCCCCATGAGGCAGAAATAAGGCTTGAGGGCAAGAATGTGGAGCAATTAGAAAATTTAATGGATAGCGCGATCGCTGTGAGTTCTTTAGAAGAATTTGTGGTAATTTTGTCTACATAAATTCATTCATTTCCCAAATAAGCTTCAATTACAGCCGGATCGTTTCTGACTACAGATGGTTCACCCAAGGCAATTAATTGACCAAAATCTAATACAGCAATGCGATCGCACAAACCCATAACCAATGGTACATGGTGTTCTATAAGGACAATCGTCAAATTAAAGTCATTGCGCAGACTGCGAATAAATTCACTTAATTGCTGCTTTTCGTTGGGGTTCATTCCCGCCGCCGGTTCGTCGAGAAGCAAAATTTGCGGTTCTAATGCTAAAGCACGGGCAATTTCTAGCCGACGCTGATCGCCGTAAGCAAAGTTTTTGGCTTTTTCGTCAGCGCGATCGCTTAATCCCACCAAATCTAATAAATCTAAAGCTTTTTGCTTAGTTTTTAGCTCTTCGCGAGGCGCTGGTGGTAATCCCAAAACACCTGTAATCATATTACTTTTAGTGTGTAAATGTCGGGCAACGATCGCATTTTCTAACGCCGATAATTCCCCAAACAAGCGGATATTTTGGAAGGTACGGGCGATACCTAAAGCAGCAATTTGATGAGGACGCAGTTGAGAAATTTCCGTACCTTGATAAATTAATTTACCGCCAGAAGGTGGAATAAAGGCAGTAATCAAATTAAACAGTGTTGTTTTGCCAGCACCATTAGGGCCAATTAGTCCAAAAATCTCATGTTGATTTACACTAAAAGATACATTATTTACCGCCACTAAACCACCAAAGCGGCGAGTTAATGCTCTTGCTTCTAAGACAATATTGCTGTTAGCTACTGGAATGCTATGTGACATTTTCGCATATTATTATGAATTATAAGACTTACGCAATAATTCTCTGAAACTCTTATTGCTTTGCGCCCTTTGCGTGCTTGGCGGTTCGTTTTTTTCTTTGAAAAATATCTGGAGTAATTAGCCCTTGGGGGAAAAAGATTGTACCTATTACTATTAAAAAGCCAAAAATAATTAATCTACCATCTCGCAAAAACTGTGCTAACCAATTAGGTAAACCACCAGTATCAGCCAGGCTTCGCAGAATCTCTGGTAAAGCTGTAAATACCATACCTCCAATTACCGGGCCTAAAAAAGTTCTCGAACCACCAATTAAAACAAAAGTTAAATATATAATACTGGCATCAAAAGTACCTTGACGAGCATTCCAGGTATTGAGGAAGTGAGCGCTAATTGCACCTACAACTCCTGCAAGCATAGCCCCCAATGTAAACGCCAAAACTTTATAATAAGTGGGATCGATTCCCATTGCACCCGCAGCTAATTCATCTTCGCGGATCGCGATAAAAGCCCTGCCGACGCGGATGCGTTCTAAACGATAAAGTAGCACCATACTAATTAATAGTAATGGCAAAGCAATCCATAAATATTCAAGTTGTGTTTGGAAAGGTTGAGGGATGCCAAAAATTCCAACAGCACCACCTGTAATATCTAAATTGAGGGAGATGACGCGCAGAACTTCCACAAAAGCGATAGTTGCGATCGCTAAATAAATTCCTCGCAATCTCAATGCTGGAATTCCTATTATTACACCTAATAAACCAGAAATTACACCCGCAGTTAACATCTCCAATAACAATAATGGAATGGGAAATAAACTACTGCTAGATGTAAAAACTTTGGTAGATAAAATTGCTGCAATATACCCACCTAAAGCATAAAATCCTGGACTAGCTAAAGACAATTGTCCTGTCATTAGCGGTAAGTAAAGCGATAATCCTAATAGCGCCCCTAATACCATAGAGACAATCAAAGAAGCGTAAGTAGCGAAAAAATCAGCCATTTTATTTAATATATTTTGATTAAACTTAATCAAACTATCGCTTTTATCAACTATTAAGCTGTTAATATTTGCTCTGCTGTCAGCGTCAGTTCAGGAAAAGTTCGTGACACAATTCTTTCTGAGCCTCTAAAATGTGTGCATTGGTATTTACCCTCAGCATCTAATAGAAAAACAAACACAGCCGGAACTTTTGGGTTTCCCAAATACTCTCTTAGCCCAATTGCTAAATAATCCACAATCCAATATTCTGTAATACCTAAGCGTTGATATTCATCTAATTTATCAATGTAGTCATCTTCCCAATTAGTTGATGTCACTTCTACAGCTAATTGGATAGGTTCTTCAAGTGCAGCATAAGCAGAACGATTTGAGCGCCATTTATCTTTATCTATGACACTTACATCAGGCTTGCGCCCTTGTTCTATGCCATTAGCAGTTATAGTTTTAAAGACTGCTGTGTTTTTTACTACGTAATTAAGATTTAGACGTTTAATTTCATCTTTGAAAGAGTCAGCCGTAAAGTCAGCGACATCATCATGATTTCTGGTTGCACGCACTTCTACAATTTCTCCATCCACAAGTTCATATAAACCTGACTCTGGACACTGTTCTAAAAATTGGTCAAAAGTTAACTTTTGTTTAGTATATGTTTTCATGGCTCTACATCTCTTTAAACTTTCTGAATAAACCGCCGTCCTAGCAAACCTTGAGGTCTAACTAATAGCATGATAAACAAAATTGCAAAGGCTACTGCGTCTTTATATCCAGAATAATCAGCAGGGACAAACGCCTCAACTAATCCAATTAACAAACCCCCTACCACCGCACCAGGAATACTACCTAAACCACCTAAAACAATTACTGCTAAACCCCGCAAACCAAAAGCAATGCCGAAATATGGCCCTGCAATACTAACACTAGAAGCAACTAAAGTTCCTGCTAATCCTGCTAAAAAACTGCTGATGAAGAATGTTAGGATGATAAAGCGATCGCTATTAATTCCTAACAAACTAGCTGTAGTTGGATCTTCTGCGATCGCTTGCATTGCCTTACCATATTTAGTCCGATTGATAAAATAGGTAAGAATTGCCACAATTACCACTGACACAGTAAAAATTACCACCTGAACACTACGAATCGGAATTGGGTTTTCTGGACTACCAAAGTTAATCGCAGGTGGCAAATTACCATAAGTATTTGCGGGGTATGTATAACTTTCCGCACCTACTAAATATTGAATTAAATTCACAATTACCACTGCTACCCCCAAGCTGGAAACAACAGTTAGCAAAGGATCGGAGCCTTGACGCCGCAAAGGTTGAAAAGCAACGCGTTCCATCACTACCCCTACCAATCCTGCTAAGGTGCTTCCTAAAATCAAGGCTATAGCAAATGGTAATTTTATCGGCAAGACTGCATTAGCCAGTAAGCCATTAAATCCAAAGTTCCCACCCATAAGTGCATAAGTGAAATATGCACCCAAGGTAAAAATCGCGCCATGAGCTAAATTAATAATGCCTAAAATAGAATAAACCAAGGTATATCCCAAGGCAAAAATTGCATAGACGCTGCCAATGGATAACCCATTTAATAATTGCTGCAAAAAGAGATTGATATTCATGGAGCAGCTATTTTAGAAATGTGAATTTACCTTGACTTCCATCTTTTTCCATTTTGATTTGAGCAACATAGAAATCTTTTTGCACAACTTCACCTGTGGGAGTAAAACCAATTTCACCTAATGGTGTATTGTATGCTCCTTCAAGTATTTGTTTGTTTAACTGCGTCCGTAATTCTGGTAGCTGTAGTTTGTTGATTTTGCTCTTTTTATCTAAAGATTGGAGTGCTTCGACATAAACCTGCACTGCTGCAAAAGCTTGGGCGCTAAATTGGGGTGGTTCTTTTTTATATTCTTCAATATAGGCTTTACGAAACGCCGCGTTAATTTCACCTGGATGTTCTGGACTGTAGGCTTGAGCAATCAATACCCCATCACAAAATGCTTTACAAACTGGCAATAAATTCGATGTGTTTAGACCATTTCCACCGACAATTAAGCCTTTATAACCCAGTTCCCGCAATTGCCTAACTAAATTACCACCATCAGCAGCCAAGCCAGAAATAATTACCAAATCTGGTTTGAGATTAATTGCATTGGTTGCTTGACTTTGAAAATCTGTATCGCTGGTTTGGAATTTTTGCACTGTTACCAATTCCAGTCCTTGATCCTTAACTGTTTGCTGAAATATTTCCGTTTCTGACTTGCTAAATGCATCATTTTGGGCGTAGAAAACTGCGACTTTTTTCAGTTGGGGATTTTGCTTAAGTGCCGCTTTCACTGAATTAGGTGCAACGATGGAAACTGGTGCAGAAACACGGGCAACGTAATCACCAATTTCGGGAATATTTTTAGCAGTATTTGATGGTCCAATAATTGGTACTTTTGCCCGTTCGCCAATCGGATCTGCACTAAAGGCTTGCTGTGACAAAGTTGGCCCGACAATTCCAATAACTTTATCTTTATTAATTAGAGTTTGAAAAGCGTTAATTGCTCCTGCTTCATCACCGCTAGTATCTTGAAAAACTAATTTAATTGGTGTGCCATTAACACCACCTTTACTATTGAAATACTTCTGAGCAAGTTTGGCTCCAGCGACTTGCTCTTGACCCAGTAATGCTACATTGCTAGTTTGGGCAACACCAATACCAATAGGAATAGCACTTGATAATGTAGCCGTTGTTGCTGGGGTATTGGTTGCAGTGTTATTTGGGGTACTGTTTGGACTATTAGTAGGAGAATTTGTCACTGTGGTAGTGCCACCACCACAGCCTGTTAGTAGCAAAGCACAAGTTGATAATAATGCTGTTGTCCGAGCGATCGCGTTGTTCATCGTTGGATAATCATCTAGTTATGAGATATTCGGCAAGAGTTAATAGTAAAGTTTATAATCTGCAAACAAAATTATGCAGATTTACACTTTTGCACGAATTCTATTAAATCATTCTTATTTCACCATGCAAACAGAAATATTCAAAGTGCTTGTAAATACAAATTATTATAATTAGTAATGATTTTATCATTACCTGGTTTTAGTGCTATAAAGTCGCTGGAAAACTATCCACGTCAGAGCCTGTGTGTTAACCAGGTAATTTTAGGTGGGTTAAGTATTGAGTGAGGAATCTTAAGTGCTTTTTTCATTACCAGTTAATTCTCTAGGTTCGTAGTGACGGCAACCGTTACACGGGCCTTCGGGGTTGATAGCACAGCGGATGTAGCCAGACCGAGCATTAAACTTGCAGCTGATATCGCCAATCAGATAACCCACGCCTTCTAAATAATAGCGATCGCCTTCCACAGGTCTGACGTTGTGCCGTCCCTGTGCCACTGGAAAATTCATGGCTGCTTGCCTCATCCGCAAGCGCGATCGCTGGGTTCTACGGATCATCCACAGGGAAAACAGGGACGGTAAAAAACCAATGGCAATTACTAAAAGTGTCTTTAACACCTTCTTTTTACCTCTTCTGGGCGCTGATTGATTGTCCCTGATGTTACACTCTGGTTTTACGGAAGTGCAAATATTAGGGCGGCTTTGTTTCTTTGTCACCAACTATGGTTGCAAAGAAATAATGGCAGTGTAGTATAGCAAAGTGCTGTTAGCGGTAGCGGGGCGTTTAGCCCGTGCTGAGTGCTGAGTATAAACCCAGTGAAATCAAAGGTTTTAGCAATCAACATTGTCCTAACCTATGTGGCTACGGCTATATCTAGCAATTTTGAGGAAGAAATTCCTTCTGCCACTTCAATCAGCATAACTGTTACAACCTCAAGGGTGAGATGCCGTTGAATGTTGATAATTTTAAGATTTGTTGACTAATACCTTTTTGAAGAAGCGTTTTGTGTCAGCTTCAGCCCCATTCTTGTTTTTTCTGTGTCGCTGCGATGCTAATCTTTTTTTGGTTTGCTGACGAAGTTGCTCTGCTAGCAGTGCAGCTTCCCTTTCGGCTCGGAATAAATCAACTTTTCGCGTTGTCAAAACAAATGATTCGTCAGACTTTCGTTTCACCCAAGGGATGCTAACTGCGAAATACTGACAAATATTTTTGCATATCTCCTTTATCATGAGTGGGTAACGTTTTTGAGTATTCATTGTGTTAGCGATCGCTTTCAACTCTAATATCGCTGCTTCTAACTCTTCCGCCATCTGATTGATGCGTTCGACTTGTGTTATAAAACGCTCCCGTTCACTGATGATTTTTTTTTCTTGGGGTTGCAGTGGCACTATAGCAGTAGTTACAAATGTAGGCTGGAACAGCAAAATGGGCTTTTTGTCCGTGTCTGGGATTTTTTTCATACTACCTCAAGCAAGGCTAGCTGACTTTTAAAGCATTTTAGCAGCTAGTTAGTATACTTGTACTATATAATGATAATGCTTAAGAGAATAAGGGACTTCCTACTAAAAAAATACCCATCGCTTTGGTGAGCAGCGATCGCTTGAGTTTAAAAATATTCCGTAGACGCATAGCGGTTTGTGAGGATATCAGGGCGATCGCAGGGAATCTTCATCAGCGAAGCGAGATAAAGGCGCACCGAACTTCGCAAAAATTAAATAGGAGTTCGATATTGCAATCAAGCGAGAAGCGCGATATTAAATTCGGGCAGTCGTTTCTTGAATTCGGGCGATCGTTTCTTGAATTCGGGCGGTCGTTTCTTGAATTCGGGCGATCGTTTCTTGAATTCGGGCGATCGTTTCTTGAATTCGGGCGATTGTTTATTGAATTCGGGCGATCGTTTCTTGAATTCGGGCGGTCGTTTCTTGAATTCGGGCGGTCGTTTCTTGAATTCGGGCGATCGTTTCTTGAATTCGGATAAATCTCAATAAATTCACGGAATAAATCTAACGCTTTTTTGTACTAAATAGGTTAAACAATACTGAATATTGCGGGTGTCAATCACCCCAATTTTATTTATCCTAATGGTGTAAAGACAAGGATAGAAGTCAGTTTTTATCCTAGTGCATGATTAAGAAAAGGAAAGTTATTTATGTCACGTCCAAAACGTGGATCTAAAGTACTTGATAGAGCACAGCGTCGGATTGCGGGTTTGAAATCGATTAATCCCACCTTAGATTTAGGTAATGGAGTCACTATTGACACCTTTGCTGCCGCCATCAAAAAAACACAGGACAAGTTGGAAGTTTATAACTCCAGCCTCTCCACCGTGGATCTAACTCAGGGAGCTTTAGAATTAGCCGAAAAGTCGCTGATGGAACTAACAGAACATGTGTTAGTCAGCGTAGCTGCAAAGTATGGCAAGAATAGCGATGAGTACAAAATGGCAGGGGGCGTTCGTCGCAGCGAACGCAAGCGTCCAGTGCGGAAGCCTAAGCAAGAGGTTGTTATTTGATAAAGACAATACATTTGGGTTTTTTGACACTCTCCCGAATTGAATTCGGGAGATTTTTGGTTAGGTGGTGAACCAATAGAAAAAAGATAACATTTAAATAGCGATCGCTTGAGTTTAGAAATATTCCGTAGACGTATAGCAGGTTGTCGTCAAACATCGTTGAAGAAACCCATTACCCAATTCTCCAAGGTACACCCAATTCGATGTTAGTACATCTAATGGACGCACGCGATACTACAACCGAAGCATTAGCTGAGGTAATTGGTTCATTGGAAATTGCCTTGCAAATTGTTAATGGCGATTCTCCTTCCCTTCGGGACGCTGCGCGAACGGAGACGCTTCGCGATCGCACCATTAGTAAAACTCAAGCAGAAGCGTTGGCGGACTATTTTAATGTAGATATCAGTTTATTTTCCTAGCTTATCTTCCATAACAACGCTCTTAAAACCAGCGTTTGGTATTGAGGCGGGAAATTTAATATTTTGGTATGAGGTGAAAGGTGCGTAGACGCGTAGCGGCTTGTCCTTAGACATCGCTTCTCTACCCCAAAAAATTGCTACAAAATCCTTTGCTACTTAGCTTTTGGAGCTTGATCAAGCTATGAGCCTGCGTTAAAGATCCAACGTCCTAACCATCCCAAACCCAAGCCTAGACTAGAAGTGACAACCAAAATCATACAAGTTTGAAACTTGCTAAAGAATTTTCGTAATTCATTTCCTGATGTACTGACAACAACAGACACAAAAAAAGGTACTGCAACCGCCAAAAACCCAGCACCAGTACTAGCTAAAACCCCAGCTAAAGTCAAAGCTCCAGCCCCAGCAACTCCTACAGGCACAGCCTCAGCCCAAGCCTCATTCTCCGCCCAAGCTCCAGCCCAAGCCACAACCACAGCTATAGCACCAACCACAGCCACAGATCCCGCTCCAGCCCAAACCACAGCTATAGCACCAACCACAGCCCCAATCAACGTCACAGTTCCAATCATTGCCACAACCCCACCCCCAGCCCTATCCACAGCGATAGCTCCAGCCCAAGCCACAGCTACAGCCGCAAACACAATCCCAAGTACAGCCCATAATGAAGTATTAGGTACGGTTATGAGATAGCCTATCAATCCATAAAGTACTAATAATGAACCACCCAACCAGCCCCAAAGTACCTTTGACTCGGCTTTGAGACGAACAAATTCTCTTTTATAAATTGGCTTAACTGGAGGTAGAGGTGTCGGTTTTAATGCTTCTAGCATTGCCAACCATGCCTGCATCGACTGAGGGCGGTCTTTTGCCTCCAGTGCCATACCCTTGAGAATTGCTTTATTTAATTGATCGCTGATGCTTGGATTAATTTGTTTAGGTGATTTCAGGGAAGCATTATCGAGCTTGCGAGCCAAAGAGGTTGTTGGGCGCTGACACGTGACCGCATAATACAGTGTGGCAGCTAGACAGTAGACATCGACGGTTAGCTCCCGACTGCCTCTACTCATCTGCTCATAGGGCGCAAACCCCTCATTACCTGCAATGCCCTTTGAACTCAAGGTTTTAGGCAAAAGTTCTTTAGCAATTCCAAAGTCAATTAAAACTGCTCTGCCATTTCTCCGCAACATAATATTTCCAGGGTGGGCATCTCGGTGTACTAACCCTGCTTGATGCACTACGCTCAAAGCTTCCCCAATCTGGCAGATGCACGGTAGAATCTCTGCTTCTGATAAAGCCCCCCTACGCTTGACTGCCTCAAACAAATTTTCTCCCTCAACAAAGTCCATCACTAAACAGTGGGTAGCACCTTCCCGAAACAAATCAATCACTCCCACAATGTGAGGATGAGGGTCTTCTGATAAGCGTGCGAGTATCCGTCCTTCTTGGATAAATCTCTCTATGTACTTTTCATATTCCGGATCGTGGCTGAGATATTCATTAGGTGTCTTAATTACAACTGTCTGATTTAGTTCAACATGCAAAGCCTTATAAGTAATCCCAAATCCCCCCTGTCCCAGGACTTGCCCAATTACATATTTGCCACTTTGCAATTGTTGTCCTGCTATCCAGGGCATGAATACCTCTAAGTAAAAAATTACTTTAATGCAAGCGTTTTAATGAGAGTTTAGCTAATTCTACGGTGTTTTGCTAGATGACGGACTGGGCGACAGTGATGGTGGATTGGAAGACGGAGATGGGTGGAAAATAGGAATCCAACCAACTATGCCTGAAAGTAAGGTTCCAATTGCTGCGATCGCAGCTATCACCACTCCCCAAAACTGGATGTTTCGCTCCCAATTTGGGTTAGTGTTAGGTGGTACAATTACTAAAGGCTGCGAGTTTTCCTCAGTTAACCCCAAAGAATCGAGCCATTCCCGCATCGATTGCGATCGCTCTGTAGGATTTAGCTTCATACCTGTTAAAATTGCTCGGTTTGTGCGATCGCTAATCTGAGGATTGTGTTCTTTCGGAGCTACTAAACGAGCGTTGTCTACCTTACGTTTGAGCGCACTGACTGGTGTTTTTCCAGTCAAAAGCACATAGAGAGTTGCTGCTAGAGAATAAATATCGCTATACGCCCCAGTTGGTTTAGTGTGTTGAGCGTAAAGCTCAGGCGGTGTAAATCCCTCAGAAGTTTCTTTGGTTCGGCTTGTGGTTAAGATGTGGTCAAAATCCAGAGCTAAACCAAAATCAATCAGCACCGCTTCAGGTTGTCCTTCTCGCACTCGCAAAAAGATATTTCCTGGATGCACATCTCGATGAATCAACCGATTTTCATGTACTTTAATCAGCGCTTCTCCAATTTGTTGAATGTAGCGTAAAGCCTCTGTTTCAGAAAGTATTTGTTGGCGACGGTCAGCTAAACTGACACCATCTACATACTCCATTACCAGACACCAGTGTTCTCCTTCTTTGAACGGTTCTGCAACCTGCACAATATGTTTGTGTTTACATTGAGTAAGTTTTACCGCTTCTTGCCAAAACATTGTTTCCAGTCGTCCGCGTTCCAACTGGTTCAGGGAATTTAGTAAATCATCATTTAAGGTTTTAATGACTTGGCGATCGCTATTCCTGTTTCTTACCAAATAAGTAATACCAAACCGCCCCCTTCCCAATTCTTTTTCAATAGTATATTTACCACCTTGCAATTGATTACCTGCTGCCCAAGCCATCTTTGCAACTCCCAAAATATTTGTATTAATTTTCACATAACAAAGCCTGAATAACCGGAGCCTAACTTTACACAAATAGCCTTATGTCTCAGGATAAGACTCTTTGCGTCTATACTTGCTAAACTAATTTCAAATCTCGAATAAAAGTAGCGAAAAACTACCACGAAATTATGGCTCAAATCTTAGTTGAAGATTTAGATCCCATTATTCTAGAAAAGCTAGAAACTCTTGCCAAACAACACGGTAGGTCTTTGCAAGAGGAATTAAAGCAGATCCTACAACAAGCGGCTGAAAAAGCGACACACTATCACACTGGCGGCGACATGGAAAAAGCCAGAGAAGCTATAGCACGCTCTCAAGTTAGATATACAGGAAAAATTTTTAGTGATAGTACTGAACTTATCCGCGAGGACAGAGAACGGTGAGTCAGTATGTTTTAGATGCTAGCATTGCTATCAAGTGGTTCATCCCCGAAGTCTACTCTCATGCAGCTAGGCGTTTAGTAGCAAGTAACCATACTTTCTTAGTTCCAGATTTTTTCTTCCCAGAAGTGGGAAATGTCTTGTGGAAACGAGTCCGTCGCGGTGAAGACACTGCTGAAAATGCAAGACAAACATTAACAGATTTAAATGCAGTTCCTGTAGAGGTGTACTTATCTCAGCCATTGATGCCACTTGCTTTAGATATTGCCATTCAGAGCGATCGCGCAGTGTATGACAGTTTATACTTAGCTCTTGCCATTACGCAACAATGCCAGATGGTGACAGCAGATGAAAAATTTTACAACGCACTGAAAACCAGTAGCTACGCAAGTAATCTTTTATGGGTAGAGAATATTTAGAGAGCGTTGATGTAGACTACCGCAGGCATTTCCCTTTCCACTGTTAAACTAAAAAACAACCCTTACTCCTGCAAAGGTAGCCTTATGACCTCTGCAACCGATCCATCCACCGCCCTCACCCCGTTCCCAGACCATACACAACTTCCTGAGTCTGACGGTACTTTCGTGAAAAACTTTCAGGAACATCCCCAAAGCATTCTCCTAACCGACTCGATTAAACCGATATTGCAAAAACGTCATCCTGATGGGCAATACTGTATTGGTCAAGATAGCGGTATCTACTGGCGCATTACTGACCCCCCAGAAAAAGGCGCAGAAGCTCCCGACTGGTTTTATGTAGGGAATGTACCACCTACTCTAAATGGGCAAACGCGCAGGTCTTATGTACTCTGGCGAGAGTTTATTGCCCCATTAATTGCATTAGAATTTGTCTCTGGCGATGGTAGTGAGGAGCGAGACAAAACTCCTTGGAAGGGAAAATTTTGGATTTATGAGCAGGTGATTCGTCCTCCCTTCTACGGCATTTATGAAGTGAATAAAGCCAGCGTGGAAGTTTATGAATTAATTGGTGGACAATATCAGTTATTAACTGCAAATGAACGGGGACATTATCCTATACATCCTTTAGGAGTTGAGTTAGGAATTTGGCAGGGACAATATTACAATATGGAATTACCTTGGCTACGCTGGTGGGATTTGCAAGGTAATTTGTTGTTGACTGGCGAGGAAAGAGCCGATCGCTTGACTGCTCAATTGCGATCGCTCGGTGTTGAACCAGAAGCATAATATTGATCAAAAATCAACTACTTATTCACATCTAAGCTGTCGCGCATACAAGTTGCATTATCATCTTTTAGGTAAAACCTGCAAACCCTCTCCTCTGCACCTGAAGCCCCTCTGCTGCCTCAAAGTGCAAATTAAAAGCACAACAGCTTATCAACCGCGAAGTTTGTAACCTAATTGGCTAATATTTATAGTAAAGTTATTTGTGATTAATTACCTTCTTTATGAAAATAAGAATATACGAAATATCTGATACCAAAGAAATTATGAAATTGTTCTACGAGACTATTCATGAGGTGAATATTCACGATTACACACAAGAACAAGTAGATGCTTGGGCACCAGCAAATATGGATATTGAAGTTTGGATTAAAAGTTTAGGAAGTAAGTTTACCTATGTCGCAGAAGAACAAGACAAAATTATTGGTTTTGGAGAATTAGAGGCTAATGGTCATATTGACCGTTTCTATTGTCATAAAGATTTTCAAAGGAAAGGTGTTGGCAAGAAAATCTTAGAACAGATTGAATTAAAAGCACAGTCTTTAGGGGTGGAAAAGTTATTTACAGAAGCCAGTATTACAGCTAAACCTTTTTTTAAGAGTCAGGGATTTATTGTTATCAACAAGCAAGAAGTAGAGCGTAGAGGGCAAAAACTGATAAATTTTGTCATGGAAAAACACTTAAAAAATTGCTAAATTAATCGGATTCAAGCAATTTCAAAAAAGTTGTTCTAGCTTATGGTTTATGACCTACAGCCAACATTACATAAGCGGGAATTTCCACACCATTTTCTGTGACATACTTTGAGGCTCCCTCGATAATTGCGTTTTCAATATTGCGCCGTTGCTCATCGCTTTGCATTGCCAACATCGACCCCAGACGTGCCGAACTTACAACAATCTTTGGCATCACATCTTCAGGTGTAGAGAAAGTCCACTTGATGGGCAGTTCTGTGACAGACACCTGAGTGAATCCCTCGGCGCTTAAAACCATTTCGCATTCAGTGCGATCGCCAAAGCGAAATAGGGGAGGCCCAGAAGGTAAATCCACATCCATGCTGCCATAAGTCTGCACCGAACCCAGTATCAGAGCCATAAACGGATTGCGCGTTGGCGGTGTCCAGCAGGTGAAAGCATAACGCCCTCCCGGTTTGAGTACGCGAAAGGATTCAGCGATCGCTTGTTCTGGGTTTGGGAAATGGAGAATACCCAAGTTACAAACCACCACCTCAAACTGGCCCGGCTCGAAAGTTAGGTTCTCAGCATCCCCATGATGGAATGACCCTTGAGGACATCGCTCTCTGGCAATGGCCACCATCTTCTCTGCAAAGTCTAATCCTGTGACTATAGCCTGCCGCTTTAGTGCTGCGGCACTAAGCCAGCCAGTTCCGCAAGCCACATCCAGCAATCGAATACCAGACTTAGCTCCGACGGCATCCAAGATGGCTTCATCTACCTGAGAAGTCACAACAGCGATACCTCCGGTGAGCTTCGCTAACGCGCGATCGTATTCTTGAGCTACAAGAGAAAATTTGTCGCGCTCGAATTGCTTGAATGCCTCGTGAGTAATGGTGGAATCATCCGTCATTTATTCACATCCAGCAACCGCGAAGTTTGTAACCGACTCATCCACTTCTCTAAATAAACTCGATTACCTTTTTGTTCATTTGGATCTTTACTATCTAAAGGATGAGGCATCAGTCCCAAAATCGTTGCTGTCGTCACGCAAAACATCGATTTTTGGAAACTCATACAAATTTGAACTCGCAAATCATCTTCACCCCGAAGACTGCGACGATAAATTTCGTGCAAATATTCTGGAAGATAATGACGCATATCTTGCATCAACAAGGTAGGAGGAATACCCGCGCCGCCGATGGGCAAAGGATCGGCATACAATGCACCATATTGAAATCGACTTTGATCTGGGGGAATTTGATATCCTTGGGCATTGTATGAAACAGTACCGTGGAAAGGAGTTCCTCGGAAGAATACTGCTTCTACATAAGGTATTGCTGTATCTGCTAAGAAGGTCAAACCAACGCTTTTGGGAATGATGTCATAGACCTTACCTCGAATTTTGACAGCATAGGTAATTGGGTTTGATGCATTTGCCACTAACCCGGCTTTAATGTGTTCTACAACTTGGGGAATCGATTTAATTTCGCCTCGGTCATAGCGGTCTGATAAATTGAGGAACATATCAGCCATGACTCGCCAGAATTGACCTAAACCGGTGTAATAAGCAGAGACACGCAACTGTTCTGTTAAGAAATCTGGAAACAGCTGGTTAATACCCAGAATAAAGGGATTATTTTTAAATTTTGCGGCAATAACGGCTTGCGCTCTTTCTTGAAATTCTTGTGTATCTAAATAAGTATCTAGTCCGCCGCCACCGTGCCACATCATGCCTTTCATGCAATATTCGGCATATTCAAAATTAATTCGATCGTGCCACCAGTGACGGAATAATTTCTGAAAAGAAACCTCTCCATTAAAGTATTTAAAAAATGGGAAAAATACTAAAAACTGATGTTCGGCAATATAGTTAAGATTTTTTGAGTAAGCATCTAAAACTACCCCATAGCTTTTAAGAATACCCACAACTTCCAGCACATTCTCTGGACTATCGGGGACTAATGCATCTCCTTTTTGTAAGCGTTCAATATACTCAGCTAAGGGATTGTGAGTAGCTTTTTTTTTAATAGTTACCATTGCCATCTCTCCAAAAAGTTTAGGGATTGGGGCATTGGGCATTGGGCATTGGGCATTGGGCATTGGGCATTGGGAAAACTTTTCCCCATTCCCCATTCCCAATTCCCCATTCCCTACTCCCCATTCCCCATTGCTTTATCTAAAGACACTGCTAATACTATGTTTTGAGTATTTACCATTGCTGTAATTGTTGGTTCAGTCCAACGCACTAACCAACCAGGTTGAATGCCAAAAATCACAATCAGCACAGCTAAAATTGCAGCTGGGATGCGATCGCTCCAATACACACGTGGTAAGTTGGTAACTGATGCAGACAGGCGTCCAAAAAAGGCGCGGTTGACAAGAATTAAGAAGTAAACTGCTGTTAAACCAGTACCAAGCATACATAACAGGGTTTGCACTGGAAAAACTGGAAAACTTCCCCGATAAACTACGAATTCGGAAATAAACCCTAGCATTCCTGGTATACCAGCGCTGGCCATGACTCCGACAATCATCAAGCTACCAATTACTGGCATACCCCGTTCTGGGTTCAGTAATCCTTGGATGATTTCTAAATCACGGCTTCCAGCTTTTTTATACACAACCCCTACCAGCAAAAACAGCATTGCCGAAATCAAGCCGTGGCTAATCATTTGCATCACAGCACCCAATACACTTAAAGGTGTGGCCGCCGCCGCCGCTAAAAGCACGTAACCCATGTGTCCAATGGAGCTGTATGCTACCATTTTTTTCATATCGCTTTGGGCGATCGCACAGGATGAACCATACAGTACACTCACTACTGCCCAAGTCGCCAACCAAGGAGCCACATAAGCCCAAGCTTCTGGTAACAAGTTCATACCAAATCGCAGTAAGCCGTAAGTTCCCAACTTCAACAGCACCCCAGCCAATAGCACGGAAATCGGTGTAGAAGCTTCAACGTGAGCATCTGGCAACCAAGTATGAAAGGGAACCAAAGGAATTTTAATTCCAAAACCGATCAAAATTCCCGCTAGCAATAAAAGCTGTGTTCCTAGAGGTAAAGTTGTCGCGTTCAAGGTTGCTAGTGCAAAGTTAGAGGAACCACTCAGCCAAACCATACCGAGGAAACTTGCTAAGAGCAGGATTCCCGAAACGGCTGTATAAATAAGAAATTTAGTCGCAGCATAACCGCGTTTGGCGCCACCCCAAATAGCTATCAACAAATACAGTGGAATTAGTTCCAATTCGTAAAACAGGAAAAATAACAGTAAATCCTGTGCTAGAAAGGCTCCTGTCACCCCAGTGCTTAATAATAGTACCAAAGAGTAATAAAATTTAGGGCGCTGTAGCGATTCATCGCTGCTGTAGATGGCAATGGCAGTTAACAATCCATTTAAAACCAGCAATGGCAAAGATAAACCATCTATCCCAAGGTTATAGTTTAACCCTAAAGCATCTACCCAAGGGACAGACTCAGCAAACTGTTGAGTAATTTCTCCTGGATGGAACTGACTTACTAATACGATTGTCCACAACAAAGCGATAATGGCAAAGACCAAAGCCACCACACGAGCGAATTTTCCACTAATGCTTGAGGGGGAGAAACCAATTAAAGCTGCGCCGATTAACGGCACTAGAATTAAAACACTAAGCATAGACTTTAGGTAAGGGGAGCAGGGGAAGCAGGGGAGCAGCACTTCGGCTACGCTCAGTGACTGGGGAGCAGGGAGAAAATAATAAATTTTTAACTCCTTAACTCAGCACTCAGCACTCTTAAAAAGGCAATTTATCTAATAAACCCAATGACCAACTGATGAAAAAACCCAGGACGCTGACAACTGCTAGGATGGTCAACATATAGCCCTGAGATTGCCCAGAAATGCTGTACTTTAAGGTTTGTCCGCCGAAAATGGTCGCAAACCCAACCAAGTTTACAAAACCGTCAACCAAGTAGCGATCGCTCCAAGCAGAAATTTTAGATAGCAGTCCTACTACACTTACCACGGTTACAAAATAAACTCGGTCGATATAAAAATCATAACCTAACAGGTCTTGTAGAAATCTCCACGCCAAGATTCTGGATCTTGACCAAGCTTTGTGCAGATAAACTGTACACCCTAAACCTACCCCTGCTACGGTAGAACTAAACAAGGCTAACACCACATACCAATTAATACTTTCCCAATCTGGTAGTAAGTACCATTGCTGTAGCATCAGAGGTAGAATCAGAGTCAGCACTGTCAGAAACACCATTGGTAAGGCCATCTGCCAACCAACTTCTGGGGTGCGACGGGTCTTTTGTTGCGGTTTACCCCAAAAGACTAATCTAAATACTCTCGTCAAATTCAATGCTGTCAAACCATTGACTAATATTAGAACCCCAATTACCCAAGGGCTAATACTCACAAAACCGTCAGCCCACGCTAGCATTGCCCAGAAACTTCCCAAGGGAAGGAGTGTTACCATCCCGGCTGAACCGACCACAAAGGCAGTGGTGGTGGCTGGCATCCGCGACCACAAACCGCCCATTTCTGTTAAGTCTTGGCTTTGGGTAGTCAAGATGACTGAACCAGAACTCATGAATAATAATGCTTTAGCGATCGCATGAGCTAACAGCAACATCAAGGCTACACCTCCTTGCTGTAACCCCACTGCTAAAAATACTAATCCCATGTATGCACTGGTGGAATGAGATAGCGATCGCTTAATGTCAATTTGAGCTATGGATACTAATGTCGCTCCAATCGCCGTTACTGTACCCATGACTACCAAAGCATTCAAGGCAACTGGCGACAGCGCTAATAATGGTTGAAATCTATACAGTAAATAAGCGCCACCTGCTACAACTAGAGAGTTCCGCATTACCGAGGCGGGGTTGGGCCCTTCCATTGCCTCATCTAACCACAGGTGTAGTGGAAATTGCGCACATTTACCAGCAGGCCCAGCAATTAGTGCCAACCCTAGCAGTGTCGATGTCATTGGACTTAAATTAGCTGTTTGCGCCCACTCATATAAATCAGAAAAGTTCAAACTCCCGGCTAAGGTAGAAAGTGTCACTACAGCCATCAGCAACAACAAGTCTCCTACCCGTTTAGTCCAAAATGCATCCCGCGCCGCCGTTACTACTAGTGGTTGAGCGTACCAGAAACCCACCAGCAAGTAAGTCGAAAGCGTCAGGACTTCCAATAGGGCATAGCTGAGAAACAAAGAATCACTAATTGCTAGACCACTAAGCGCCGCTTCAAAGAATCCCAGCAGCGCAAAAAAACGTGCCAACGACCAGTCCTTTTCCATGTAACCCAAAGCGTAAACTTGTGCCAGTAAGCTTAACCCTGTAATTAAAACTGTTGCCCCAATGCTAACTGGCGATAGTTCTAAGGAAAAAGATAAGTCTAAATCTGCTACTTTGAACCAATTGATTAGTAAGTGTTCTGGTTCTCTATCCCAGATATTTTTAAATACAAACAGGCTATGGAAAAAAGCTAAAACGGTCGTCAACAAGTTGAAGTATGCCGCAGGTCTTGGCCCTGTTCGCTTAATTATTCCTATTCCCCACGGCAATGTCAAAATTGCGCCTGATAAGCTATACAAAGGCACAAACCAACTTGTTGAAAATAGAAATTGCTCCATTTAAATTTCCCTTGATGACTCAGCCTTTATTTTAAAAAAATTCCAAACAATCGTTTATTTAATAAAATTAATTTACCAAAATTATCGATGTTTTTTACTATTATTTTAACTGAACTTCCAGAAGTACTTTTACTTAATGCTACCCTATTAAATATAAGTAAAATATAACTTTACATAAGCAAAAGCATTTACTTGCCTTAATATCACTGACCTTTTTACATTTGTATTTCTACTCTAACCAAAGTAATTTATACGATATATTTAAAAAACTTATATATGTTTCACCTAGTCATTGTACACTTAGAAATATTTGAGAAAAGATAGATACAGTAAAACATACAGCCGTTGCTTACCTTTGATCGGATAGGATTAGCCCTGGTTATGAATGTCGTTTTGTAAATGTGATAAAGAAATTATAAAGCATAAGTGCCTGCTCAAGGAATCTGTAAACTTTAATTGCTCAGAAGCCTAGATAACTTTTTGTTAAGTTTTTTAAAACTTTCTTATCATAAACTATTATAGTAATTTATATTGCCAGGAACGCCAAGCTTTCCTATGCTTAATTTGGAAGTGTTTTCTTAGCTATAAGATCAGGCTCTCCCCGTCAAAAAATTCAAACGACAGTACAGATTGCATTAATTTTGTAGGAGTTCTGCGATGCCAATTGCAGTTGGAATGATTGAAACGAAGGGCTTTCCAGCAGTGGTGGAAGCTGCTGATGCGATGGTGAAAGCCGCCCGTGTCACCTTAGTAGGGTATGAAAAAATTGGTAGCGCTCGCGTCACCGTGATAGTTCGGGGAGATGTATCGGAAGTGCAAGCTTCCGTAGCAGCTGGGGTTGAAGCGGCAAAAAGAGTCTTTGGTGGTGAAGTGTTATCCACTCACATCATTGCTCGTCCTCACGAAAACCTGGAATACGTCTTACCGATACGTTACACAGAAGCGGTGGAACAATTCCGTACTTAAAAGCTGTTTAAACAAAGTAATTAACGCTCTTTGTCTAATTGAGCATCACTTTTGTCCAAGGCTAAAAACTTTGAAATAGGGATTAAAACTAATGTCAATTGCAGTGGGAATGGTTGAAACGCTGGGCTTTCCAGCAGTAGTGGAAGCTGCTGATGCAATGGTGAAAGCTGCCCGCGTCACTTTAGTAGGTTATGAAAAAATCGGTAGTGGTCGGGTGACGGTAATTGTTCGGGGTGACGTTTCGGAAGTGCAAGCTTCTGTGGCCGCAGGAGTTGAATCTGTAAAGCGAGTCAACGGCGGACAAGTGTTGTCTACTCATATCATTGCTCGTCCTCACGAAAACTTGGAATACGTCCTCCCAATTCGTTATACCGAAGACGTAGAGCAGTTCCGGGAAAATGTGAATGCAATTCGTCCTTTTGGTAGAAGACCGTAATTTGTAATGCAAGTTGCCAAAGTTCGCGGCACAGTAGTTAGCACCCAAAAAGATCCAAGTCTTAGAGGTGTAAAACTACTGTTGTTACAATTAGTGGATGAAGACGGAAACATCCTGCCACAATATGAGGTAGCAGCAGATAGTGTGGGAGCAGGAGTAGATGAGTGGGTACTTGTCAGTCGTGGCAGTGCTGCTCGTCAAGTACTTGGAAATGAACAGCGTCCATTAGATGCAGTAGTAGTGGCGATCATAGATACCATTCACGTTGAAGATCGCCTAATTTACAGCAAAAAAGATCAATATCGATAGTCATTAGTCATTAGTCATTGGTCATTAGTCACTTGTACTGAGCGAAGCCGTTGGCGCAACCTCTCATAGAGAAGTAGTAGTCATTAGCTATCGAAAAATGACAAAAGACAAATGACAAATGACAACTGACAAATGACAATACAGGAGGAATCTCGCGATGGCAGTCCGCAGCACGGCGGCACCCCCAACCCCGTGGTCAAGGAATTTAGCTGAACCCAAAATCCATGAAACTGCTTTTGTACATTCATTCTCCAATCTGATTGGGGATGTACGAATAGGTGCAAATGTAATCGTTGCTCCGGGGACTACGATTAGAGCGGATGAAGGCACACCTTTTTATCTGGGTGAAAACACCAATATTCAAGATGGTGTTGTCATTCATGGGTTGGAGCAAGGCCGAGTAATTGGCGATGACCAAAATAAATACTCAGTATGGATTGGTAAAAACGCTTGCATTACCCACATGGCTCTAATTCACGGGCCAGCTTATGTAGGTGATAATTCCTTCATTGGCTTTCGCTCTACGGTGTTTAATGCCAGGGTGGGTGCAGGTTGCATCGTAATGATGCACGCTTTGATTCAAGACGTAGAGATTCCCTCTGGTAAGTATGTACCTTCAGGAGCGGTAATTACCAGCCAGCAGCAAGCCGATCGCTTGCCAGATGTGCAAGATCAGGATAAAGAATTTGCTCATCATGTGGTTGGGATTAATCAGGCATTACGAGCTGGTTATCTCTGTGCTGCGGATACTAAATGTATAGCACCCATCCGGGATGAGAACGCTAAATCTTATACAGGTAATGGTATTACTGTTTTAGAGTTGGAAAGGAGTAGTGAAGTGTCGAGCAATAGCTTGGGTGCAGAAACAATAGATCAGTTACGGTATCTATTGGGGCAAGGGTATAAAATTGGTACGGAGCACGTAGACCAAAGACGTTTCCGCACGGGTTCTTGGACTAGTTGCCAACCAATCGAACCGAGATCGCTCGGTGAAGCGATCGCAGCATTAGAAAGCTGTGTAAATGAGCATAGCGGCGAGTATGTCAGGCTGTTTGGCATTGACAAAGATAGACGGCGTGTGCTTGAAGCCATCATTCAACGTCCCGATGATGATGCAAAACCAGCTACCAGCTTTAAAGCTCCGGCTAGTCGTGGCAATAGCAGTTACAGCCAGCAAAGCTACAGCAGCAGTAATGGTAATGGTAACGGTTCTAGCAGTGGCAAAGTCAGTGGCGAAACTCTAGAGCAAATCCGCCAACTCTTGGCAGGTGGTTACAAAATTGGCATGGAACACGTAGATGAGCGTCGTTTCCGCACTGGTTCCTGGACTAGTTGCACGCCAATTGATGCAACTTCTACAAATCAAGTCATCTCCGCTTTGGAAGAATGTATAGCAAGCCATCAAGGCGAGTATGTACGTTTAATCGGTATTGACACCAAAGCCAAACGGCGGGTATTAGAGACCATTATTCAACGTCCAAATGGTCAAGTAACCTCCTCTGGTAGTCAGAAATCATTTACTAGTAATACAGCACCTTCTACTTCGGGAACAGCTGGCAGCAACCGCTTGAGTTCTGAAGTAGTAGACCAACTCCGGCACTTATTGGCTGGTGGCTCAAAAATTAGCCTCGAACACGTAGATGAGCGCCGCTTCCGTACAGGTTCTTGGACTAGTACCGGTCAAATTCAAGCCTCCTCAGAAAGAGAAGCGATCGCAGCCGTAGAAGGACAACTCGGCGAATATCCAGGGGAATATGTACGCTTAATTGGTATTGACCCGAAAGCCAAACGGCGGGTATTAGAAACCATTATCCAACGTCCAAATGGTCAAGTAGCCTCCTCTGGCGGTCAGAAATCATATACTAGCAGTGCATCCTCTACTACTGCTACAGCCACAACCACAGCTACTGCTACCCGCTTGAGTAGTGAAGTAGTAGACCAACTCCGGCAATTATTGGCTAGCGGCTCAAAAATTAGCATTGAACACGTAGATCAACGACGGTTCCGTACAGGTTCCTGGACTAGTACTGGTCAAATTCAGGCCTCCTCAGAAAGAGAAGCGATCGCCGCCGTAGAAAGACAACTCGGCGAATACCAAGGGGAATATGTGCGCTTAATTGGTGTTGACCCCAAAGCCAAGCGTCGCGTATTAGAAACGATTATTCAACGACCATAGTAGTGCTGAGTGCTGAGTTAACACTTTAAAGACACCAGTCACACCAACTGTAAACTCAGATTTTAGAACATACTAATTACTTAGCACTCAGCACTCACCACTCACCACTCAGAACTACATCCGGCTTCCGAGGTTAAAATTTCCATGTCTGTGCCGCTACTGCGCCTCAGCAATAACTTTGATACTTACATTAGTGGTGAGGTGACTATTCATCCAAGCGCGGTACTTGCACCTGGAGTAATCCTCCAAGCGGCTGTAAACAGCAATATCGTCATTGGGCCAGGGGTCTGTATTGGCATGGGAGCAATTCTCCAAGTCCATGAAGGCACTCTAGAAGTAGAAGCAGGTGCAAACCTGGGAGCCGGTTTTTTGATGATTGGCAAAGGCAAAATTGGCGCAAATGCTTGTATTGGTTCAGCGACTACAGTTTTTAACTATTCGGTTGAACCCGAACAAGTAGTACCACCCGGTTCAATTTTAGGAGACACTAGTCGGCAGATTGAGCCAACAAAACAGCTAGAAGCATCTACAAATAACCCAACTTCTACTACAAATACACCATCAAAGGAAGAGGAAAATAGCTCTGGTGGAGTTCAGGAAAAGGTAATTTCCTCAACTAACTTCTCAGCTTCGGCTTTTGTAGATTTTAAACAAAACAAGTCGATTTCTTATTTTAAATCTCCCGCCACTCCCGAAAGTCAGCCACCTCCCGTGGAGGAACCGACCAATGATACTGACTCCAACTTGGGGGAATCCCAAGAGTCAACAGAACATCATTCAGACTCTAGTCAGCCTGCTGTAGAATCTCCTAATGGTTTTGGGACTCAAATTTATGGACAAGGGAGCATAAGCAGACTGTTGACTACATTGTTTCCTCATAGACAATCCTTGAACGACCCAAACCCTGACGATTAGTCAGAGTAAGTGTTAATTGTAAGTTGTCGGCTTTTTCCGTATTTTGGAGAATTCATCATGGAAACATATAATCAACGGTCGATTCGTAGCATTCAGGGAGCAAGTAGTCAAGAAACCTTTCAAGATACTGCTTTGGGTTTAGTTTCTACCCGCAGCTTTCCGGCGATCGTTGGGACGGCCGATATGATGCTGAAATCAGCGGGAGTTCACCTGGTTGGGTATGAAAAAATTGGTGGTGGTTATTGTACTGCGATCGTCCGTGGTGGCATTGCTGACGTGCGTCTAGCGGTAGAATCTGGCGTGCAAACAGCTGAACAGTTTGGTCAGTTGATTTCTAGTTTGGTGATTCCCCGACCTTATCCCAACCTAGATATAGTGCTTCCCATTACAACTCGTTTCACTAAATTAATGCAAGAGGGCAATTCCAGCCGTCTGAGTAACCAAGCTATTGGTTTAGTAGAAACGCGAGGATTTCCCGCGATGGTAGGAGCATGTGATGCGATGCTCAAAGCTGCTGATGTTCATTTAGCAGCTTATGAAAAAATTGGTGGGGGTTTGTGTACAGCAATTATTCGTGGTTCTGTAGCAAATGTGGCAGTAGCAGTGGAAGCGGGAATGTTTGAAGCAGAACGCATTGGGGAATTGAATGCAGTGATGGTAATTCCTCGACCGCTGGACGAAATGGAGTTAACTTTGCCATTAGCAAGCTGCTGGATAGAAGAACGCGAACCGTTAAACTTGCCAGTGAATATTAAAGAACAAGTTGCGGAAATTGAGGTACTAAGATTACCAGACTTAACCAAGCTACCGACAAAAGTTCAAGAAGAATTATGGAATGATGAATGATGATAGATGAATTTTGTAAAATCATCATTCAGCATTCATCGTTTAGATAGAAGGCATCTTACGCTTTAGCTATTCTGAATAATAGCTTTTTCAATCCATAAATAAAATACCTTTCTTTTAATATAAGTAATAGAGTTTTATCTATGATAAAACTCGTAACTTTCTGTGAGCATCACTATATCATTTGCCAGTGTTCAGCAATACTAGTCTTATATCTATTAATCGCTATATATAGGAGAATCACCCTTGAACCAAGCGACGCTGCACCAGTTAAAGGTGTTCGAGGCGGCGGCACGGCACAGTAGCTTTACTCGTGCTGCTGAGGAATTGTTTCTCACCCAACCTACCGTTTCTATGCAGATCAAGCAACTAACAAAATCGGTAGGTTTGCCATTATTTGAGCAAGTCGGGAAGCGATTGTATCTGACGGAAGCAGGACGGGAATTATTTGCTACTTGTCGGCAGATTTTTCACAATATAGCCCAGTATGAAATGAAGGTGGCAGATTTAAAAGGGCTAAAACAGGGACAATTACGTTTGGCAGTAATTACAACAGCAAAATATTTTATCCCACGTTTGTTAGGGCCGTTTTGCGAACTTTATCCAGGGATTGATATCTCGCTGCAAGTAACAAATCACGAGCAAATTTTAGAACGGATGAGTCAAAATTTGGATGACTTATATATTATGAGTCAAATTCCAGACAATATAGATGTGACTTGTGAACCATTTCTAGAAAATCCTTTGATAGTCTTTGCACCGACTAATCATCCTTTATCCAAAGAAAAAAATATTCCTATACAACGCCTGTCTAACGAACCTTTTATTATGCGGGAACCAGGTTCAGGAACTCGTCGCGCCGTCCAAAAGCTCTTTGAAGAAGAAGGGGTAGTAGTAAAAGTCAAGCTAGAATTGGGAAGTAACGAAGCAATTAAACAAGCGATCGCAGGTGGTTTAGGAATTTCTGTTTTATCCCGTCATACCTTACTATCAGACGCTTCAGAGTTCAGCATTTTAGATGTGCAGCACTTCCCCATTCAGCGGCATTGGTACATGGTTTACCCATCTGGCAAGCAGCTATCTATCGTCGCTCGTGCCTATTATGAGTATCTACTAGCTGCGGCAAAGAATTTTGTTGAGCAAAAAACTGATACCGCTCATAACACGTTTGAACCAATTCATGGATAAGAGAATTCGTAATTCGTAGTTCGTAATTATGAATTACGAATTCTCTAAAGGGGTTGACTGTTAGACCGGGAAACATTGACAATTAACCAGCAGAATCATTAAAAATGGGGGAAAACTGGCAGTGGTTAACCCGGAAATACCATCTTGGCGCAAAACAGTACAAAGCGAGATTGTAGCTGTTACCGTGTATGCTGACAGAGCATTGGTTACACGACGAGGTGTAGTTGATTTAACAGGAATTGAACAGGAATTAGTAATTACCCCAGTGCCAATGACTCTAGAAACTGAGTCTGTTCGGGTTAGCGGTACAGGTACGGTAGGGGTGCGCTTGGTGGGAGTTAGTAGCGATCGCATCTACACTACTGAACCTGTAGCGGAACGAGTAGCACATTTGACCAGGCAAATTCAGCAATTAGAAGCAGAAAAACGCCACCTAGAAGCTCAGGTGGATGCTTTAGCATTGCAATCTAGTTTTATCGCCGGCTTACGCGAAAAAACAGAAGAACCCTTTTCACAGAGTTTGTCTCGGAAAAATCTCAGTCTCAGCGAAACTTTGGATTTCCTCAACTTTCTCGGAAGCCAGTATAGTGAATATGCGATCGCATCTGGAGAGTGCAAAACTCAACAGCAGGAATTAGACAAACAACTGCAAGCACTCCAGACCTCATTACAAATAATCCAAACGCCCCATCCTAAAGAGAGTTTTAGCTTAGTTGTAGCCGTTGAAGTCGCGGGTGAAGGCGAATTTGAATTAGAGGTATCCTACATTGTAAATCGCGCTAGCTGGAATCCGCTTTATGACTTACGCTTTACCACTACCAGCGATATTGTGCATTTGAGCTACCTTGCAGAAATCACTCAAAGCACTGGCGAAGATTGGATTGGTGCAAATCTCACCCTTTCTACCGCTAAACCGGGATTAGGTACGCTTCCACCCAAACTTGAACCCTGGTATATTGATACACCACTTCCCCGAAGAGTGCGAAGACGATTTGCTGCCGAGCCACCACTACTACCTACCATACCAGAACCACCTGCTTCTGCTGCCAGAGCTGATTGGCAAGAACAAGAAGAAGTTGCCGATGATAGTCTTATCCTAGCAGAAACCGTTACAGCAGAAGTATCTAAAGAAGGAAGTGTAGTTACCTTTAAACTGAATGGTGGTGGTAATATTCCCAGTGATGGCGCACCCCATAAAACTACAATTTTCAACGATGATTATCCTTGTAGCTTCGATTATGTAGCAATGCCGCGCTTGGTAAGCTTTGCTTATCTACAAGCGAATGTGAAAAATAGTCCCAACGGTGCGACTTTGTTACCAGGCAAAGCGAATATTTTCCGCGACAACGTTTTTATTGGGACAACTCAGTTAGAAAATATTGCACCAGGGCAAGAGTTTAAACTGAACTTAGGAATTGACGAAGGTTTAAAAATTGAGCGCGACTTAGTTGAGCGCCTGGTAGATAAAAGATTAATTAGCAACCAGCGCCGGATTACTTATAGTTATCGGTTGATTGTTACTAACTTACTAGAGAAAGAAGTAAATCTAAAATTAACTGAACAATTGCCAGTTAGCCGCAACGAGCAAATTAAAGTACGCCTCAGTCGCAGCAACCCACAAATTCAACTCGGTGAAATGGGGATTTTAGAATGGCTGTTAACTCTTCCAGCCCAAGAGCGACGAGAGATATATTACCAGTTTAATGTTGAACACCCGCCTGACTTCATGGTAGTTGGGTTAGATATTTAGGGAATCTTAAAAATTGAAGGAGGCAGAAAGAGCAAATCAGCTATAGGATTTGATCGCTCTTGATTTGGAGCCACCGACACAGCCAAGTCGAAGGAAGGTTAGCAGCCTCAGAAACGTCTAGCCCGACTTTTTCACACAAGTACAATTTATGCCCCCAATTTACTGGGGGTTTTTTATTGCAATCAAGTTAAAAAAAAGACGCGCAGCGACGAGTTAAGAGACATCCGGTGTTGGCAGACTCGAATCACTTTGCCAGAATCCGCGATCGCAGATAAGTTAGCTTTATATCTATCATCAGTCTTTTTTTGTCAAGTCTTATTGACGATTTGTAACGAAACTGTTATATTTAGTTACATAAGATAACAAAACAAAGAAAAGAAAAAACCATGTATACCACCACTAACGAAGAAGGCATTCTCAACAACTACGCAGCAGAACCCAAGATGTACTACGCTGAGTACCCAGCAATTTGGGAACAACGTAAATACGTTTTACAAAGTCTTTTTGCAACTTTAATCGTCACCGCTTTAGTTTTGGTTGGTTTTAGCGTTAGCTAAGATTTTTTGATTTCAGTATCGCTGTATCTCATCGTCATTCATACTTCTCTCTGCTACCCCGGTTAGTTTCGCCGGGGTTTTTTGTTTTTTACGTATCTTAAACGCAGCGGTATGCTGATAAGTCAGTTTTATGCCTATCTATCATCAGTATTTATTTGTCAAGTCATGTTAACAATTTGTAACAAAACTGTTATATTTAGTTACATAAGATAACAAAACAAAGAAAAGAAAAAACTATGTACACCACCACTAACGAAGACGGCATTCTCAACAACTACGCAGCAGAACCCAAGATGTACTACGCTGAGTACCCAGCAATTTGGGAACAACGTAAATACGTTTTACAGGGTCTTTTTGCAACTTTAATCGTCACCGCTTTAGTTTTGGTTGGTTTGAGTGTTAGCTAAGATTTTTTGATTTCAGTATCGCTGTATCTCATCGTTAATCTCACTTCTCGACTTTACCTCGGCTAAATTAGCCGGGGTTTTTTGTGTTTTATGTATCCCAAACGGCGAGTGTATTATATTGTCAAAGAAGTGCGTTAGCGAGTCTTCTCCCAAAGGCGAACACCAAGCGCGACCAAGCATCACAGTTCGTTGCTGTATCGCTCAAATCAATAACATATTTTCTCTGCATCCTAACTTTTTTTATCGCCTGGTCAGCAACAAACCACTGGTCAGCCATAAAATAAAGACAAATCAATAAAAAGGGGTGTTTATGGCAACCCAACTCGGTGAAGCTAAATCTTCAACAGAATTGGTAATATCTTGGGAAGCATTGCCCGCAGATTTTCACCTAGAGGATGAACCAGTGGAAAATACAGGTCAGCCACTATTGGCTGGGGCTTTGCGCGAAAGCCTTGAGATAAGTGGTTTCATCCAACCGCAGATGTTAATAGCCTCAAATTTTGGACTTTGTGCGACGGTAAACGGACAATTTGTTGCTAAAGCACCCGACTGGGTTTATGTGCGATCGGTAAATCAGGTTTTAGGAGAACGCAAAAGCTATACACCTAATTTAGATGGAAATATTCCAGCAATTGTGATGGAATTTCTCTCTGACACTGAGGGTGGAGAATACTCTTTTAAACGAACCTATCCACCAGGAAAATGGTTTTTTTACGAGCAGATTCTTCAAGTCCCAATTTACATAATCTTTGACCCAAATGGTGGTTTATTAGAATTTTACCAACTCGAAAACAGGCGCTACGAGTTAAAGCAACCTGATGAAAATGGTCGTCATTGGATTGATTCAATGGGTTTATTTCTGGGAACTTGGCAAGGAACAAAAGAAGCCAGAACTGGTTATTGGTTGCGCTGGTGGGATGAGGGAGGTAATTTGTTACTTTGGGCAGTGGAACAAATCGAACAGGAACGCCAGCAAAAAGAACGGCTAATTGCCTATCTACAATCTCAAGGTATCGATCCAAATAATTTGCCTTAGCATATACAAATAAAATTTTCAAGTATTTGAGTGACTTAGTTTAAGCAAATAAGTGCTACAACCGTTACGCCGATCGAGGAGTGGGGCATCATACAGAAATTCAAGCACGGGTGAAAAAGCTAATCGCACAAAAAAAAGCACGAGAGGAAAAAAATAGGTTTTTGCTGAATCAAAAGCCAGAATTATTCGTCACTTAAACTATCAATTCCCTACTTATTTCTCCTGGAGGATGATTTATGTCATCACAAATGCTGCGGTTGATATCTTTGGGCGGTCTTGGCTTATCTTTGTGTCTGGGCAATTCGGCAGCAATGGCGCAATATGATTCTAATGGCGATGGTGTAGTAGTACCAACAGTACCATCAGGTGGCACATCAGCACCAGTGCCAATAGACACATCCACAGGTGTACCACCTTCACCCTCCGCTGATGGTACAACTCGGTTTACCTGTCAAACTTATAATGGACAGTACACCGTCATGTATCAGCCACAAAGTCAACCAGGACAATTTTTTGCTTGGGCAGCACCTGCGGCTTTAGGTGGTGGTTGGGACGCACAAAGGCGTTGTACAGCAATTGCCAGTCGTTTGGAACTTTATCGCCCAGATGGTTTACAAGAACTTCAGACATCCGTAGAAAATAACGAAAATACTGTCTGCGTCACAACTGAAGCTAATCCAACCTGTAGAATTGTGCTGACAGTCCCCCGTGGAAAAGATCCTGTTGTTATCCGCAATAGCATTTTTCAGAACTTGACTACTGCTGACAGTGGACAACAGACTATAGCCGTTAACACTTATGGCGATCGCAGTAGTGGAAGCAACGAATTATATAATTTAGGACGCACACTTCTAGGCGGTGGCAATAATCGGGTGAGTTCATCTAGAAGTGCAATTAATCTAAAACCTTTCCTCGATCGTCAAGATGGTGGTACTGGAAACAATTTGCGGAGTGGAGTAGCAATTCGTCGTCAGTCTCAACCTAACGGTGTTCGTTTAAGCCCTGGTAAATTCCGGTAAGCAAGAGTGGCTTTTAATACAAAATGACTTTCAAATAAAAAATATCCAACTACCTATTGTGGGGCGGACATCTTGTCCGCCTTTTTTTATGGGCGTAAAATTGTTGTCCACTCGACTTCTTGAATAAGTCGGGGAGCTAAATTCAGCAGTATATTCTGAAAGCAATTCACCACTAAATATTTGTTGTTTTAACCTTTTGCTAGCGGTTTCTTAACGTTACTGAGATAACTTGAGGTTGCTGAATATGGATTAATACTAGTGAATTACGTAGCTTTTTTTACTACAAAATATTTTTTTGATAGTGATATTGCGATTATCAATGTGACTTGATTACGTTTGCAAATTATTCCTGAATATTGGTTTTTCAGGCGGTTCTAAAATAATAAAAAATAAATTGAAGGAGACGTTATTAATGGCTTTGACACAAGGCGATATTGCTTTTATCTCTTTCAATGCCGATGGAAATGGCTGGTCTATTGTCACATTTGTAGACATAGACCCGAATACAACTATTTATTTTAGTGACGGCACAGCTTCGAGTCCAACCGCTATTGGTAACGCTGAATCTTCCTTTGTATGGAATACGGGATCTCAGACAATTGCCACTGGTACTGTAGTTCGCTTTAGTGCTATTGACGGCACTAGTCGCGCATCATCTATTGGCAACAGCATTCTCTACAACGACGGTACAGCAGCCAAAGATTTATCAGAGAACAATTTCAAAAAGTTCCGCACCGATACCATTACACTCGGCGCTGTAGTCTTTACTCCTCGCATTCACGACATCCAGGGCGCATCTCACATCTCTGGGCTAAACGGGCAAAAAGTCGCTGATGTAGGGGGAATTGTCACAGTCCTAAAATCTAATGGCTTTTATTTGCAAGACCCCAACCCAGATAGCGACGATCGCACCTCGGAAGGTATTTTTGTTTTCACCTCATCAGCACCAACTGTGCAAGTGGGCGACTCTGTACTAGTTGACGGTACGGTGAGCGAGTTCCGTCCTGGTGGTGCTACCAGCGCCAACCTGACTACTACTGAAATTATTAGCCCCACGATTGCCAAACTCTCCAGCGGCAATGCTTTACCATCTGCCACAATTTTGGGTAATGGCGGCAGAACCATTCCAACATCGGTAATTGATAACGATACTACTGGTAATATCGAAACTGGAACGACCACCTTTGACCCCGCCCAGGATGGCATTGATTTCTACGAAAGTTTGGAAGCAATGCGAGTACAGGTAAATAATCCTGTAGCAGTTAGCCCGACTAATTCTTTTGGGGAGATTTGGTTACTGGCAGACAATGGCGTTAATGCCACCGGACGCACAGCACGCGGTGGTGTCGCGATTAGTTCCAATGATTTCAATCCAGAGCGTATCCAAATTGATGATGCCCTGTTTACTTCTGGTAGCTCACCGCAGGTTAACGTCGGTGCGACATTCAGCACGATTACGGGTGTGGTTGATTATAGTTTCAGCAACTACGAAGTTCTGCCCACCTCAGTGACAGTGACTTCCAACACGCTGACCAAGGAAGTTACTAATTTAACTCCCACCACTGACCAACTAACAGTTGCTACCTTCAACGTCGAAAACCTTGACCCCGCCGATGGTGCAACCAAGTTTAACAACCTTGCCAGCCGCATTGTCAATAACCTGAAATCACCAGATATCATTAGTCTCGAAGAAATTCAGGACAATAATGGTGCAACAAATGATAGCGTCGTTAATGCCAGCACTACCTTCCAAAAGTTAATTGATACAATTACATCTGCTGGTGGCCCCACGTATCAATATCGCCAAATTAACCCAGTAGACGATACGAACGGCGGTGAACCTGGTGGAAATATCCGGGTAGGTTTCTTGTTTAATCCTAATCGTGTCAGCTTTGTAAATCGCCCTGGTGGTACTTCCACTACCAGCACCACAGTTACCAATGTCTCTGGTGTTCCTACAGTTTCTTATAGTCCTGGTTTAATCGACCCCACCAACTCCGCCTTTACTAGCAGTCGTAAGCCGTTAGTAGGTGAATTTACTTTCAACGGTGAAAATATTTATGTAATTGGCAACCACTTTAATTCTAAAGGTGGCGACCAACCATTATTTGGCCCGAATCAACCACCAACTCTCGCTAGTGAAACCCAACGCCACCAACAAGCTACCGTGGTGAAAAACTTTGTCGAGTCTATTTTAGCGATCGCCCCCAATGCCAATGTAGTAGTGGCGGGTGACTTAAATGACTTTGAATTTTCCAACCCCGTCAACACCCTAGAAAGCGCTGGATTGACTTCCTTAATTGAAACTCTGCCGCAAAATGAGCGTTACACCTACAACTTTGAAGGTAACGCCCAAACCCTTGACCACGTTTTAGTTAGTAACAACTTGCTCAACAAGCTGGATGGTTATGATGTAGTTCACATCAACTCAGAGTTTGCCGACCAGGATAGCGATCATGACCCTAGCGTGGCTCGGTTTAATCTCCCTAAAAATAATGCTCCCACCAGTCTGGGTGCGCGCCAACAAGCAGACTTACAAGCTGGTGCAAACGCTAGCCAAAAGGGTAATCCTAGCTTTGACACCGCAGACTTTGCTGATAACACTCCCGGAAACCTGCGGACTGACTACGTGCTACCCTCAGCTAACCTGACAATTGCCAACTCAGGAGTATTTTGGTCTCTAAATACTGATTCAACGTTTCCTTTGGTAGGTACTTTTCCCTTCCCCAGTTCTGACCATCGCTTGGTGTTCGCAGATGTGCAAACCGGAGCAACGGAACCAGTTAAAACCATTCCCAATGTAAGATTTGTGGGGCAGAGTACTTTTACCACAGGCTTTATTCCTGCTGGCGCGGCGGGAACTGTGAACGGAACACCGACTCCATTAGGGGGACTTTCTGGTGTCACCTACGATACAGTTAACAACCGCTACTATGCAATCTCAGACGATCGCTCCCAAGTTGCCCCTGCGCGTTTTTATACCTTCACTGCCACCGATTCCGGGGTGAATTTTACTAATGTTACGCCCCTAAAAGATATCAACGGCAACTTTTTTGCAACCAACAGCCTCGACACAGAAGGCATTGCTTTAACCAACAATGGTACAGTCTTTATCTCTTCCGAGGGCGAAGTCAACCCTGCTGCTGGTCGCGTTACCAATCCCTTTATTAAAGAGTTTTCGCTGACCACAGGGCAAGAAGTGCGATCGCTATTTGTCCCCAAAAAGTTCCTGCCAGTGCTAGAAGACACCAACGGCAATGGTGTTATCGATGTCGGCAATACGCAGACATCAGGTGTTTACAATAACTTAGCCTTTGAAAGCCTCACCATTACACCCGACGAGAAAACCTTATTCACTGCGACTGAAAACGCGCTGTCCCAAGATGGATTAAAGGCCTCGCTCACCAGTGGCAGCCCTTCCCGGATTCTGCAATATAATCTGGTTACTGGACAACCAGAAAAAGAATACCTTTATATTACTGATGCGATCGCTCAACTACCCAACCCTAGCACAGGCTCGGCTGACAATGGTTTGACAGATTTATTAGCAATAGATAATCGTGGCACACTACTAGCCTTAGAACGTTCCTTTGCCCAAGGTGTAGGCAACACCATTAAAATCTACGAAGTTTCTTTGCAAGGTGCAACTGACATTAGTTTCTACGATTCTCTCAATAATTTGAGTGCTAAACAACTAGCAGCGATCGCACCTGCTCAAAAACGACTGCTGTTGAATTTAAATGACTTAAACTTGCCTAACGGTACAGATAACATCGAGGGTATTACCTTTGGCCCCAAACTAGCAGATGGTAGCCAGTCGATTGTGCTGGTAAGTGATAACAACTTCAACCAAAGCCAATTTACCCAAATTCTCACGTTAGATGCAGACTTAGTTCCAACTGCTGCACCCAGATTAGAAACTCGTCCCGATTTATTGGACGATGAAACCCTACCAGTAGATCGACGTGCTGATGCTGACGATCCTGCTATCTATGTGAACGCCACAAATGCTTCCGAGAGCCTAGTATTAACCTCAGTCAAAAATGCTGGACTGCGGGTTTATGACTTGTCTGGTAATTTGTTGCAAACCGTTAATCCTGGTAGCATTCGCTACAACAATATTGACTTGCAATACGGTTTCAAATTAGGCAATCAATCTGTTGATATTGCCGTAGCTAGCGATCGCAACAATGATAAACTAGCAATCTTCAAAATCAACCCCAACCCCACCACCCCCGGACAATACTTGGAAGATATCACCGATAGCAATATTGGTACAATCTTTCAAACATCACCTTTTGAACCTCCCTATTCCGCATCAACTCGCAGTTCTTACGGAGTTACCTTATACCGTAGCGCTGTAACTAATGATTACTATGTCTTTACCAGTCGCCGCCAAACTGGAGACATAGCTCAATTCAAATTGATTGACAAAGGAAATGGCAAAATTGGAGCGGAATTAGTGCGGGAGTTCACCATCCCCTCGCCTACCGCAGAAGGGCGTTCTCCCCAAACAGAGGGGATGGTGGTTGACCAAGAAACCGGCTTTCTCTACATCGCCCAAGAAGATGTGGGCATCTGGAAATTCCAGGCAGAACCGGACGGTGGCACAACAGGCAAGCCGATCGATCGCGTTCGTTTTGAGGGTGGTTCTCACCTTAGCGATGATGCCGAAGGGTTGACTATTTATTACGGCAAAAACGGCACAGGCTACCTGCTAGCATCGAGTCAAGGCGATAGCACTTTTGTTGCCTACACACGTGAAGGTAACAACGAATACGTGGGTAACTTTGCCATTGGTAACAATGGGTCAATTGACAGCGTGCAAGAGTCAGATGGGGCTGATGTAATTAATGTGCCACTGGGGCCTAACTTCCCATTTGGTTTATTTGTTACTCAAGATGGCTCCAATGACCCAGCCAAGACCATCGATGGCGAAAACGTCAACTCTAACTTTAAGCTGGTGCCTTGGGAAAATATTGCCAATGCCTTCCCCAATTCTTTAAATATCGACACCACTAGTTACGATCCCCGCAACCCTGTTGCCCAACCCAAGTTGACTATCTATGAATTTGAAAACCTACCAAAGTTAGGTACGACCTCTGAAAATCAAGATATTTTCTTGGGTGGTTTTTCTGGGTTGTATTTCCAAGGGTTTGCAGCAAATGGCAACCTGAATGCAGGTGATGGAGCAGACTTTGTAGAAGGTGCTGAAGGTAACACAATTCTGGCTGGAAACGGAGATGACATAGTGCTTGCAGGGAATAACTCTTCAGTTTCCGGGGAAGATGGTAGCGATCGCATATTTATTGGTCAAAATGGCCCGGCTCAAAATACCAGTGCCGACGGTGGCAGTGGTGATGATGTTATTACCGTCGTAGAAGCCAGTGGTAGTAATAATTTGTTTGGGGCAACAGGTGATGATACTCTCACAGTAATTGAAGGTTCTCGTCAATCATTATTCGGTGGCTCAGGTAACGACACCCTAACGAGTAACGGTAGCAATAACCGTCTCTACGGTGGTTCTGGAGATGACAAACTCTTCTCTAATGTCAATGACTCTCTGTTTGGTGGCGATGGTGATGATGTGCTATTTGCTGGTCAACAGGGTAGTAATAGCCTGAGTGGTGGTGCTGATACTGACCAATTCTGGATTGCTAATGGCAGTCTGCCAAATAGCAAGAATATCGTCACTGACTTTACCCCAGGAATTGATGTGATTGGAATTGGTGGTATTAGTGTCACTCAATTTAGTGCTTTAACCCTATTGCAACAGGGTCGTGACACCTTAGTTAAAACTGGAAATACAGAATTGGCTTCATTAGTTGGAATTAAATCAACTAGCCTCACAGCAAATGACTTCGTTTTCTCTGCTAGTGTAGTTTAGCTTGTTTGCATAACGTGATTTTTACAGCTTCATTACACAGTCAAAGTTAATGAAGCTGTATTTAATTATTGCGAAAGTGTCTAAAGATAAAGATTAGAAATAAATGAGTATCTGACGCAAAAAACTTTTTTACATCATTAAAACTATGCATGATTTTGTACATAACATATTAGCTAAAAAATGGCAATACAAGATTTCTTAACCAGTCCACAATTTTTTCACAACTTTGGGTATGTATGTTAATTAATATGCAATTTTAATCGTTAATTTTGATACCAAAATGCTCTAGTGAAATATCAATTGTAGGGGTAGTCTACATTTAATAGTTAAGATTCAACAAGCTTACAAGTCAATTACATCTTTGAAGCCTAAAACTATTAGTTTTTCCTCACCATATTACTTTTTTGATTCCACTAGAGCCAAGACCATCTCAACAATTAAACACAGGGAGATTCTCTTTCATGGCTAAGAACGTCATCATTATGATTGGGGATGGTATGGGCTGGGAAATGGCTCGTGCTGCGTCCATCTACAAAGAGATTCAAAATGGTAAGACAGGTGCTAATCTGAGTGATTTTTATACACAAGGTAAGGGTCAAGGACTCAACTTTCAAACACTCCAAGGCTACGGTTTGGCAACCACATACGGGACAACGATCGCCGATAGTAATAGAGTTTTTAGCACTGGTAATTCAGCCCTTGACGGTACTAATCCGATTACAGGAGAGAGCCAGGTTCGCCCTGGTTTCACCTTCGATCCAACTTTTAACCCAGGCAATACCCCAACAGGTGGTGCAAAGGTCGGTGATGGTGCTGTTGGGAACCTAGTAGGTTATGACCCTACCAGAGGTGGTGTGAACCCTTGGACTCCCGGTAATGACCCTGAATATATTAAGTACAGCTATCCTGACTCTGCAAATACCGCGACAACTCTATACACTGGAGTCAAGAGCTACAACAACGCTATTGCCGTTGATATTTTCGAGAATCCTCTAGAAACAATTCTCAAAACTGCAAACCAAGTTGGTAAATCCACTGGTTTGGTAACTTCAGTTCCCATTGACCATGCAACACCTGGTGCAGCTGCTGCCAACGTTAACCGTCGCAGCAAGTATGATGCTGATTATCCGGCATTAGACAACATCTTGCAACAGCAACTCCGTGTCTATCAACCAACAGTATTACTTGGTGGTGGACACCCACTCTCTGCTCCTGGAGACTTATTACCAGCAGGGGTTGAGCCGAATACGAGCAATGAATACATTAGCCAATCTACCTACACAGAACTTAGCACTAAACCAACAAACAACCTCTACGATTACACCTTTTTAGAGCGGGGTGAGAATGCCGCCCAGAAACTAGCTGAAACTGCGGCAACAATCGATCCAGAAAAAGGCGATCGCCTCTTCGGGCTGTACGGTGCGCGTGGTCAAAATGGTAACTTGCCTGTAAGTTCTGCCAACGGCGACTACAGCACCACTGGTTTAGATATGTTCAGCGTTTTCACTAACCAAGGTGATAACACCAAAGTGGACACCACGCGTCCATTGCTTCCCGGAGAGACGGATGCATCTTTCATTGCCAAAGAGGTTAACGAAAACCCAACTCTCAATGACTTGACAAGTGCTGCATTAGATGTATTGGGTAAAGACCCCGATGGTTTCTGGTTAATGGTTGAAGGTGGCGATATCGATTGGTCTGCCCATGATAACAACATGGACAACCTGATCGGCACTGTGTTGGACTTTGATAAAGCAGTCGGATCTACGATTGACTGGATCGATAACAATGGTGGTTGGGATGAAAACCTACTAATCGTTACGGCTGACCACGATCACTACCTAACTCTCGACGGTAATTTTCCGACTTTAGTAAAAAATCAAGGTGCTGAAGCATTAACCAATTTGGATACTCCAGCAGAAGTTGGACATTACTGGGGGTCTGATCCCAATGTCAAGTATGGTTGGGGAACTCACACTAACCGTCCGGTACCTGTTTACTACCAAGGTGCTGGTTCTAAAGTGTTAAATAGCTTGGTAGGTAAAGGTTATAACGCCTACGGATCTGATATTACAGGAATTGCGGGTTTAAACGATCAAACCCACATATACCAAACGATGTTTGCTTCAATAAAGCCAAAAGTTGAGTTAGTCGGTTTTGCTTCTTTACCTGCTGATACCTTTAGTGATGGGCCAGCTTCTGGTAAAGATATTTCCGCTAACGGCAGAACTGGGCCGTTTCCAGGACAGCCAATACAGGGTTTCAGTGGTGTTCAATTTGCTAACAGCAACTCTTTCTACTTCCTATCAGACAATGGTTACGGTAGCAAAGATAATAGTGAAGACTTTCTGTTGCGGATCAACCGTCTAGACCCAAATTTTAAGGGAACAGAAAATGGCGATGGCAGCGTTAAAGTTTTAGATTACATTCAACTGTCTGACCCTAACAATAAAGTTCCTTTTGAAATAGTTAACGAGGGAACTACTGGAAGATTACTGACTGGTGCAGACTTTGATGTAGAGTCATTCGTCTTTGATAAAGACGGGACAATCTGGGTTGGAGATGAGTTTGGCCCCTATCTGCTACATTTTGATGCCACTGGTAAGTTATTAGAAGCTCCCATTGCGACACCCGAGCAATTCAAGACTTTAGATGGAGAAGCACCTCAAGTGATTGGTCATAGAGGTGCAAGTGGCTATCGTCCAGAACACACCTTGGAGTCTTATAAACAGGCAATTGAGCGCGGTGCTGATTTTATTGAGCCTGACTTAGTAGTTACAAAAGATGGTGTGCTAATTGCTCGCCATGAGCCTGCTTTAGCAGTTTTGAACGCTGATAGCACTGTCAATTTCAGCAACACAACCACAGATGTTTACGAACATCCAGAGTTTGCCGATCGCAAGAAAACGGTAAGTTTAGATGGAAACACAATTACAGGTTGGTTTGCTGAAGACTTCACCTTAGCTGAAATCAAGACTCTACGAGCAGAAGAACGTCTACCTTTCCGCGATCATTCCTTTGACGATCGATTTGAAATTCCTACCTTCACGGAAGTCATCAACTTGGTTAAGCAAGTAGAAGCCGAGACAGGTAACAAAATTGGCATCTACCCTGAAACTAAGCATCCGACCTATTTGGCCAATGAAGCCACCTATGTCGGCACTACAGAAAAAGTTAACAGAAACATCAGTCAGTTACTAATTGATGCGCTGAAGGCAAATAACTTTACTGACCCCAATCGTATCTTCATCCAGTCCTTTGAAGTGAGTAATCTCAAAGAACTGCACGATCGGATCATGCCTGTGGCAGGGGTTGATATTCCACTTGTCCAACTTCTAGATGCCAGTGACATTGACATCAACGGCAAGATAATCGAGAGTCAGCCTTATGATTTGAAAGTCAGTGGTGACACTCGGACTTATGGCGACTTGCGAACACCAGAAGGCTTGGCTGAAGTTGCCACTTATGCCGATGGCATTGGCCCTTGGAAGCGGATGATTGTTAGCGTCAAAGGTACTGATGCTAATGGTGATGGCAAAGCCGATGATGTGAATGGAGATGGAGCGGTTAATGATGCTGATAAGACAACATTACCTCCCTCTACATTAGTTCAAGATGCTCACAATGCAGGATTGCAGGTTCATCCTTACACCTTTCGGGCGGAAGATCAATACTTAGCAGCAGATTACAAAGGCAAGCTAGCACTAGAAATTCAGCAGTTCTATCAATTAGGGGTAGATGCACTCTTCTCAGATTTCCCAGATATCGCCGATGAAGTACGCGATCGCCTCAGAGACGATCCTCAATATAATATAGTGCGATCGCCACAAAACCCAGATGTACTTTCAGGAGATGCTTTTGCTAACTTAGCTAGTTCCAAAGGTTTTGAAGGCGGAGCAATCAACGCCAGCAAAACCAAACTCTATATGCTGCTAGAGGGTACGGTTCAAGGCGATACTCTTGGTGCTTTGCGGATTAACGAATTCGATCTTGCTAGCCACAAATACAGCGATCGGTTACGGTACTACAGATTGGATAATCCGTCAAATGCGATCGGGGATTTAGCAGTCATTAATGATAATGAGTACCTAGTCATTGAACGGGATAACAATCAGGGGGCTGCGGCTAAATTTAAGAGGATCTACAAAATAGACTTGTCTAAAACAGATTCTAATGGCTATGTCGCTAAAGAAGAAGTTGCAGACTTGTTAAATATCCAAGACCCCAACGACCTGAATGGGGATGGTAAGACCACCTTCGACTTCCCATTCCAAACCATTGAAAATGTTCTGGTTGTTGACAAAAACACCATTTTGGTAGCCAATGACAACAACTATCCCTTCTCTACAGGTCGTCCTGGAAACGATCCTCAAAATCCTGTCATAGACAACAATGAGATTCTACAACTGAAGTTAGAGAAGCCCCTTAACCTTGCTCCTGGTTTAGGTCAACCTCAAGCTGAAGAAATTAATTTTGGCTCCACTACCAGCGATGATATTACCGTTCAGCCAACTCAAACCTTATTCACAGGTGATGGAGCAGACTTTGTAAAGGGTACTAAAGGTAACACAATTCAGACTGGAAACGGTGAAGACACTGTGGTAGTCGGTAGTGACTCCTCGGTGTCCACAGGAGACGGTAACGATCGAGTCTTAATTGGCGCAAATGGCCCTGCTAACAACTCTAATGCTGATGGTGGTGCTGGTGATGACGAAGTTACCGTAGTAGAAGCCAATGGTACTAATAATTTACTTGGGGCAGCAGGTAATGATACTTTGACAGTAGTTGAAGGTTCGCGTCAATTATCCTTTGGTGGCTCAGGTAACGACACCCTCAAGAGTCAAGGTAGCAATCACCGTCTCTACGCTGGCTCTGGAGATGACAAACTCTTCTCCAGTGTGAATGATTCGCTCTCTGGTGGTGATGGTGATGATGTGCTATTTGCTGGTCAGCAAGGTGGTAATAGCCTGAATGGTGGTGCTGGTGTCGATCAATTCTGGATTGCTAACGCCAGTCTGCCAACCAGTAAAAACATTGTGACTGATTTTGCGATCGGTATTGATAAAATCGGGCTGGGCGGGATTGGTGTCACTCAGTTTAGTGCTCTAACCCTATTGCAACAGGGTGCTGACACTATCGTAAAAATCGGAAATACAGAGTTAGCTTCATTACTACAAATTACCTCAACTAACCTGACAGCAAATGACTTCGCTTTCTCTGCTAGTGTTGTGGCTTAGTCTGTTGACCTAGTGCAGCACGGCAGAAATAACTATCAGTTAAAACAGCGATTTTCAATTACGTAGACTACAGCAAATAGTTGGTTATTGTGGGGTGGGCATTGTAATGCTCACCCTATTCTCGTTTCGCTGGAGTCCAACCTACCTCGAAGAGTTTACATTACTTATCAGTTGCTAAAATCGCAGTATTCCTTGTTCCTCAAGGTATTAATTCTTCTTGTTATCTCAAAATAAGCCTGCGTACAGTTAATATTCCCATTGCAAACATCTCTAAAGTTTTAATTTTCAATGAAGATGTACTGGAAATAACTGCGATTTGGAGGAAATAGGTCAGAATGAGAGAACTAAATCTTAGAGTTAGTGCCCTTTCACACAAATATTGTAGGATTGCGGCATAATTTTTTGTCAAATTAGCTTTTAATATAAATTTAAGGCTAACAATGTAACCATAAATCCTACGTGAAAACACTAGGAGTCAAACATATAAAAACACTTTTAAACTTTTTATTGTATCTGTTTATCTAAATACGGAAAATAAACATCTCATCTTAAATTTAAATCCACCCAATTCCTTGTTATTCATTGATATAAATATTTTTGCTTCAATTGAAAAATGAAACTAATAACTAATTCATTGGCTCAAAATAAAAATGAATTACTGATGACTAATGGTCAACCTTCATCATCAGAAAACAACTTAGAACGAGATAATTTAACATTACCTATTTTGAAAGAATCTGAAAATAACTTACTAATAAAGTGGAATCATACTCAAACTGATTATCCTCAAAAAACGTCTATTCATCAGTTGTTTGAAGCACAAGTAGAAAAAACACCTGATGCTGTAGCACTAATTTTTAATAATCAGCATCTTACCTATAGAGATTTGAATAATCGTGCTAATCAACTAGCAAAACATCTACAATCATTAGGGGTAAGAACAGAAATTCTTGTAGGAATCTGCATAGAGCGCTCCTTAGAAATGGTTGTAGCACTCTTAGCTATCCTTAAAGCAGGTGGAGCTTATGTACCATTAGATCCAGGGTATCCACAAGAACGTTTAGCTTTCATGCTGTCAGATACCCAGGTATCTGTACTATTAACTCAAAAAGAACTAGTTGCCAAATTACCTATTCACACAGCACTTGTAATTTGCCTAGATGCAGATTGGAATACAATCGCCCTAAATAAAAAAGATAACTTAAGCACTAGTGTCACTGCTGATAACTTGGCTTATGTCATGTATACATCAGGTTCTACAGGTACACCCAAAGGTGTTAGCGTTATCCATCGTGGTGTAGTTAGGTTAGTCAAAGAAACTAATTATGCTCAACTCACACCTGAAGAAGTAATTCTGCAACTTGCTCCTATTTCCTTCGATGCTTCCACTTTTGAAATTTGGGGTTGTTTACTTAATGGTGGACAACTAGTAATTTACCCTCCTAATACACCATCTTTAGAAGAATTAGGGCAGATTATTCAGCAATACCAAATTACTACTCTTTGGCTGACAGCCGGTTTATTTCACCTGATAGTGGATGAAAAAATTGATGCTTTAAAATCCTTACATCAACTTTTAGCGGGTGGTGATGTCTTATCTGTTCCCCATGTGCAGAAGTTTCTCCAAACAGTAGAGAACTGTCAACTAATTAATGGTTATGGGCCAACTGAGAATACAACTTTTACCTGCTGCCATCCGATAACAGCCCCACTGCAACCTGATGTCTCTATTCCTATTGGTCGCCCAATTGCTAACACCCAAGTTTATATATTAGATAACAACCTCCAATCAGTATCAATTGGAGAAGCTGGTGAATTATACATTGGTGGTGATGGGTTAGCTAGAGGCTATTTAAATCGCCCAGATATAACTGCCGAAAAATTCATTTCTCACTCATTTGATGGCAATTTAGCAACGCGCCTTTACAAAACTGGAGATTTAGCTCGTTATCTTCCAGATGGCAATATCGAGTTCTTAGGTCGGATTGACAATCAGGTAAAAATTCGCGGTTTCCGAATTGAACTAGGGGAAATTGAGCGAGAAATTGCACAACATCCTGACGTTCGGGAAATTGTCGTCTTAGCTCGTCAGGATGAAGCAGGTGAAAAACAGTTAACGGCTTATATTGTTCCTCACTATAACAGTGGATATACGCACAATAAATTACGTGATTTCTTACAACAGCGGCTACCTAATTACATGGTGCCATCAGCATTTGTGATGTTAGAGTCATTGCCTTTGACTGCAAATGGCAAAGTAGATAGACATAAATTGCCAGCACCAAGTAGAGAACGTCCGCAACTGGAACAAGCGTACATTGCTGCGCAAACCGATTTAGAGCGTCTGCTTGCAGGTATTTTATCCGAATTGCTGAAAATCGATCGCGTTGGGATTGATGATAATTTCTTTGATTTGGGAGCAACTTCAATCTCAATTCTCCAAGTTGCTGCGCGAGTAAAACAGGAACTTGGTATTGAGCTACCCGCTGTGAAGTTATTTCAGTATTCAACAATTGGCTCTTTAGCAAACTATTTGGATTCAAACCAGAACAGCCAACCGTCTTCTGACAAGCTGCAAAATCGCGCCCAACGCCAACAAGCAGCTCGTGCTCGTCGCCGTAATCATCAACAAGGTGTTTAAGCAATGGTAAATATGCAAGCATCCGATAACCAAGATCCTAGTGATGGTATTGCCATTATTGGTATGGTAGGAAGATTTCCTGGCGCTGGAAATGTCGATGAATTTTGGCGCAATCTGTGCGAGGGATTAGAATCAACGACTTTCTTTCAAGATGAAGAACTAGACCCTAGTATCGATCCTAACCTTTGCAAAGATCCTAGCTATGTAAAAGCTAGAGGGATAATTCCTGGGGGAGAAACCTTTGATGCCGCTTTCTTTGGCATTAATCCACTTGAAGCTGTGGTTATGGACCCACAGGCTAGAGTATTCCTAGAGTTGGTTTATGAAGCCCTAGAAAATGCTGGTTATGAATCAGAGTCTTTTGAGGGTTTGATTGGTTTATACGGTGGTTGCGGTCAAAATACTTATTTTGCTAACCATATTGCTGGTCGTATGGAAATTGTCGATCGCATCGGTGAGTTCCAAACGATGTTAGCCAATGAAAAAGACTTTTTAACCACCCGTGCTGCTTACAAACTCAACCTCAAAGGCCCAGCCGTCAGCGTCAATACAGCCTGTTCCACTTCTTTGGTAGCAGTCATTCAAGCTTGTCAAGCCTTAACCAGCTATCAGTGCGATTTGGCTTTGTCTGGTGGTATATCTATGACTACACCCCAAAACAGCGGTTATGTGGCACAAGAAGGCAGTATGCTCTCTGGAGATGGGCATTGTCGTCCTTTTGATGCCAGCGCTCAGGGCACAATGTTCAATAATGGCGCAGGAGTAGTTGTCCTCAAGCGTTTAGAAGATGCACTCAATGATGGCGATCGCATCTATGCTGTAATTCGAGGTTCTGGTATCAATAATGACGGCGCTGATAAGGTAAGCTTTACGGCTCCCAGTGTAGACGGACAAGCAGAAGCTATTGCAATGGCGCAAGCTTACGCTAACTTTCACCCAGAAACCATCTCTTATATTGAAGCTCACGGCACAGCTACACCTTTAGGCGACCCGATTGAAATTGAAGCGCTGACACAAGCATTCCGGGTGCATACAGATGCTAAACAATTTTGTGCGATCGGCTCTCTTAAAAGCAATGTTGGACATTTAGTTGCGGCGGCTGGAGTAGCAGGGTTAATTAAAACCGCTCTCGCCCTGCATTATAAAAAGATTCCACCTAGTTTAAATTTTGAGGCTCCCAATCCCAAGATTGACCTTGCCAACAGCCCTTTCTATGTAAATACCAAACTAGCTGAATGGTCGGAGGGTGAAACTCCGCGACGAGCCGGTGTGAGTTCTTTTGGTGTCGGCGGGACTAATGCTCATATTGTGCTAGAAGAAGCGCCACAAATCCAAAGTTCCGGATCTTCTCGCCCACAGCAGCTATTGTTACTCTCGGCAAAAACTAGTAAAGCTTTAGAGGCTGCAACCGCGAATTTACAGCAGCATTTACAATACAATGCCGAAATTAACTTAGCTGATGTAGCTTATACCCTACAGCGAGGGCGCAAAGCTTTTAACTACCGACGTAGTGTAGTTTGTCACGATATTACAGATGCGATCGCAGCCCTCCAATCTTTAGATTCAAATCAAGTAAATACCCGTCACATAGAAATCCGCAATCCAGGCGTTGTCTTCATGTTCCCCGGACAAGGATCGCAATATGTGAACATGGGACTGAATCTCTATAACCACGAACCTGTATTCCAGGAAGCAGTAGATGAATGTGCTGAAATGCTTAAGCCTATGCTGGGCAGGGATTTACGAGAAATCATCTATCCAGCACCGAGCGATGCCTACGGCGGGCTACGCCTACGCGAAACTGCGGCTATCTCATTGCGACAAACCTGCTTTACCCAACCAGCACTATTCGTCATTGAATACGCTTTAGCGCAACTATGGCAAAGTTGGGGAGTCAAACCCCAAGCGATGATTGGTCACAGTATTGGTGAATTTGTCGCCGCCTGTATTGCGGGTGTATTCACCTTAGAAGATGCGCTGATGTTGGTTGCAACTCGCGGTCGCTTAATGTGGGAGTTACCAGCAGGGGCTATGCTTTCAGTGCGCCTACCAGCCAGAGAGGTAGAGCCGCGATTGAGTCCAGAACTAGCGATCGCTGCAATTAATGGCCCTTCTCTGTGTGTAGTTTCTGGCCCCACAGAGGCGATCGCATCTCTGCAAAAACAACTAGAAAGCGAAGAAGTTATCTGTCGCCATTTACACACTTCCCACGCTTTCCACTCCCCAATGATGGATAGCATCATTCACCCCTTTGCTGAGGTAGTTGGGAAAGTTAAATTATCACCACCTCAAATTCCCTTTGTTTCCACAGTTACCGCCGACTGGATTACAGCCCAGCAAGCAACCGATCCGATGTATTGGGCTACACATCTGCGTCAGACTGTGCGATTTGCAGAGGGCGTACAAACTCTATGGCAGCAGCCAGAACGCCTACTGTTAGAGGTAGGGCCGCGAATCACAACTACGACCTTAGCCCGCCAACAAGCAAAAGATATTAAACAACAGATAGCGATTCCTTCTCTGGGTGATAACGCCGAGAACGAAGCCGAATGGACGGCATTACTCAAGGCAGTAGGACAACTGTGGTTAGCAGGAGTATCTATTGACTGGAGCAACTTCTATCAAAGGGAAACGCGACAACGAATTCCTCTACCTACTTATCCCTTTGAACGCCAACGCTTCTGGATCGATCCTCCACCTCATCCCAATCGTGCAGCAACTCCCAAACTTTTAAATCCTCAATTATTAGAAAAGACCCAAATTATGACAACATCCCCTCAGCAAAAGCTTATTCCCCTGCTCAAAGAAATTATCGAAGAAACTTCAGGATTGGAAATTGCTAGTGTTGACGACTCGATAACATTTTTAGAAATGGGATTAGATTCCTTATCTCTGACACAAGTCGGGCTAGCGTTAAAGAAAAAATTTCAAGTCAAAGTCACACTTAGACAGTTACTAGAAATTTACCCCAATTTAGGAACACTGGCCGACTTTATCAATTCAGCCTTGTCTGCCGAAACTTTATCCGCATTAGGATTAACAGAAACCGTTGCAGATATCGTTCCAGAAGCCCCATTGCCAGAACCTACACCTACAAGCACTTTGGTAGTTCATGAAGTTCATACAAATGGATCGAATGGATCTGCACCTAAGATTTCCCCTCAACCTGCTGCATCTAGTAGCATCCTAGAAAATGTAATTAATCAGCAGCTACAAATTATGAGCCAGCAATTGGCGCTATTGGGTAATAGCAGTCAATCTGTAACAATCCCAGTTGTACCTGCGGCGACATCTCAAAATAATGGTGTCAAGCCACAAAATGCTGTATCTGTCCCGCCAACCCAAACCAGCAAAGAATCAGCATCAGTAGAAACAGAGTCAAATGGTGCTAAAAAGGCATTTGGTGCGGCTGCTCGAATTGAAAAGACCCAGACTAAAACTTTGACAGTGCAACAACGCACTCATCTAGACAAAATTATCCAAAGATATACAAAACGGACTCAAAAATCCAAAGAATATACTCAAACTCATCGCCCTTACTTAGCAGATCCCAGAACTGTTTCTGGGTTTAACCCGACGATGAAAGAGATGGTTTACCCCATCGTGGCGTCTCGTTCTTCAGGTTCTAAACTTTGGGATGTTGATGGTAATGAATATGTCGATTTAAGCAATGGCTTTGGGTTGAATTTGTTTGGTTGGTCGCCACCTTTCATTACCGAGGCAATTGAAGCACAACTCAAACTCGGCATGGAAATTGGGCCGCAAACTCCCTTAGTTGGAGAAGTGGCAAAGCTGATGTGTGAGTTGACCAACTTTGACCGAGCAGCCTTTTGCAACACAGGTTCGGAAGCGGTTCTGGGAGCGATGCGGATGGCACGCACCATCACAGGGCGTAACTTGATTGCTATCTTTTCTGGAGCTTATCACGGTATTTTGGATGAAGTAATTGTTCGGGGTACAAAGAAACTCCGGTCAATTCCCGCTGCCCCTGGTATCCCACCGGAAATGGTAGAGAACATTTTGGTAGTGGACTACGATTCACCTGAGTCTCTAGAAATCCTCAGAAGTCGGGCTGATGAGTTAGCAGCAGTGATGGTGGAATCTGTGCAAAGCCGCCGCCCTGAATACCAGCCTAAAGAATTCCTCCAGCAATTGCGTGATTTTACGGAAGAAGCTGGTATTGCCCTGATTTTTGATGAAATCGTTACCGGATTCAGAATTCATCCAGGTGGCGCTCAAGCGCATTTCGGTATCAAGGCAGACATAGCAACCTACGGTAAGATTGTGGGCGGTGGGCTACCAATTGGAGTCATTGCTGGCAAATCACAATATATGGATGCTTTGGATGGTGGGTTTTGGCAGTTTGGCGATGACTCCGTTCCAGAAGTAGGCGTGACTTACTTCGCCGGTACTTTCGTCCGCCATCCTTTAGCACTAGCAGCCGCTAAAGCAGTACTTCAGCATTTAAAACAGAATGGCCCCAGCTTGCAGCAAAATCTCAATGCCAGAACCGATAAGTTTGTAGCGGAACTTATGGGCTATTTCCAGCAAGTTCAGGCTCCGTTTACAGCTTATAATTTCGGCTCTTTGTTCATGGTGAAGTCTTTACCAGAGTTTCCCTACGGAGATTTACTGTTTTACTTGCTGCGGGATAAGGGAGTGCATACTTGGGATCACCGTCCTTGCTTCTTGACGACAGCCCATTCTGAAGCCGATCTGGCTTTCGTAATGGCAGCCTTTAAAGAAAGTATTGCCGAAATGCAGTCTGCTGGCTTTTTGTCTGCACCACCCATAGAAGTAACAAACCGCGAAACCAATAACAGTTTACGTAATCGTCCTCCACAACCTGATGCCAAATTAGGACGAGATCCCCAAGGAAACCCCGCTTGGTATATCCCCGATACCGAGCGTCCTGGGAAATATTTACAAGTCGCAAGTGTTTTCTGAAGTGCTTTCAAAAATCAAGTGTAGTAAGCGTTAGTAATTTTTGCAAATAGTAAATACTCATCCATTTTTGTATGTCAGTTGATAATTTACTTGAACCAAGTTCTATTAAGTCCGATCCGAAGCTTCCTGAACAAATCATTGAAACTGATGTTTCAAACTTCCGGGAAAACTTCAACTCTTCTCACTTCATGTTTTCGCATAACCTTGCAGGACATCCTTTATTTGAGATCCCGCGCTTAGTTGAGCTTGCAAATACCATGCTAAGTCAGGGTAGAACAAATAAAATCCAGTCTTATATCAGCAAAGTCCCTGTTGAGCAAAAGTGGAATCAGCGACCTGGAATCAAGCAAATTAACGAGGCGATCGCACATATTGGTGAATCGGATTCTTGGGTGATGCTTGAAGATGTTCAAGTAGACCCAGAATATGCTGCCTTGGTTAACCAGATTATCACTGAACTCGAAACTCTTACAGGTAAACCCCTTCGAAAGCAGATGACGTGGCTAGGTGCTTACATCTTTATTGGTTCCCCAAATTCTATTACACCTTACCATATCGATAGTGAGTTGAATTTCCTGTTTCAAATTCAGGGCGAGAAAGATATGAGCCTCTTCAATCAAAGCGATCGCTCTGTACTGAGCGAAGAGGAAATTGAAAAATTTTATGTAGGCGACCTGAACGTAGCAAATTATAAAGAGGAGAATCAAAGTGAAGCAAAGGTTTACCATTTGCAACCAGGCAAGGGACTCCATCATCCGATATTGGCACCCCATTGGGCTAAAAATGGTAATAATGTCTCTGTAGCTTTGAGTATCCTCTTTTATCTGCGACCTTACGATCTCAAAGCCAGAATATATCAAGTCAACAGCTACTTACGGAGACTGGGATTAAAACCCACTCCACCAGATAAATCTGCTTTGAAAGACCGGATCAAAATTTTTGCTCTGGGTCTTCTATCCGATCGCCGACCGAAAAGTAAATTTACGATCCTGCGCTCTGGTGTATTAAAACTCAAATCTATTGAGGGAAAGTTAAAACAATTTATCGACAAGATTGTGAAAAAAATCTAATTTTTCTCAAATGACTAATTATTAATTAGCCTGAATACTGAATCGGTGTTCTATAGCAATTCTAAATCATTTGTGAAATCTTTTCTTTTAGATACTTCGCGTAGCTTGTTTTTATACATATTAAGCGCTTGTTACATCCTTTATGTAGCCAACATAAAGCAAGTACGCATCTGATTATCAAAATAATTTTCACAATTCAAATAGGATTGCTATAGGTAGAAACTAAAACCAAAAATCTCAATGTATAAACACATCAAATCGCTCACTTCTTTACGCGGTATTGCAGCCTTGGTTGTTGTTATACACCATTTTTCTTACTACGGTTTACCGAAAACAGGTTCAACTTTATCAGCCTATACTAATTTTTTTCAAAATGGATATTTATGGGTTGACTTTTTCTTTATTCTAAGTGGTTTTATTATGACCCACGTTTATGCAGAGACTTTTTGTCTAAAAGTCAGTTTAAAAAACTATCGTTCATATTTATTCTCGCGTTTTGCTAGAATTTATCCTCTGCATATATTTATTATTTCTCTATTTGTTGGATTAGAGGTTGTAAAATTACTTTTCCTAAACACTTCTGTTTTTACTGGTAAATTTAACTTAACGGCTCTTTTTTCCAATATTTTTCTTCTCCAAGCATTTGACATAAAGTGCCCACCTTTATTATGGTGTAATACCTATTGGAATGAGCCAGCTTGGTCAATAAGTGTGGAGTTTTTTATTTACTGCATATTTCCAACTTTATTATTACTTTTATTAAGAAATAAATCCAAAATTGATTTAATAATTTATAGTTCTACTCTCTTTTGCTTATTACTACTAATCACCTTTACCCGTGGAAATTTAGATACTATTATTGGCATACCTTCGATAGCTAGATGTGGGCTAGAATGCATCCTTGGTATTATAACTTACAAAATTTATCATAGAGGGAATTATAAAAAGTATTTTAATCTTAATTTCCTGGCAATTATAGCTATAACTTGGATAATTTTGATTATGCATTACTACTGGCATCATTTTCGTAACATTCATGATTGGCTAATTTTACCAGCTTTTTCTCTACTGATTTTATCTGTATCTATCAACAACAAAAGTCTAATATCAAAGTTTCTCAATTCACAGTTAATGCTATATGTCGGCACTATATCTTACTCAATTTATATGGTTCATTGGTTTGTTCAAGAATTGTTAAAATTCTTCTGGTTTTATAAATTTCATGATGTTTTTGGCAAAGAATTCACAGAATATCAATCGTTGACATCTTTAGGAGTATTTCTTATGATTGTCTTATTGGCTGCATCATTGACATATAGATTTGTAGAAGTACCAGCGCGTAATTATTTAAAATCTACAATCTTGGCTAAACAATGTATTTAAAGTCAGTAATTTAAAAAAGATTGAGATTTATCCACATTCAATAAACTGAGAAAATAATAGAGTTTTATGACCTTATCACCTGTAGATTACCAATCAACATTAACTGCGGTTGATTTTGATCCATTTGCAAATGGAGAATTACTTCTAACCGCCCCCGCCACAGAATCACAAAAAGAAATTTGGGCTTCTGTGCAAATGGGCGATGCTGCTAATTGTGCTTATAATGAGTCTCAATCTCTGCGACTAAAAGGCGAACTTGATGTCAAACTTTTCCAATCTGCGGTGGAAAAGTTAGTACAACGTCATGAAGCACTACGGACAACTTTTAGCACCGATGGCAATACACTCTGCATTGTTGCTTCTCGGCAAATTGAAATCCCTATTATTGAACTGTCTAACGTAGAACCACAGGAACAACAGGAAAAATTAGCTAGTATCTTGCGACAAGAGGTAGAGCAACCTTTTGATTTGGAACATGGGCCTCTATTTCGGGCAAAAATTGTCAAATTGCAACAGCAGGAGCATCTAGCTATTTTGACAGCCCATCATATTATTTGTGATGGTTGGTCTTGGGCGGTGCTGATGCCAGATTTGGGTAAACTTTATTCTGGCTTGCAACAGGGTATTGTTCCTGAATTAGAAGAACCAGACTATTTAAGTGAATATGCGATTTTGCAGGAAGAAGAGGCGGATAGTCCAGAAGCGATCGCCACAGAACAATACTGGTTACAACAATTCGCTGACTCTGTACCTGTACTGGATTTTCCTAGCGATCGCCCCCGTCCACCACTCAGAACCTTTAATGCTGCCCGTGAAGATTGGCATTTAAGTCCCGAATTAGTTGCCAACCTGAAACAATTAGGAACAAAACTTGGTTGTAGCTTTATGACTACGATCCTGGGAGGATTCGAGGTCTGGTTGCACCGTTTGACAGGACAAAATGATTTAGTTGTAGGTATTCCAGCCGCCGGACAAGCTGCTTTGGGGCAATATAATCTTGTAGGTCACTGTGTAAATTTACTACCATTGCGTAGCCAGATTAATGGCGAAAAATCTTTCAGCGATTACTTGCAAACGCGGCGATCGGCTGTCTTAGATGCTTATGACCATCAACAATTTACTTTTGGCAGTCTGGTCAAAAAATTAGTATTACCACGGGATTCCAGCCGTATTCCCTTAGTACCGATTGTATTTAATGTCGATCAAGCTTTAGACAACGCTCGACTTCCCTTTGTCGATTTAGAGGTAGAATTTTTCTCCAATCCCCGCGCATTCGAGAATTTTGAACTGTTTATCAATGCTACGGAATCGGATGGTGAACTTATTCTGGAATGCCAGTACAACACTAATTTATTTGACGCTGATACTATCTGCCGCCGGATGGCAGAATTTGAAACTTTGTTGTTGGGCATAGTTGCTAACCCTAATCAAATTATTGCTAAATTGCCAATTTTGCCAGCAGTTGAGCAACAGTTATTAGCAACATGGAACAATACTCAAACAGTTTATCCCCAAAATATCTGCATTCATCAGCTGTTTGAAACTCAAGTGGAAAAGACTCCAGATGCGATCGCTGTAGTTTTTGAAAATGAACAAATTAGCTACCGCGAACTGAATCAGCGAGCCAATCAGCTAGCCCATTATCTCCAAAGCTTAGGAGTCGGTTCAGAAGTTCTGGTTGGTCTGTGTGTCGAGCGCAGCTTGGAAATGGTTGTAGGAGTTTTAGGCATTCTCAAAGCCGGGGGAGCTTATGTACCATTAGATTATGCTTATCCTCAAGAACGTTTAGCTTTCATGCTGCAAGATGCTCAGGTGTCAGTGCTACTAACGCAAGAGAAGCTAAAGTCGGGGCTACCAAACCATCAAGCAGAGATTGTTTGCCTTGATAGCAACTGGCAATCTATAAATTATGGGTTAGATAACCCAACACATAACGTCACTTGCAATAACTTAGCCTACGTCATCTATACATCTGGCTCGACAGGTCAACCGAAAGGCGTTCAAATTCAACATCAGAGCGCTGTTAATCTCCTGAATGCGATCGCTAAAGAACCCGGTTTAACTGCTGAGGATACTCTCCTCTCTGTTACTAGCCTATCCTTTGATATTGCCGTTTCAGAAATTTTTCTACCCCTGTCTGTAGGTGCGAAGTTGGTGTTGGTGAGTCGTGAAGTTGCGGCTGATGGTACACAACTGTTAAAAGCCCTAACCACCTCCAAGGCAACCTTTATGCAACCGACACCAGTTACTTGGCGGCTATTACTGGCAGCCGGATGGCAAGGTAGTCCTCAACTGAAGATGATTTCCACAGGTGAAGCCTTACCTAGAGACCTCGCAAATCAATTATTACCGAAGGGAGCTTGTCTGTGGAACCTGTACGGGCCCACAGAAACAACGATTTGGTCAACAGGCTACAAGGTGACACTGGCAAATAAACCAATAGGCATTGGTTGCCCTCTAGCTAATACGCAAATCTACATTTTAGACTCCCATTTACAACCCGTTCCCATTGGTATATCAGGTGAGTTGTATATTGGTGGCGAAGGACTAGCAAGAGGATATCTGAATCGTCCCGAACTTACTGCTGAAAGATTTATTTCTAACCCCTTCAGCCCAAACCCTGAATCGCGCTTATACAAAACTGGAGATTTGGCTCGTTATTTACCAGATGGACATATTGAATACTTGGGTCGTATCGACTATCAGGTAAAATTGCGTGGTTTCCGCATAGAATTGGGTGAAATTGAAACCGCACTCCTGCAACATCCAGCAGTAAAAGAAGCTGTTGTAATTGTTCGAGAAGACATTCCTAATGAAACTAGTTTAGTCGGTTATATTGTTGCCGAAACTGGTCAAGATAGCTTGGAAGTAATTTCGCAATTGCGTCGATTTTTGAAACAACAACTTCCTGACTTTATGGTGCCAACAATCTTTATGGCACTAGAAGCTATGCCGTTAACCCCCAATGGCAAAGTCGATCGCAAGGCATTGCCAAAACCAGATGCTTCCCGCCCGGAACTAGAGGCGAATTATGTAGCGCCTCGCACTCCCATTGAACAGCAGATTGCAGATATCTGGGCGCAGGTTCTTAATGTCAAACAGGTTGGGATTAACGACAACTTTTTTGAATTGGGTGGATATTCTCTACTAGGAATTCAAGTGGTTTCTCGAGTCCGTCAAGCCTTGCAAGCAGAAATTCTGATGTCCAATTTATTTGAATTACCAACAGTAGCAGATTTGGCTGAACGAGTGGAGACTCTGCGGTGGGCAACCCAAGGTGTTCAGGCTGCTGAGAGTGAAACAGCTGATGATTACGAGGAAGGTGAGCTATGAAAACATTAGATGAACTACTATCTGAGCTACGTCAGCGCGATGTCAGACTTTGGCTAGAAGGCGATCGCTTACGCTATCGGGCTGCAAAAGATAGTCTCACACCGGAATTGCTAACCGAGTTAAAGACTCAAAAAGCCGAAATCATCAACTTTCTCCGAAAAATTAACACAGCCGCCAGTTCACAGATTCCCCCAATTGTCGCTTGTGAACGGAATGGCAACTTGCCGCTTTCCTTTGGTCAGCAACGGATATGGTTCCTCCATCAGTTTGAACCTGATAGTTCCTCAAATAATATGCCAGTTGTCGTGCGTTTTACGGGGAATCTGAATGTTGCTGTCTTAGAGGAAAGTTTAAGAGAAGTCGTTCGTCGCCATGAAGTTCTGCGGACAACTTTTCCAGCAGTCAATGGAAAGCCCACTCAAGTCATCGCCACCGATGTTTCCTTGACATTGCCAATAATTGACTTGCGGCAAGTACCAGATGAACAACGAGAAGCGGAAGCTCACCTACTGGCAACTAAAGAAGCTCATCAACCCTTTGATTTAGGCAATGGGCCAATTTTACGGGTGTTACTGCTGCGATTAAGCGATCGCGAACATCTGCTAATTTGGAATATGCACTGCATAGTTTGTGATGGAGCTTCATCCGATCTGTTCTATCAAGACCTGATTACCATCTATAAAGCATTATCAGCAGGCCAGGTTTCCCCTTTAACTCCCTTACCAGTGCAGTATGCTGATTTTACCAATTGGCAATATCAATGGCTCCAGGGAGAGGTTTTAGAGTCACAGGTAAACTACTGGAAGCAAAAGCTAGAAGGCAATTTACCGATCATTGAGTTACCTTACGATCGCCCCCGTCCTCAAGGAGTGCAAACCTATCGAGGCGATCGCGCTGCCCTGCTGCTATCAAAGTCACTGAACCATGCCCTAACAGACATGAGTCAAAAATGGGGTGTCACCCTGTTCATGACTCTACTGGCAGCATTCGAGCTATTGCTCTACCGTTATTCTGGACAAGAAGACCTACTAATTAACTTTGCAAGTGCAGGTCGAGGACAAGTTGAAACTGAGGGGCTGATTGGATTTTTTTCTAATACTCTTGTATTGCGGAGTAACTTTGCAGGCAACCCAACTTTCCGAGAATTATTAGACCGAGTGCGTAAGGATTGTTTAGAGGCTTACACCCATCAAGACCTACCCTTTGAAAAGCTAATTGAAGAACTTAAACCAGAACAGCGAAGTCGCAATAGTTCGCCTCTGTTCCAGGTAAAATTTTCCCTCAATCCTCCTTGGTCGAATGGTCGTGGCATGGCATCAGTGCAACTACCTGATTTGACTATCACTTCTCTATTTGGCTACATCTATCATGGCAAAACCAAATACGATCTGACATTGGTCTTGCGGGAACAAGATAATGGTCTGGGCATGGTATTTGATTACAATGCCGAGATGTTTGATGCTAGTACAATAGAGCGGATGTTAGGACACTTCAAAACTTTACTCGAAGGTATTGTTGCTAATCCCGATCGCCCGATTGCTGAATTACCCCTGTTGACAGCACCTGAACAACATCAATTGTTAGTTGAGTGGAATAGCAAACAAGCTGATTATCCCCAGCATACTTGTATCCATCACTGGTTTGAAACTCAAGCTAAAAGAACTCCAAATAATATTGCAGTAAGTTTTAAAAATCAGCAATTAACTTATCACGAACTTAATCAGCGGGCAAATCAACTAGCCTACTATTTGCAAACTTTAGGGGTAGAATCTGGGGTACTCATCGGTCTTTATCTAGAGCCTTCCCTGGAGATGATTGTGGGGCTGTTGGGTATTTTGAAAGTCGGTGGAACTTACGTACCCATCGCTCCGACATCTGGGCAAGATGGTCTGGCTGTCATTTTAGAAGATGCCCAAATATCTTTGGTGTTAACCCAAAGCTCATTAGTTGAGAAACTCTCTGAGCATCAAGCACAAGCTATCTGTTTGGATAGTGATTGGAAAGTTATTGCCGTACACGTGACTGAAAATCCAGAAAGTTATGGCACAGATCGGACTCTCGCCTGTGTAATGTATGTGTCCGGCTGCAATGGAAAACCCAACGGTATAGCTATTACCCACCATAATCTTGTCAGCCACAGCTTGGCAATAAGCCAAACTTGGGAGTTGACTCAGAGCGATCGCCTACTACTCATACCTAGTATCAGCTGCGATACTTTCATTGAATCACTTTTCCCCAGTTGGATTACTGGTGCTACTGCAATTCTCCAGCCTCAAGAGCTACAAAACTCGACGACGCAGTTTTTCCCATTCATTGCTCAACAACAGATTACCGTTGTCAATTTACCTACTGCTTTTTGGTATGAGTTAATTAAAGAGCCATCTATATCTCCACAAACTTTACCAGCCAGCTTGCGCTTAGTCATAGTTGGTGGTGAAAAAGTTTCACGCCAGGCTTATCTAACTTGGGTAGAAAAAGTTGGCAAGCAAGTACGCTGGCTGAATGCTTATGGATCGCTAGAAACAACTTTAACCGCCACAGTTTACGATCCGGAAACTGCCACCGAATCCAGTAACACTCGGTCAGAAATTCCCATAGGAAAAGCGATCGCCAATACTCAAATCTACATCCTCGATCGGCGATCGCAACTCCTCCCTATTGGCGTGACTGGTGAAATCTACATCAGCGGTATCGGTGTTACGCAAGGCTACTTTAATCGTCCCGAATTAACATCTGAGAAATTTATCCCCAATCCCTTTAGCAGCGAATCTGGAGCATACCTTTACAGAAGTGGTGACTTAGGACGCTACTTAAGTGACGGCAACATTGAGTTTTTGGGCCGCTTAGACAATCAGGTAAAAATTAGCAGCTTTCGCATTGAGTTGGCTGAAATTGAAACAATTTTAGGTCAATATCCAGGCGTTCAGAAAACTGTGGTGATTGCCAAAGAAGATGTTTTTGGGGATAAAAGTTTAGTTGCTTATGTTGTCCCCAAACAAGGAGAAACTTTTGGAAGTGAGCAACTGCTGAGTTTTCTCCAGCAAAAGTTACCTGAACATTTGTTGCCTTCTGCTTTTTTCATAGTCGATTCTCTGCCATTAAATGCTAATGGGGAAATCGATCGCCAAGCCTTATCTGGGCTGAATCCAACTAATTCTAAAATAGAAAAAATATTTGCCACAGCAGAAGATCCATTACAACTTCAGTTAACTAAAATCTGGGAAAATATTTTAGGTATTCATCCCATTGGCATAAAAGACAACTTTTTTGATTTGGGTGGAAACTCACTACTTGCAGTACACCTGTTTTCTCAGATTGAAAAGACATTTGGTCTAAATCTGCCTTTAGCTATTCTCTTGCAATCTTCAACCATTGAGCAATTAACTAATTTTATTCGCCAGCAAGGATTTTTGCCAGAAAGCCATAATCAGGTTGAGAGTAATACTAGTACCAACTCAGAAAAACCGATGCCTTGGTCATCACTAGTACCAATGCAACCCAACGGTTCTAAGCCACCTCTCTTTTGCATCCATGCAATTGGTTTAAGTGTCCTCTACTACCGAGATTTATCAATTCATTTAGGTGAAAATCAGCCATTTTATGCACTACAAGCACGAGGATTAAGTGGGAAAGAAGCTCCCTTTACCAAGCTTACAGAAATGGCGGCTCATTACATCAAAGAGATACAAACTATTCAACCTGAAGGCCCTTATTTTTTGGGTGGTTCCTCCTTTGGTGGACTAGTAGCTTGGGAAATAGCTCAACAACTCGTAAAGCAAGGTCAAAAAGTAGCTCTGTTAGCTTTATTTGATACCACAGGGCCAAATTATATTAAACAAGCGCCGTTAGAAAAGCGAGTTTCTCAGCATTGGGACAACCTGACAAAACTTGGGACTAATTACGTGCTTGAGCAAATCAGGAACAAAAGCTCTTGGCTGAAGTATAAACTTCAAGAAAAGTTCCGAAAATTGATCTTTAAATTTTCCTTAAGAATCTGGCGGACTGTACCTTATAACTACCGTAAATTAACAATCGAAGAAGCCAATAAACAGGCAGCCAGAGAATACGTTCTAAAAGCTTATCCAGGTCGAGTCACTGTATTCCGAGCAGAAGAGCGCGTTGCATTGGAAAAACGGGAGGTTGACCCCCAAATGGGTTGGAGTGAAATGGTCTTAGGAGGTTTGGATATTCAAAATGTTCCAGGAAACCACGACTCTATTTTTAGAGAACCCCATGTCCGAACTCTATCTGAAAAGATGAGGGCTTGTATAGATCGAGCTATTGTAGACATCTAAATTTGCAGAAATAGTTATAGCTTTCAACCTCATCTCGCTTCCGGGATGGGGTTGTTTTATTTGCAGATAATAACTTCAACTATATACAGCACTTTGCAACTAAATGAGGTACAGAACCAAGGATTCACAAATCAAATTATTCTTCTCCCTCCAGCAAGAACTGCCTTCTGCCTCCTGCCTCAAAACTAGTGACTTTGTACCTCATGCAAAAGAGAACTGCTGTATGTATAAATTCAATCGCCAATAAAGCCCTTACATCAGTTAAAAGCTGAAAATTACTTAGTATATATACTGAGGCTTTAATAAAAATCAGACAATAAGCTATATAGTACATTCTTGTCTTTGCTAGAAAAGAATATTACTTTTACAAACTATTTTGCAATCTCAAGGGAAATATGACGCAGAAAATCCTGAATTTTGTAGAAGTTCAAAAAGATGATACAAATGGTGTTGATGGACTTGCTGGTGCTAAATCCCTCACCATCAGCTCCGATGGAAAATTCCTCTATGCTACTGGATATGATGACTCGGCTGTAGCGGTATTTGAGCGGGATACAACCACAGGCGCACTGAGTTTTGTAGAAGTTCAAAAAGATGATACAAATGGTGTCGATGGGCTTGCTGGTGCTGAATCTCTCACAGTCAGCCCCGATGGAAAATTCCTGTATGCATCTGGATATAGTGACTCAGCTGTAGCGGTATTTAAGCGGGATACAACCACAGGCGCACTGAGTTTTGTAGAAGTTCAAAAAGATGATACAAATGGTGTCGATGGGCTTGCTGGTGCTAAATCCCTCATCGTCAGCCCCGATGGAAAATTTCTGTATGCATCTGGATATAGTGACTCGGCGATAGCGGTATTTAAGCGGGATACAACCACAGGCGCACTGAGTTTCGTAGAAGTTCAAAAAGATGATACAAATGGTGTCGATGGGCTTGGTGGTGCTGAATCCCTCACCGTCAGCCCCGATGGCAAATTCCTGTATGCTGCTGGATATGATGACTCGGCTGTTGCTGTGTTTGAGCGGGATACAACCACAGGCGCACTGAGTTTTGTAGAAGTTCAAAAAGATGATACAAATGGTGTCGATGGACTTGCTGGTGCTAAATCCCTCACCGTCAGCCCCGATGGAAAATACCTCTATGCTGCTGGATATGATGACTCGGCTGTAGCTGTGTTTGAGCGGGATACAACCACAGGCAAACTAAGTTTTGTAGAAGTTCAAAAAGATGGTATCAGTAGTGTCGATGGGCTTGGTGGTGTCTCTTCCATTACTGTCAGCCCCGATGGAAAATACCTCTATGCTGCTGGATATGATGACTCGGCTGTGGCGGTGTTTGAGCGGGATACAACCACAGGCAAACTAAGTTTTGTAGAAGTTCAAAAAGATGATACAGATGGTGTCGATGGACTTGGTGGTGCGGTTTCTGTAACTCTCAACTCCGATGGCAAATATCTCTATACTGCTGGATCTGATGACTCGGGGGTGGCGTTGTTTAGTGCGCCTTTCAATCATACGCCAGAGGTGGCAAATGAAATTCTCGACCAAGAAACCACCGAAGATAGTGTCTTCAAATTCACCCTTCCAGTTGACACCTTCAGCGATGTAGATGTTGAAGATACCCTGACTTACACTGCAACTCTAGAAAACGATGACCTACTGCCTACTTGGTTGAAGTTCGATCCTGCTACTCTTACCTTCAGTGGGACTCCCACAAATAAGGATGTAGGTAATCTAAACATCAAAGTCACTGCTAAAGATATTGCTGGAGAGGAAGCTAGTGATATATTTACGCTTGGGGTTGCCGATAAAAAGACTCCTACTACTCTATTCACATTAATTACAGGCGATATCTTTAGTGTCAAGACTAAGCTGAAGACTAAAGGCAATAAAGCAAAAATCTCCATCAAAATTAAAAGCAGCACTTTTAAAGAGGTGAATGAGCTGTGTGTATTTAATGTTGATGATGATGAAGGTAAGATTGATGGCATAGCCCCTGGGGCAGAAGGCTATACACAAGCTGCTCTTTTACGCTCCAAGGTGATTTTCTTTTCCCTTGCTAATATGCCCAAGGGTTTCAAGCATGACGATGTGAATAACGTCTTAGAATTTGACTCTGATACCAAACTCCGATTCTATAGCGTATCCAACAGTACTACTCAGGCTGTACTGTCTGGAAAAGCTTCTTTTTCAAGTGTCGTTTTTTCCTCAGCCACAAATACCAACACAGGAGAGGAAGGATTTTCTCTCAACTTCCAAGATTTCGCTGTAACAGTTCAGGCAACAAATCAAGAAATATCTTTGGGTACAAGTTTGCAAGGCAAAAAGGAAGGCGAACTGATTGATTTACGGGGTGTAGGACAATCGGTAAAGGCTGACTTTAAAGTTTATAGAGAAGCTGCATTGAACAACTTTGTCGGTTTTTATCAGGTGGCTGATGAAAATGGTGGCATTGACACCAATAGCGATGGTAAAGCAGATATTCTTGTTGGACAAGCAGGTTATGCCGAAGCCGCTGTGCGTGGGCGTGTTACAGGCGTTGACTTGACGGTGAGCAATCAAGGTTCGGCAACATCTACCAGCACTTTCGGAACTGATTCGCTATTTGCACCCTTTATTATTATCAATGGTAAAGCGGATAAGTTTCTCGATAATAATGCCAATAACGATCCGAAGATTTACTTCTCATTTTTGGGTGCTAACTCAGATAAGGTAGATCACATTCGACTGTTGGGAAATAACACCTTTGGTTTTGAAGATTTAGCCAATGGTGGTGATAAAGATTATAACGATATGATTGTGCAGATCAATTTGAGTGTCAATATTGCCTAGATCGAAGGCGAGTAATTACTTAGAAAAAGAATACAACCTCACCCCGCAACCGGGATGAGGTTGTTTTCTGCATGGCGATTACATGGGATCATATATGTAGCGATCGCCAATAAAGTCTTTGCATCAGTCTAAAGCTATGTGTAGGCGTGTTACAGGCATTTTTTGACGGTGAATAAGGACAGCAAATTATACCGCGACTTTCAAAGCTGCTTCGCTGCTTGCACTATTTATTATTGTTGATGGCAAATATGATGCTATTTGCGATGGCAATGGTAATATTGATCCGCAGGTTTAGGCAGTAAATTTACTGGAGTTAACTATTAGCCTTTTATATAAGTTTAATAATTGACTCCTTTACGATACCAAAAAAATCCTGTTCCTACGTGATTTACAGGATATGGCACGTAATGGCTGTCACAAAAAAACCATTAATTAATAAGAGTAATTATGTCAGACACCATCCCGATAGCGATCGCAAAAGAGCTAACTCAAGACTTATATGAGCAAATACCTGCTACTCACTTAGTTTTCATCGACTCACAGGTTGAGAACTACCAAAGTCTGGTAGCAGGTGTATTGCCTAACACCTCTGTTGTAGTCTTAGACCCTGACCAGAATGGCATTGAACAAATTAGCCAAGTGCTGGCAACTCATCGGGAAATCAACAGCCTACACATTGTTTCTCATGGCGCACCAGGGCAAGTTTATCTGGGGAACAGTCAACTCAGTTACCAAACCCTCAACCATTATGCTTGGCAACTCATGGACTGGGCAAATGTTTTGAGTGCAGATGCACAACTGCTGTTGTATGGTTGCGAAGTCGGGCAAACAGAGCAAGGTAAAGCATTTTTACAGCGTCTGAGTGAATTGACAGGTGCAGTAGTAGCGGCGTCTGATGATTTAACAGGGAGTACTGCATTAGGTGGTGACTGGGAACTGGAAGTTTCTACGGGGGCAATTGTTCCTACTCTGGCGTTTCAGCCAAAAGTAATGGCAGCCTACGCTTCAGTACTAACTGCTCCACTCTTGTCCAAGGCGATCGCAGACCAAAAAGCCACCCCAGGTATTCTCTTCAGCTTCACTGTACCAGATGACATTTTCACCGATCCAGATGTCGGAGATAGCCTTACCTACACTGCAACTCTGGACAACGATACGCCTTTGCCGAATGGGTTGAAGTTCAATGCTGCTACCAAGACTTTCAGTGGTACTCCCGATAATGCGGACGTAGGTAGTCTAAACATCAAAGTTACCGCTAAGGATGTTGGTGGAGAAACAGCCAGTGATGTGTTTAAACTTACTGTTGATACTCCTCCAGTCTTGTCCAAGGCGATCGCAGACCAACAAGCCACCCAAGGTATTCTCTTCAGTTTCATTGTACCAGATGGCACTTTCACCGATCCAGATGTCGGAGACATTCTCACCTACACTGCAACCCTAGAAAACAACAATCCTCTGCCAAAGGGGTTGAAGTTCGATCCTACTACCCGTACCTTCAGTGGCACTCCTGAGAATCAGGACGTAGGTAGTATAAACATCAAAGTTACCGCTCAAGATGTTGCTGGAGAGCAAGCCAGTGATGTGTTTAAAATCACGATTAATAATGTCAACGATCCTCCAGTCTTGGTAAAAGAAATTGCAGACCAACAAGTTACTGAAGACACACTCTTCAATTTCACCATCCCAACTGACACCTTTAGCGATGTGGATGTTGGAGACATCCTCACCTACACTGCAACCTTAGAAAATGATGACCTACTACCTACTTGGTTGAACTTCAATCCTACTACCCTTACCTTCAGTGGTACTCCTGAGAATGAGGACGTAGGTAGCTTGAACATCAAAGTCATAGCTAAGGATGTTGCTGGAGAGCAAGCTACTGATGTGTTTAAACTTGCGGTTGCTGACAATACTGCTGTAGTGACACAAATTACAGGCGATATCTTTAGTGTCAAGACTAAGCTGAACATTAAAGGTGATAAAGGAAAACTCTCAATCAAGATTAGAAACAACACCTCTAAAGAGGTAAACGAACTAAATGTATTTACTGTTGACGATGAACAAGGTAGGATTAACGGCATAGCCCCTGGTGCAGAAGGCTATACGCAAGCGGCTCTTTTGCGTTCAAAGGTGGTTTTCTCCGCTCTTGCCAATCTGCCTAATGGTTTTAATCTTGCCGACCTGAAAAACATATTAGAATTCGACTCTGATACCAAACTCAGATTTTATCTGGTATCCAACAGTACTACTCAGTCTGTACTGTCTGGAAAAACCCCCTTCTCAAGTGTGCTTTTTTCCTCAGCTACAAATAACGACATAGAAGGTCAAGGGTTTTCTCTTAATTTTCAGAATTTGGTAGTGAATATTCAGCCAACCAATCAAGAAGTATCTTTAGGTACTGGTCTGCAAGGCAAATATCAAGGCGAACTGATTGATTTACGGAGTGTAACACAATCGGTAACAGCTGAGTTTGCAGTCAACAGAGAGGCAGCTTACAATAACTTTGTCGGCTTCTATCAGGTGGCTGATGAAAATGGTGGTATTGACACCAACAGTGATGGTACAGCAGATATTCTCGTTGGTCAGGCTGGCTATGCCGAAGCTGCTGTGCGTGGGCGTGTTGCAGGCATTGACTTGGCGGTGGGCAACCAAGGCACTGCAAATTACACTGGCACTTTCGAGCCGAATTCTTTGTTTGCACCATTTATTATTGTGGATGGCAGACCTGATGCGATTTTGAATGGTAATGCCAATAAAAATGTTTACTTCACATTCTTGGGTGCTAACTCAGATAAGGTAGATCACATTCGACTGTTGGGAAATAACACCTTTGGTTTTGAAGATTTAGCCAATGGTGGTGATAAAGATTACAACGATGTGATTGTGCAGGTCAATTTGAGTGTTAATCTTGCTTAGTATCAAAGACGAGTAATTACTTAGCAAAATCGAACAACCTCATCCTAGTTGCGGGGTGAGGTTGTTTTGTGCATAGCGATGAGATGGACTAGCTATTAATTAAATTAGTAAATTTACTGAAGGCACTTGTTGTCTTTTCTTCATAAATTTAATAGTTGATTCCTCTAAAGTGACAAAGAGTCTTCCTCTTTACTTTTCCAGTTAATTTTTATTAAATTAAGCTAGCAAAAAAGTGATGGAGAACTATTTCATAATTAGGGTATAGGTGGTTTTTAACGAGGAAAGCTCCTGTTTTTCGCCATTAGTGATATTGTCAATCCTTGTATTCAAGAATTTGTCAAAAATAATTCATAAATTTAAAGTTTTTTTTATTACATAATTCTTAACTAGGGTATTTACTTAGGAATGCATCTGTGATATTTTCATGTTGACTATCATAAAGTAAAATATACAACGCTAAATTTAACAACCACCTTTATGTGTTTCGGTTTGATGATAAGTATCCATCTTGCATAGTTGCAATACTAAGATGTTAATTTTAATTTTGTATAAATTATGTAGCGTTAACCAAGTGATAACTTGTCCTCGATCTATTTACAGTATGCTTTATTTTGAAAAGCCCATAACAATCTTAACGGTGTGATATAAATACAGGTCTGCAATTAGACGAACTTGTCCTCTGTGCTTTTACATATTTAAATACTTGAATTCCGCAGAAGTATTGTCACTGATGGCATAAAACCAAACACTGCCACTGTTAGTAAAAGAGATAGCCCTTAATATTTTCGACTTAATTCCTCACTTTTACTTGTTTTATATGACTTATATTAAGAACACTTTTCCCGAATTTCTCACCGCCCTAGAGGGGTTTGAGCAGTTGCCAGATGGTGCGATCGCTAATCTATCAGAACAACTGCAAGCCTGGCGCTATCGCATAGGCCAGAAAATCATTGGTAAAGAAAGTCTCCCGGAACACATCACCATAATTTATGAGGGACAAGTGCGCCTGTTGGGATACGACCCCCAGACGCAAATGCCAATCACCCTAAAATTACTGCAACCAGGGGAAATTATCGGTGAAATTGGTTTGTTGCGCGATATCGCCTGTGAAACAGCGATCGCTTCCACCGAAGTAGTATGTTTAACCTTGAGTGCAACAGCATATTTTAGCTTTTTGGCTTCATACCCAGCTTTTGCCGAAGCTCGTAAGAACCGCAGTTCTTTGGTAGAAGTTTTCGATATTCTCGCTTCCCATTGGCAAAAGCAAGCGATCGCTACTTTAAATCTCAGAGAACTGGCAGAAAAAGCCTTACCACAGGCGAAAGTACATTATCTACCTTCAGGAAAAACTCCATTTAACCAACTGGATAGCAAAAGCGTTTGGTTTGTGAGTGGCGGTGGTACAGTCACGAATTTCTCACCTGGCGATCGCCTAGAACCAGACGATGACAGAGACAAAATTCAGGTCATCGGTCAAAACCCCGCACGGTTGCTTGGCATACATCCGTCAGATTTGATCTTAGAAGATAATCATGAGATAGAAATTGCGGTAACTGAAACCAGAGTAGATAGAGACAGCGCTGACGACCTAGATATTATTCCCTACGCATCAGACGAAATAGTTCCACAGACAGCCCCCCAAAATTCAAAGAATTCGTCAAAACAAAAATACCCATTTTTTGGCGGTAAAGGAGAACTAAATTCAGCCTTCGCCTGCTTCCAAATGATCGCGAAGCACCTAGAAATGCCGTTTCGGAGAGAGGTGGTTCGCCGCATCTTAACTGAGCAAATCAAACGTCAGGGGACTATATCGTTTCAAGTTACTGCTTACCTGGCAGAGTTAATTGGACTGAAGGCGCAGTTGATAGAGTTACCAGTCGCTTCAGTCACGCGCATTCCCACACCTGCGCTGATTCACTACGGTGATAATTTTGCCGTTTTATACGAAGTAGATGCCAATACCGTGGTTGTGGGTGTTCCATCCAAAGGAATTGTACGCTGCAAACCCGCTCAATTGGTTGAACAATTAGATGTCGATCCAACTGACTTTCCGCCCAAAGTTCGGGTATTACTGCTGACTGCTACCAACCAAACACCCCAAGAACGCTTTAGTTTACGGTGGTTTCTGCCCTATTTGTCAAAGCACCGTCGAGTCCTGATAGAGGTTTTTATCGCTTCCTTTTTCGTGCAGTTGGCAGCGTTGGCAAATCCGCTAGTAGTTCAGTTAATTATTGACAAAGTTATCACTCAAAATAGTATTGGTACACTACATATTTTGGGGATTTTGCTATTAGTAGTCGGACTATTTGAAGCAGTGTTGACTACTTTACGAACCTACTTATTTGTCGATACAACTAACCGGATCGATATGGGTTTAGGGTCGCAAATAATTGACCACTTACTACGTCTACCGTTGCGCTATTTTGAACGCCGACCGGTGGGTGAACTTTCCACTCGCATCAACGAACTAGAAAATATCCGCCAATTCCTCACGGGTACTGCTTTAACAGTGGGGTTGGACGCTCTGTTCTCGGTAGTTTATATCGGTGTGATGCTGATTTATAGTTGGCAACTCACCTTAGTTGGCTTAAGCACAATTCCTGTGTTTGTCGTGATCACCTTAATTGCTTCTCCTACCATTAGCAGACAGTTACGTGCCAAAGCCGAACGCAACGCCGAAACTCAATCTTATTTAGTGGAGGTGATGTCAGGCATTCAAACAGTAAAAGCGCAAAATATCGAATTGCGATCGCGCTTTTCCTGGCAAGAGCGTTACGCCCGATTTGTCGCTGCTGGTTTTAAAACAGTTGTGACTTCTACCCTCGCCAACTCTACTAGCAACTTTCTCAACAAACTTAGCAGCTTACTAGTTTTGTGGGTAGGAGCTTATTTAGTACTGCAACAAGAATTAACTTTAGGCGAATTAATTGCTTTTAGGATTATATCGGGTTATGTCACCAGCCCAATATTACGTTTAGCTCAACTCTGGCAAAGCTTCCAAGAAACTGCCTTGTCTCTAGAGCGTTTAAGCGATATTGTCGATACCCCACAAGAAGGAGAAACAGACCGCTACAATATACCCTTACCTACCATTAAGGGAGCAGTAAAATATGAAAATGTTTCCTTCCGGTTTGGCACAAGTGGCCCTCTGCAACTTTCTAATGTCAACCTGGAATTTGCGCCAGGTAAATTTATCGGCATCGTCGGACAAAGTGGATCTGGTAAAAGTACGATGATGAAATTACTGCTGAGACTTTACGAAACTGAGTCTGGCAGAATTTTGATTGATGGTTATGATATTGCCAAAGTGGAACTTTATTCGTTGCGACGACAAATTGGCGTAGTTCCCCAAGAGACATTATTGTTTGACGGCAGCGTTCAGGAAAATATTGCCCTAACCAATCCCGATGCCACAACCGAAGAAATTATCGAAGCGGCTCAGGTTGCGTGCGCCCACGAGTTTATCATGAACTTACCAAACGGTTACAACACGCGGGTGGGAGAACGGGGTTCTGCACTTTCAGGTGGACAACGACAAAGAATTGCGATCGCTCGTTCAGTTTTACAACGACCAAAATTATTAGTTTTAGACGAAGCAACTAGCGCATTAGACTATCCCACAGAACGGCAAATATGTCTCAATTTAGCCAAAGCATTTAAGGGCGATACAGTATTTTTTATTACCCACCGATTGAATACCGTCAGTAATGCAGATATGATTGTTGTGATGGATAACAGCAGGGTTATAGAACAAGGTAGCCATCAAGAATTAATGGCTACTAAGGGTCACTATTATTACCTGTATCAGCAACAAGATGTAAACTTGTAATTAGTCATTATTGAGGGCAAAGGTTTTTGGCATCGGGAAACATTGCCCAACCCACAAAAAATTCAAAATCGTTCGACTGAACGCTCACGACAAGTCCAAAACCCAAAATCGTTATGACTCAACTTAATGGAAATCACCTCAACGGCAATCACAAAAACGGCAATCACAAAAATGGAGTGAAGCACGATTCACAGATACTGACAAAACAACAAAAAGCTGCTCAAGAGTCTTTAACTAACTTAAACAATCTAGAATTTGAGCAATCTATTGTCTTGCGCCAATCTCCAATTTGGTCGCGTACAATCATGATTACACTAGTGGGGCTAGCCTGCTTTGGTATTGGTTGGACTTATTTTGCAAAAATTGAGCAAGTAGTGCCAGCAACCGGGCAATTAAAACCCCAAGGAACAGTCAAAGAAGTTCAGGCTCCTGTGAGTGGAGTGGTGAAAACAGTTAATGTAAAAGATGGACAAGAAGTGAAGCCAGGTGATTTACTGGTAACTTTTGATTCCATAGCCTCTGTTGCCGAATTAAATTCTTTGAATAAAATTCGCCTTGCATTAATGAAAGAAAACCAGATTTATCGCCGATTGATGAATGCAAGTACTGCCAATGGATCTGAACTGTTATATTTGCGCGGTAATTTGCCACAAGAAACAGCTTTTCTGTTGAAAAGTCGGGCAGCATTAGTAGCAGAAAATGAATTATTCCGCACTCAATTAAAAAATTCTGGTCAAGATTCTGGAGTTGGAATTGATGAACAACAACTTCTACGAGTTGCCAAACAGGAATTAGACTCTCGGTCTTCTGCGGCGCGATTAGAAGTAGAAAAGACCAAAAAACAACTAATTCAAAATCAAATTAAGCTGGCAGATAGTAAATCAAGTTTAGCCATTCAAGAGGGGATTTTAAATAAGCTGAAGATATTAGCAGAAGAAGGTGGAATTTCTCAACTTCAGTATCTCAATCAGCAACAAGAAGTTCAAAACCGCACGGCAGAAGTAGCGCAACTAGGTGAAGAACTGAAACGCCTCCAGTTTGATATAGAAAAAGGACAACAAGAGTTAAGCAATACGGTGGCTGTTTCTGATAAAAACATTTTGGATAAGATAGCTGAGAACAAACAGCAGATTGCTACAATCGATAGCCAATTCATGAAAGTTGTGCTGGAAAATGAGCAGCGTTTGGCAGATGTCAATAGTAAAATATCTCAATCACAGTTAAACGTTAAATATCAAGAACTCCGCGCACCTGTAGCTGGAACAGTTTTCGATTTGCAAGCAAAAAATCCTGGATTTGTCGCAACTCCAACTACAAAACTGTTGCAAATTGTCCCCAATGAAAACTATATCGCTGAAGTTTTCATCACTAACAAAGATATTGGGTTTGTGCGAAAAGGTATGAAAGTAGATGTCAGAATTGACTCCTTTCCTTACAGTGAGTTTGGCGATATCAAAGGAGAAGTGACTGGGATAGGTTCAGACGCATTACCGCCAGACGAAACCCATCAGTTTTATAGATTTCCGGCAAAAGTCTCATTAGATAGACAATCTCTAATGATTAAGGGCAAAAAAGTTAACTTGCAATCAGGTATGTCCATCAGTGCCAATATAAAAGTGCGCGAAGAACGGACTGTGCTTAGTTTATTCACTGAGTTGTTTACCAAGCAAGTTGATGCTCTTAAACAGGTACGATGAAGAGGGTTAAGTTAAAAGAACGCAGTCACTTCACAAGGAGAGTTGCTGCTTCATTAAGTACATTAGTACTAAGTACTTTTTCCTCTTTCAGCACTCAACACTCTTGATGATGGTTAATTTTCAACGCATCGAACCCGCTCCCGGACAAGAATCAGTTTGGGATTACCCCCGTCCTCCTCTTTTGGAGGACACAACCAAACATATCCAAATAATCTTTAACGGAGTAGTAATTGTAGATACTCATAGCGCCAAACGTGTTTTAGAAACTAGTCATCCTCCTTCTTACTACATTCCCCCAGCGGATATCAAAATGGAATATCTACAGATGACTCCGCAATCTAGCTTTTGTGAGTGGAAGGGAAGTGCTAGTTACTACACAATCCGAGTTGGTGATAAACAAGTCCATAATGCTGCCTGGTTCTACCCCAAACCCACACTAGCTTTTGAATCTATCAAAGACTATGTAGCTTTTTATGCTCATTTAATGGATAAATGCTACGTTAATGGCGAAGAGGTGCAACCACAACCAGGTAACTTCTACGGCGGTTGGATAACCAGTGATATTGTTGGGCCATTTAAAGGCGCTCCTGGTACTTGGGGATGGTGAGTCGATTTTGGATTTTAAATAGCGAAACAATATCCTAACGATATCATTGGATATTATGGATGGGAAAGATGGGTTGATCAAAGAGATACAAAAGAAAGGATTGGTATAGTGGACACTTGATAAATCTGAATAACCAATCTCTTTATACCCATCTTTTGTAATATTTAAAACTCCAATTCTGGCTTCCAAAGATAGACTAATAACCCAAGTTTTATTAAATCTCAAAAAATCCGGTTTCTAGGATTACTAAATTGATGTTCTAGCTACCTAGCAGCTTTTCTTTCAAACATCAAATACGTCCCTCCTAGTCCTTCTACAATTGTACGTGTATTGGCAATCATCATTTTCTGATAAGTGTCCGCGTCGCTTCCTGGTTCACCAAGTCCCTCAGTATACAGCTTTCTGTCAGAAATGTTCACTTCAGCTTCTGTGGCTACAGATTGAATCAAATTAGGATTAATTTCCACTTCCGCAAAAATTGTTGATACTTTAGCCTGTTTAATGTTTGTAGCCAAATTATTGACTCGTTCGGTTGTCAGGTTTTCTTTAGTACTAATACTTTGCAATCCTCCTGTCAATGAAATACGGTATGCTTTGGCGTAATAACTCAGTGCATCAGAGGTTGTAACCAACTTACGTTCTTTGTTAGGAATACTGGCAATTCTTGACTTAATCCAGCTATCTAGTTGAGTGAGTTCATTGGTAATTTTTTTAGTATTACTGCTATAAGCCTCTGCATCACTAGATTGTAATTTTCTCAAATTACTATTAATTACCTCCACCATTCTGATAGCATTTTTGGTATTGTGCCAAACATGAGGATCGGTTACATTCTTACCACCGACCTGAAATTTTTGTGGCTTAAGCACTGCCAGTTGAGCGACGGCTATTTTTGGTATAGGGTTTTTAGTCGCTTTAATTAACTTAATCAGATTTGGTTCAAAATTGTAACCATTATAAAGAATAAGATTAGCTTGTTCAATGGCTTTACGATCTTCCGGTTTTGGTTTATAAAATTGGGGGTCGGCAGTAGGGGAAATTAAGCAGGTAAGGTTAACTGTATTTCCGGCAACCTGCCTGGTTAAGTCACACAGTACGCTTGTAGTCGCTACAACTTGGGGAAGATTCTCATTTACCTGGGTGTTAGTCTGAGTGAATGTAGTTCTTACAGCTTGATTTCCACACCCAACAAATCCAATTGTCAAGGCAGTAAGAATAGTTGGGAAGAAATTATTCAATGGTGATTTTTTTGACATCCTCAACTCCTACTGGATGTATAAAAAAAGATAATCATTATTGGTAAAGTATTAGTAAAATACCAGGGAAAAGTCTTTAGCGGGGAAGAGATTAAAGGCTAAGGGGGAAGCCTTCGGCAAAAAAAGGGGTAAAGGTTAAGGGAAGAGGAATTAAGAGACTTTCTCCTCTATCACTTATCTGTTTCCCAAGTCCACACCCAGCAATTTTTGGTTGGCGATCCACTAGTGAGGTTTTTAGAGGCAAAATATTAGTTAACTGCACACGACAGACTGGAAAACTGGTAGAGGTAGGAGCACAATAATAAAGACAATGCTAGGGAGTCTCCAAGGAGTGTAGTGTAGTTCTCTCACCATCTGTTGAAGGGTCTATACCATTGTGCTTACATCCCACAAAGCTCGCAAATTGACTAGGATTATCAGGTTAAGGAATGGAAGGTAGTAATGATGGGGCTTATGGAGCATACGGGTTGATTTCGCAAACCGAGTCGTGAATCTAAGGCAATTGTAGCTGTGGTTTTGCGAGGTGTGGACATATCATTGTTACAAAATTGGCAAATTGGTGATTTTTTAGCCATCAGCCTTTGTTACACTAATTTTTACCTAGTAAAGCCTTTGAATATTGCTTAGAGCATTATCTAACTACTTTTTATTGCCAGAATCCGGGATTTACTTTGTGACATAAATTTTATCCTCTAGTTTATTCATCATTAAATAAGAGCCAAATCAAGTATATAGAACAATTCCTCAAAGCTAATATTGGTCAAGATAAACAATGGTAATTTTAGTTGTCATAATTAACACCCTGATTTCACTGGTACTAATTTATGTGGCTTGGCGGGTGTGGCAACTTAAACAGCAGCTAGCATATATAGCAGATAAGTTAACCGCCTATGAAAGTTGTACCAATGCAGCACTGAATAAAGCACCTGAAAATATTTATCTCAGCCAACAGAATATTTATAACTTACGGCAGAGAAATCAAGCGCTACAAATACAAATTCAACAAGTGCGGCAAATTATCAGTCTACTTTTGCTAGGGCGGCAAATCTGGCAGCGTTATTTTTCGAAGCTAGAGTTAATATCTGGGAAAAGAACAGTTGCAAAATGAGTTACAGCAGAATTCAGAATTCAGAAGTAAAACACGCTTTATACCTGGGTAACATAATTAGCTTGTGTACCTCACCAACTTGAAATCTGCTGTATATGAACATTTATGGGCTGACGGGGGAACAGGCAGAGAAGTCCCTAGTAAGATCCCATAGAGTGTATTGACTTCTAGCGTAGGCATAGCCCGCCGCAGGCATCGCCTCCTCTTTCCATACCCTCAAAGCTTGTTATTTAAGAGCGTCGCCATCAGTAGAAGGGTACGGAACTACTCAAGACATAACCCAAAGAGATGCCCACCAGAGGTATCAAAACTTTGAGAGATACGGAGAGTTTTGAATTACAAGCAATTAATGCTTTTAGTATTAATGAATAAAAGCAACTTTTCTAACTGATATTTTGTCACCATAAATTAACTGAATAAAATCGGTTGAGTCTTACAAGGGGAGAAAACCCACCTAAAATGGGTGTAAGGAGAGAAACAATAAGATGTCTAATAACCGTTCTGGAGTATTTTTTGGCGGTTTGATGCTGGGAGCTACCATCGGTGCTTTGACCGGTTTACTCGTAGCTCCACGCACAGGGCGCGAAACGCGTAAAATTTTGAAAAAATCTGCCAATGCTATCCCAGAATTGGCAGAAGATTTATCAATGAGTGTGCAAATTCAGGCAGATCGTCTCTCTGCTAGCGCACTGCGAAACTGGGATGAGACTTTAGATCGATTACGGGAAGCGATCGCAGCAGGTGTAGATGCCAGTCAGCGAGAAAGCCAAGTCTTGAAGCGACAAACATCTGTTGAAGACTCAGATTCGCTTCCCCAGCCATTAGAACGCTCATAAATGACATAACCGTGATTGAACCCCTGTTTTGGTTGGGACTTTCCTTACTTTTAGTCGCCACAAGCCTGACTGCGGTTTTAGTGGCGGCGATACCGGCTTTGCAGGAGTTAGCACGCGCGGCTCGCAGTGCAGAAAAGCTATTTGATACTCTCTCGCGGGAGTTACCACCCACTTTAGAAGCTATCCGCGTAACTGGCTTAGAAATCACTGACTTAACTGATGATGTCAGTGAAGGTGTAAAAAGTGCTAGTCAAGTCGTGAAGCAAGTTGACCAAAGTCTTGATAGTGCAAGAATTCAGGCTCAAAATCTGCAAGTAGGTACGCGCAGCATCTTGATTGGCGCGAAAGCTGCTTGGAAAAACTTCACGCGCCAAAAACCTGTAAGGCGGACGAGCGATCGCTTGCCAAACAATGAAAAACCACCACTAACGTTGCGAGAACGAGAAGTGCTGAGGCATGAAAATCGTCGGAGCAAAGCAGAAGTGTACCGCGCTAATGACGGTTATAACGAGGCTGCTAGCTGGGAAACCAATTTCGATGAGGAAGATTGACCAAACAAAAAAGGGCATTGGGCATTGTTATCTTCCTTGTTGCGGTGTTAAAGTGTGGTATTTCATCAGTTTAAAAAAGCCATTTTTGTTTATGGATAAACTTTGGCGTTGTATTCAGCAATTTGGGAAAACGGGTGAAGCATATTTTAATCAAGCCGTCTTTTTAGGAGAAATGTGCTTGTTTCCAAATTTCTGTCATGAACCAAGTACATACGAGGTTGTTTGCAAATTTGTAAATAGCGTGAATAGCCAATATAAATCTTGGGACAGTTCAATAGGGGATTTATTTGTATTTGCAAAACCTAGCCGATATTGCAGTTTTGATAAAGGCTACATTCGCACTCGTGATGTTGTCAATTTGTGTGACTTTGGCAAATATTTATATCCAGAGGTGGGAAATATACTGGATACACACTATTGGAGTGAATTAGACATTTATCGTCGAGCAGAATATTTTAGTCAAGATAAATTTGAGAAGTTCATAAATTCTAGGTTTAGGAATGAGCCTGATTTTAAAATTTTCTTTGAGACAATAATACAAAGATTGTTCCCCAAATCCAATCATGAAATTACTTTTTATTCTCTTGTTAATGACTGGAACGAGAACACAGCCTTTGCACCATATATTTTAATTGGAGATAGCTGTATTTTAACTATAGCTGAACGATGGGTACTGTAAAGGTAATTATGCAGCTATTACTCTATGCTATAAATCAAATCCAAGATGACAGCGAAAAGCTTCTCACCTGTTGAATTCGCAAAAAGTCACTATCACTGGAAACAACAGTTAAATTATTTTGCAGTGCAATAGCAGCTATCCAAATGTCATTTTCATCAAAACCTAAATCAACAATTTTAGTTTTTCGCCGCTTATTTTTATCTTTGGCTGCAAATTTGTTGAATAAAGCTGCTTTAATTTGACCGTAAATTGTTGCTGTTTGTTCTGTTATGTGGTATGCACGAATATCTTCTAAAAATTCTGTCAAGCGAACCAGATTATTTTCCTTGCGTTGTGATTTTTCCATCATGAATGTCATTTCACCCTGGACAATTACGCAAGTAGCAATGTTATTTTCTCCAACTTCGTTCACGCGACGGACAATATTGGGATCGCCTAAAATAATGGCACTACAATGATTTGTATCAAGTAAATACATTATTCAAATAGGTTTTCGTCATCAAATTTAGCTTGACCACGAGTAGCATATACTGCTTGAAGGCATTCTTCAAAGTCGTCACCTTCCCAAGTGCCAGCGTGTCGAAGAATGGAGCGTCCAGAAGCAGGACGGTATGTAAGTTGCTCTTTATCAGTAGAAGTTTCTATAGAATCCTTTAAAGGGATAAGTTTAAGCGTATCTGGTTCTAACTCCTTTTGTGTATATTTAACCTTAATAGAACGGATCAAATCGAGTGCTTCTGTTAGCAACTCCGGCGGTAAAGTTTCTATTTCTTGGATTAATAATTCTTTGTTAGTCATCTCTCACCTCTAATCATTCCCCTTTTATTGTATGGGGAACTCCGCTATGGCTTAGTCAATTTTGAGTTGTTAAAAACTTTGACGATAATAATTAAAAAGAGGGTGGATGATTTTAGTGTCTATAGCCTCCTCCCCTCTCCCCAGACACGATTATTATTTTAATTAAGGATATTTTGAGTATTTTAACTAGTTGACAAAAATCGCGTTTTGCTTTATATAATTTCCACACTCCCCAAAAACCTTTTGCTTTGATCCCCTAGATTAGAGTAAAGTAAACAAGTGTAAAGAACTATCATTTTTCTAGTACTCTTTTAAAACAACTTGTTCGCTTTTACCGTTAATATTTGTATAAAAACGTCCATGCAATCTTGTTTTTGGCGACGAATTCTAGTATCTATTGCAATATTTTTCCTGGCTGGGTCAATTTGGGTGATGCATTCTCCCCCAGCGCTGGCTTATGACAATCCTGAGTTACTTCCTGACACTTTTACCCCAGTTGTAGATTTAGCAAAATCTCTGGCTGTGCTGCAAGAAGAAAAGCTTGTCAAAGATTTAGAGCAGTTTGAAGCTGATACGGGCTGGAAACTGCGAGTATTAACCCAATATGACCGCACCCCAGGTAGGGCAGTTATAAAATATTGGGGTTTGGATGACAAAAGCATTCTACTCGTTGCTGATTCTCGTGGCGGTAACATCCTCAGTTTTAGCGTCGGCGATGCTGTTTATAAACTTTTACCCCGAACTTTTTGGATAGAACTGCAAACCCGCTTCGGGAATTTGTATTTTGTCCGCGAACAAGGCGAAGATCAAGCGATTCTACAAGCCTTAGAATCCGTTAAAGGCTGTTTGCTCAAAGGGGGTTGCAATGTTGTCCCCGGACTACCACGAGAGCAGTGGATTCTCACCTTGATTACCTCAGTTATTGGTGGGGTGATTTGTGGATTTGCAGCTCAACCCCGCGAAAAAGGACAAGTTTTTGCTTGGCAATGGGCTTTAATTTTCTCACCTTTGTGGGGAATCTTGTTTATTGCCTTCGGCATTGGACCAGTTGTGACACGTACAAGCGACTGGTTGCCTTTAGTTCGCAATATCTCTGGGTTTCTCATTGGCGTCTTGGTTGCCTACTTATCTCCTATTTTCAGTCGGTCTTCTTCTAGTAATGAGTTATGAGTGAGTAGTTAGGAGGAATAGTTTAATTAACTTATAACTGCTAACTCCTAACTCTTAACTCTCTGAAGCTGATAAGCTGAAAGCTAATATTTGAGAAGCTCGACAAAAATGGAATGGCACGTAACTGATGCTCAAAGTTTAGCAATCATTGATAGTGAAATTGGCGATCATGTCTTTTCACCCGCAGAGTATGAGATTGTGCGTCGGGTAATCTACGCCACGGCTGACTTTGAGTATAAGTCTTTGATTCGCTTTTCTGAGCGTGCCTTGCAAGCTGGAGCAGCAGCGCTAGCCGCACGTACCACGATTGTGGTAGATGTGCCGATGGTACAAGTAGGTATTGCCTACGATATTCAAAACACCTTTGCGAATCCAGTGTATTGCAGCATGGAAGCTCTAACACGCCCTCAAAAAGAAAAAACTCGCGCAGCATGGGGAATAGAAACCTTAGCAAAGCGTTATCCAGAGGGAATTTTTGTGGTGGGTCAAGCGCAAACGGCCCTGACTGCACTGGTAGATTTAATTGAAGTTGAGGAAATTAGACCTGCTTTAATAATCGCAACTCCAGTGGGATTTGTAAATGTTGATGAAGCTAAGGAGCGTTTACAAGACTCTCTAGTGCCTCACATTATAATTGACGGCCGCAAAGGTAATGCAGTTGTAGCAGCTGCGATCGTTGATGGGTTGGTAGACTTAGCTTGGCAAGCCTATGGACAAGATAGAAATCGGGGGAACTAGGAAAGTCGGCTCTATTGTATTTTGTATTCAAAAGAGTATTCATCAATCTTTGAATATCCTGATATTTTTGTTAAGTCGTGCCGTTCAAGGAGCCTTTTCTTGTGGTAATTCAAGGTTTCAGTTTAAGCGCATATCTTGCAATTCCTGTGGTATTAAGTCTTTTGGCTGATGGAGAAGGAATAAAAGTATCTTTAGTTAAAAACGTTTATCAGGTATCTAGTAATAAGGAAATTATCTTATCCAACCGTCAGCTAATTAGCACTAGGGCAACTCCAAAAACATACTATGTTAATGGTGTTGGAAATGACACAAATAGCGGACTCTCTACTTCATCCGCCTTTAGGACAATTCAAAGGGCAGCAAATCTGACTAACCCTGGCGATACAGTAATGATTATGAACGGAGTGTATACAAATTTAAGCAAAGCTGGTAGTGCAGTAAGTATTAAACGTTCTGGAACTGCAAAAGCATGGATTAAGTATAAAGCATATCCCGGTCATTTCCCAAAAATTCAGCACAATACATGGAATGGTATCTCGATTTCAAATAAAGCTTCATATATCGAGATAAATGGGCTGGAGGTAATAGGAAATAATGCCAATATAACTCTTGATTATGCGATGAGTCAGAAGACTAACAAACAAAACCCGCTAACGAATGGAAACTGCATCAGTGTGGATGGACGAACAAATGGTCATAGTCACCATATACGTATTGTCAACAACAAGGTACATGGGTGTGGAGGAGCAGGTATTTCCGCTATTCAATCGGACTATGTGACAATAGATAATAACGAAGTGTTTAATAATGCCTGGTATAGCGTTTATGGTACCAGTGGTATTTCGGTATTGAGCAGTTGGAATTTTGACAACAAGCGGGGATACAAGGTGTTTGTTACTAACAACAAAACCTACAACAATCGTATGTATATCCCTTGGATTGCAGTCGGAAAGATTACAGATGGTAATGGCATTATTATCGATAGTACAAGAAATGATGAAAACCCAAAACTGGGTGCATATAAAGGATACACTTTAGTTAGAAATAATCTTGCATTTAATAATGGTGGGTCGGGTATTCATGCATTTTTAAGCGAGCATGTTGATATTGTAAATAACACAGCTGTTTTAAATAATCAGAGTCCAGAACTTAATGGCGGGCAAATATTTGCTTATACGTCGTCTGATGTCAGAATTCTTAGGAACATTCTTTATGCTTTTCCTGGAAAAAATATTAATAATAAGACTAAAAATAAAAACGTTATTTATGATTATAATATTTACATGAATAGCTCTAAGATAAATGTTAAGGGGCCTCACGATATTGTTGCAGGCTCACAATTTTTAAGCAAGTATCCTACTCTAGAAAGAATATCTGGCAATTGGAAATCGCGGTTAGATAAACAAAATCCGCCAACACGGCCTTATGTAGAAACTAATTCGGCAGGTTTTGCCTGCGGGACAGTGACTTATCGTTTGCAAGGAAAACTCATCAAAGTGGGATGCTCTCGTTAGCAAGAAGGCAGGAGAGATTTATCCCGAATTTAAATGCTCGAACTTCCTGGACGAACATTGAGAATTTTTGTGGTTGAGAGCAAACTGCCCAGATATTGGCGATATTTGCCTCGTAATCTCGTAATTATTAAATGACTTGCACCCACCCTACGTAGACGCAAGGTGTAGGTCGTCTACTAATTACTTCTTCAATCCTCTACTCTACGACGCCGCCGACGCGGCTTTTGTTGTTGGTCTTCACGCAAGCGACGACCGACTTCGTTAAAGAAATCCCGCCGCAGATAAGGATAATCGCTAACCCACAGGTCACGATTGGGAAAGTATATATCGCTAAATTCATCAATACTGCTCAAATCTGGGCGATTGGACATCACTACCATTTCTGCAATTTGACCGCGAGTAATAACTTTGTGGGCAGGACGTAATGGTGCTACAAACTCAATGCTAAATCCTGTATCATCACCTATCTCTAAGTTTATCTGTTTTTCTCGGTTTTCTACAATCACCAATTCGCCTTTGTTGTTGACTGTTTCGGTTTTACCTATTAACTGGTCTGTAATCCACCAATCTAGGACTCGACCACGGAAAAAGCCACCGTATTTATAACGGCGGCATTGTAAATTCCGCATACTTGCTTGAAACACTGGATACCACAGCCAAAAAAAAGCGCTAATTACCCCTAGCACAAATACTATTGAAGCAAACTCAAGCTTGAAAATAACTGTTGCAAGCAAAATCACAACTACCGCAACTACAGAAATTAACAGCCGTTGCAAAAAATTTGAGAACTTCCCCCAATAATATTTGTACTGCAAACCAGTGGCAATTAGGGGGACAACTTGTTCAAATTTCTGGCGAGTCAGTGGTACTAACATGAGTGCTAAGTAATGAATGCCCAATTGTGTGTTTAAAGTATCTTTTCTAATCCATATACTAACGACTTTAGCGCTAAAACTTTACGAATCGCTAGTAGCACTCCTGGCATATAACAAGCGCGATCGCTTGTATCATGTCGTAAAGTATAAATCTGTCCTGCTGCGCCAAAAATAACTTCCTGGTGGGCAATCAATCCCGGCAAGCGCACGCTATGAATTCTAATCCCTTCATCTGCGATACTGCCCCTTGCTCCTGGTAATTTTTCCGTTTCTTCTACAAGAGCAGGGTTAAAAGTTTTACCTAACTCCCCTAATAACTGCGCCGTTTGAATGGCAGTACCGCTAGGAGCATCAGCTTTTTGATTGTGATGCAATTCGATAATTTCTACATGGTCAAAATATTTTGAGGCTGCGATCGCGGCTTGTTGCAACAGTACCATCCCAATGGAAAAATTAGGAATAATTAGACAACCAGTGCTAGCTTTGTCGGCAAAATCTGCCAAGTCTTGAATTTGTTCTGGACTTAACCCAGTGGTGCCGACTACAGGACGAATACCGTAAGCGATCGCACTGCGAATATTGTCATAAACTGAATCGGGATGGGTAAAGTCTACAATCACCCCTGGAGGAGACTGTCTGTCGCCAGCCACATACCCCAGCATCGGTTCTAATTGATTGGTAATCGGCACTTCCAAAGGTTCGCTTAAACCCGCCAACTCCCCGGCATCTTTATCTTGATGTTCTAAACTGTAGTCAATTGCACCCACTAAGTTTAAGTCAGGCGCTTGTGCCACCGCCTTAACCACCTCACGGCCCATTTTGCCAGCAGCACCGTTGACAATAACCGGGATAGGAGCTTGATTCGTCATAGGTCGAGAAATACTTTTTGAGTCAACAAGGGAATTGTAAAGACTTTCGCGATCTAGTAGCTAGCTTCTCAAATCTCTGGCTTAATTCCACCTACCCTGAATTGTGCAGCTAATCGTTTAGTTTTTCTACTCCCCAAAAGATCGGTTCTCGTTTTTATTGCACTATCTTACCCAGTAACCCATTTTATTTGCGGATCGTACTGCCTTGATAAGTAGTTCTTATAAAATATATCAGCCTTTGTTTGTCAAGTCTAGTTGACCATTTGTAATATTATTGTTATATTTATTTACATAGCTTAGTAAAGCGCCTTGGTTGCATTGGGTGTTAACTAAGAAAAACAGACTTCGGTATTGCAATATCCCATCGACATTTGGACTTCTCCCATCTACCTCGGCTATCAAGTCGGGGTTTTTTATGTTCTCGATTAGCTGCTTATTTAAAATTTATTTAGTAGTTACTGTTGATTTAGGTTGCAGTACTGCTTAAAGGATTTCCGAAAGACTGAATCAACATGGCTTAGGGCAATTTTTCCCAAAGTGAAATCCAAGTATTCAGTTCCTCGTTTGGAAGAAAATATTTACTCTTAGATAAATATTTAATGATGGATAACCGATTCTTAATAAACCTTAATTTTCTGAAATCTTCAAGTTCGCTATCAAACTTTTTTTGAGTTTCTTCTGGATTCTTGGCTGCTAAAGCTTCTCTCCAACCGGCTGCTTTAATTAATGCTTCTTGGTAGGAAATGTGTAAATTATCGAAAAACCAATTAATAATCAGATATATATCGAGAACCCGATTTCCTGGAATAGCACCAAATTTTAGGATTATGTAAGCTCGTAATGTCATTGAAGAATTTAGATATCGTTCAGAAAAGCTAGGATTATTCTCAGCTAAAAATTCGTAAACTGAAGTTGCTATCTCTGCCCAAGCAAGGCTTTCTGAATGAGATTCATTAGATTATTCATTGGCTAATTCTTGCGCTCTGAAAGTAGAGACTTCAGCCAAACCAAGCCAATTAAATTTTTCTGGTACTTGCTGTTGCTCTGCCCAAACCATTCTCAGCCAAGTTTGTATATGCTCTGCATCTTGTTGAAGTAGAACTCTTAAGAAATTTGTTGCTTCAGTTTCAGCCATAGTTAATGATGAAGTCAAGGAAACTTTCGCTCTCGCACTTCCACAGCGTAATCTTGCACAGCTTTGGTAATCGTCTCGCGCAAATTTGTGTAAACTTTGGCGAATGGTGGATGCTTTTCTGCCAGTCCGAGGACATCTGAGGTAACTAAAACTTGTCCATCGCAGTGAATTCCCGCACCGATACCAATTGTGGGAATACTTAATTTTTGTGAAATCTGCATTGCTAAATCTACGGGGATATGCTCTAACACGAGAGAAAATACACCCGCTTGTTCGAGAGCGATCGCTTCTTGTAAAATCCTCTCACTGGCTTCTTGCGTTTTTCCTTGTTGTCGCAAACCCAGTTGATGTATTGATTGCGGTGTCAAACCCACATGACCCATTACCGGAATTCCAGCTTGTACTAGACGAGCCACAGTTTCGGCCATTGCTGGATAGCCACCTTCCAATTTTACCGCTTGAGCGCCGGTTTCCTTTAGTACCCGCCCAGCTGAGTGCATGGCTTGTTGCAGACTTTCTTGATACGTCAAAAATGGTAAATCTACAACTACTAATGCCCGTTTAACCCCACGGCGCACAGCTTTAGCGTGATATATAATTTCATCCAAAGTAATTGGCAGTGTTGTTTCATACCCAAGAACTACTGCCATAGAATCACCCACAAGGATTAAGTCTACACCAGCTGCGTCCAAGAGTTGAGCGATCGCATAATCCCAAGCGGTCAACGCGACAATTGAACGTCCCTGTTGTTTCCATTGAATTAATTGCTGGGTAGTGATTGCCATTTTTTGAGTGCTGAGTAGTGAGTGCTGAGTTAGAAGTTAAAAGTTAGGAGTAAGGAGTTTTGAATTTAAAAAATTTTTTAACTTATAACTCCTAACTCATAACTCTTAACTAATCATTTAACGGCGCGACTGAAAGCAATATGGGGTTTTGCACTGTCCGTTTTGGGCATTAACCAAGCTAGACCTTCACTAGTGCCAATCCATAATTTATTGCCGATATCAGGTGCAAGGGTAAGAACCCTACTAGAAGGAAGTCCAGCAACTTCTCCATCTAATACAGCCCCTGTATTTGGATCTAATCGTAACAAACCATTATTAGTCCCGACCCAGACACTACCATCTTTAGCAAAACGTATCGCCGTTACATCACGCCCACGCAGGCGAGTTACAGACCGTAACACTGCACCAGTTTTTGGGTTAATAACTAGCAAATTATTCGGCATTCCCGCCCAAATTAACCCTTCTGGACTAATAGCTAAAGCTTGTACAGTTGCCCCTGGTAAATCGGCTATTCGCTTCATAATCGCAGCACTAGCAGTATTTACCCGCACCAATCCATCCAGAGTACCAACCCACAATTGACCTTCAGCATCTAAAGTCAAGGCATTAGCACTGACACCAGGTAGATTTTTTAATGTTGTCATAATCAAGCCTTGGTCGGGACTAATTAGAGCTAAACCGCTATCGGTTCCAGTCCACAAATAACCTCGTTTGTCAAGTAACAGTGACAACACGCGTTTAGAAGGCAAAAATAAATTTTGTGCGGTGATTTCGTTAGTCCGGGGGTCAACTCGCACTAGTCCCTCATAACTTCCTACCCACAAACGTCCTACCTTGTCTTGGGCTAAAGCACCAATGGCAACATTCGGTAAGCTAACACGAGAAATAATCTTGCCGGTTTTAGGATCGATCCGCGATAGTCCCCGCCAAGAACCTACCCAAAGATTACCTGTAACATCTCCCAATAAGTTACCAACACGATAATCAGTTTTTGGTGAATTTTCTTCAACTCCCCGCTCATCAGGCAAAGATTCTACTCGCGGTGGCGGTGCGGAAGATGGGTAAGCGGGGGTTACATCAGATGAATTAATATCAGGGGTTTTTTGCGCCCATCCCATATTTGGCAAAGCTATCAACCCCAGCAAGATAGAAGTAATTAATAAACTAGTACGCTTGTAAAACAATACCACGGTGACATTTCCTTTGGAGACAGTACCCATAGCATTTACCTAAACTGGCTTTGGGTTAATTTCAGTGTTCCCCTAGCTGGGATTTTTCAAACATTGGGGATTGGGGACACAACTCTTGGAGAGGCTACACCAACCACAAGCGGTAGTTGAATGCAGTCGAAACTCAGTGCATCGCTAGGGACTGGGGATTTCTCCATCTACCCGATCTTTTCAGTCCTTTACAGTTATTAATGACATTTTGTAAAGCTTTTGTAACAAAAAGTTTAAATATTTATGTAATAACAAAATTAAATAGATAAGTTAAAAACTTTCAAAGAATAACTTATCGAATTCTTGATATATTGTGAAACAAGTTACAAATTACGTGGTGTGCAATTCTTTTATCTTTTGCTCACCACTCTGCTAAATCTGTGTCAAGTAAATTCTTTTCTGGTATCTTTTCCATCAAAGGTCAAGATATAGGGAGTGTAAAGGCGGGAATGTGTGCCAGCCAGCCCAATCCCCTGAATACCCTAATTTATGGGGGAATTATCTAAATCAAGCCGCAAAAAGCGGAAGTTTTGGTGAAATTGAGAAGGTTTAGTTGGGTGCGAAGAAGAAGTAAAAAAGAATTTTGATTTTTAGCAAGAGGAAACAGTAGAAGCGCTAGGTGGTGTACCCCTAGAAGGGGAAACACTGGTGAGGAGGGCTACCACCGCTATCCATTGTGTCAGCCGCAAAAAAACTGCTAACCTTTGCCAAAGGCAACTCCTAACAAAAAATTTTTCTGATCTTCCCCTCGCTCAAGGGGGGCAAGAGCGGGGTGAGGGGAAGTTGCACAAAACGTGATTTGATAATTAAAAAGAGTGATTTCAGGGAAGGATAAAATTATGTCTTACGCTCAAACGAAGACTCAGAGCAAATCTGGGTATCAAGCCGGGGTTAAAGATTACAGACTAACTTATTACACACCGGATTACACACCAAAAGATACCGATCTTCTAGCTGCGTTCCGTATGACACCTCAGCCTGGTGTTCCTCCCGAAGAAGCAGGTGCGGCTGTTGCGGCTGAATCCTCCACAGGTACTTGGACAACTGTGTGGACAGATTTGCTCACCGACCTCGATCGCTACAAAGGTCGTTGCTATGACATCGAACCAGTTCCCGGCGAAGACAACCAGTACATTTGTTACGTTGCCTATCCTCTGGACTTGTTTGAAGAAGGTTCTGTAACCAACGTATTGACCTCAATTGTCGGTAACGTATTTGGTTTCAAAGCTTTACGGGCACTACGTCTAGAAGACATCCGTTTCCCAGTAGCTTACATCAAGACCTTCCAAGGGCCTCCTCATGGTATCCAAGTTGAGCGCGATAAGTTAAACAAATACGGTCGTCCTTTGTTGGGTTGTACCATTAAGCCCAAATTGGGTCTTTCCGCTAAGAACTACGGACGCGCTGTATACGAGTGCTTACGCGGTGGTTTGGACTTCACCAAAGACGACGAAAACATCAACTCCGCACCATTCCAAAGATGGCGCGATCGCTTCTTGTTCGTAGCTGAAGCTATCAACAAGTCCCAAGCAGAAACCGGTGAAATTAAAGGTCACTACCTCAACGTAACCGCTCCTACCTGTGAAGAAATGCTGAAGCGGGCTGAGTACGCAAAAGAACTCAAAATGCCCATCATCATGCATGACTACCTCACCGCAGGTTTCACCGCTAACACTACATTGGCTCGTTGGTGCCGCGATAACGGTATCTTGCTGCACATTCACCGTGCGATGCACGCTGTAATTGACCGTCAAAAGAACCACGGTATCCACTTCCGTGTATTGGCTAAAGCCCTACGTTTATCTGGTGGCGACCACATCCACACTGGTACAGTAGTTGGTAAGTTGGAAGGTGAGCGCGGCATCACAATGGGCTTCGTTGACCTGTTGCGTGAAAACTACATTGAGCAAGACAAGTCTCGTGGTATCTACTTTACCCAAGACTGGGCTTCTCTACCTGGTGTAATGGCAGTTGCTTCTGGTGGTATCCACGTATGGCACATGCCCGCCCTGGTAGAAATCTTTGGTGATGACTCCGTACTACAATTCGGTGGTGGTACTCTGGGACACCCTTGGGGTAACGCTCCTGGTGCAACCGCTAACCGCGTCGCCTTGGAAGCTGTTGTTCAAGCTCGTAACGAAGGCCGTAACTTGGCTCGTGAAGGTAACGATATCATCCGCGAAGCTGCCAAGTGGTCTCCTGAACTGGCTGTTGCTTGCGAACTGTGGAAAGAAATCAAGTTCGAGTTTGAAGCAATGGATACCGTCTGATCTGGGTTAACAGTTAAGAGTTAAGAGTTAGAAGTAGAGACGCGATGAATCGCGTCTGTACAAGAGTTAGGATTTGCATTAATTCATAACTCATAACTCATAACTCATAACTCTTCAGGGCTGGGGTCAAGCATGAATCTTAAGCAAATTGCGAAGGACACAGCCAAAACTCTCCAAAGCTATCTGACTTATCAGGCTCTAAGGACAGTATTGGCACAGCTAGGCGAAACGAATCCGCCATTAGAACTTTGGTTGCATAACTTTTCGTCTGGCAAAATTCAAAATGGTGAGTCATTCATTGAGCAACTGTTGCGAGAAAAACCAGATTTGGCTTTGCGAATCATGACTGTCAGAGAACACATTGCGGAAGAAATTGCAGAATTTTTACCGGAAATGGTTCGCACTGGCATTCAACAAGCCAACATGGAGCAGCGTCGCCAGCATTTAGAACGCATCACACGAATAGACACATCTAACCCCAGTCTGCAACCAGAACAGCAAGCAACCTCAGATCCGAATTTGGATAACTTATCCAATTAGTTCGGTCAACTCAGTAGTAAAAAATCGCAACCCATTATCAAAAAGCTATGCAAACTTTACCAAAAGAGCGTCGTTACGAAACCCTTTCTTATCTGCCCCCTCTGTCTGACGCTCAAATTGCCAAGCAGATTCAGTACATTTTGAATCAAGGTTTCATTCCAGCGATCGAGTTTAACGAAACTTCTGAGCCAACAGAATTATATTGGACAATGTGGAAGTTGCCTTTGTTCGGTGCTAAATCTACTCAAGAAGTATTGAGCGAAGTTCAAGGATGCCGTTCTCAATTCAACACCAGCTATATCCGTGTTGTGGGTTTTGACAACATCAAGCAGTGTCAAGTTCTCAGCTTTCTTGTTCACAAACCCAACAAAGCCAACAGATACTAAGCCTAGTAAGTTGGAATTAATCATGGGATAGTTCAAGTCATTTGTTTGTCCCTGTATAGGAGAGGTAGAATTATCTGCCTCTCCTTTTTTATGGAACAGAATAAAGGCGTCAGCCGCCAGAATTCAGTTGGGAATTCTGTATACTGACGGATAGCGTAGCGTAAAGCCTTCTCTTCTCCTTTTCCTGTCGGAGACGCAGCGCGAAGGAGAGGCTTTGCCAACGGCATAGCTTCTCTACGAGAAACGTCTTGATTTTGACTATTGAATTCTGACTTCTGAATTCTTTTCAAAATTAGGCGTTAGGCAACATAAGCATTTATACTTCACCATCTAATGCATTATCCTAAGCGTCCCGCTTGGTGGGAGAATAAAGACGAGAAATGATGCAAGCCTTGTGTTATCTCCAGCCCAAAGGAATCTGTAGAAATGTGGAAACGAATTGGATTAATTTTGCTATTGGTGTTGAGCTTCAGTCTGAGTAATTCGGATGTTGCGGCTGCGGCTGGACTCAAAAGCTTTGTAGACAGTGGTGATGGCTATCAGTTTTTATATCCTAACGGCTGGCTGCCAGTTAAAGTTGCCGATGGGCCAGATGTGGTTTTCCACGATTTGATTGAGGTGTCTGAAAATGTTTCGGTTGTGATTAGCCCAGTTCCCGAAGGCAAAACTTTGTCAGAGTTGGGAACCCCAACAGAAGTAGGATACAAATTAGGAAAAGCAGCTCTCGCGCCTCCTGATTCTGGTCGTTCGGCGGAATTAGTCAATGCTGCCCAGCGAGAAGTAGACGGTAAAACATACTACCTTTTAGAGTATGAGGTTAAACTCCCCAATCAACAGCAACGACACAACATCGCCAGTGTTGCTGTGAGCCGTGGTAAACTTTTTACCTTCAACGCCTCAATTCCTGAAAAACGCTGGCAGAAAGTTAAACGAATGATTGATGAGGTTGTTAATTCTTTTTCTGTTTATTAATTGGGGAGACATCAATTAAAAATTAAAAATTAAAAAAAGACTGCGGGAAAAGGGGAACAAGGGAAATAAGCAATGCCCAACGCCCAGTACCCCATCCCCAATTACCAAGTTGGTCAGATCATGAAAATTCCACCTTTTGTACTTGCTTCAGCTTCTCCAGCCCGACGCCGCTTGCTGCAAACTGTTGGTATTGAACCGATAGTTCGACCTAGTGACTTTGATGAGTCGCAAATTGAACTAAGGGAACCAGCAGAATTGGTCAAAACTCTTGCCCAGTATAAAGCGGAAACTGTAGCCCCACAGTTTGAATCAGCTTTGATTATCGGTTGTGATTCAGTTTTGTCCATCAATGGTGAAATTTACGGCAAACCAGCAGACTTCTCTGAAGCGATCGCACGTTGGCAGATAATGCAAGGTAACTTTGGCGACTTGTACACAGGTCATGCCTTAATTGATAATCAGCAAAAGCGTACTTTAGTCAAGTCACAAGTTACAAGAGTTTACTTTGCTCAAATGAGCGAGAAGGCAATTAAAGCTTATGTTGCCACCGGTGAACCGCTCAAGTGTGCTGGTGCTTTTGCCATTGAAGGTTTTGGAAGTTTCTTCGTGGAAAAAATTGAAGGCTGCCACAGCAATGTAATTGGACTCAGTTTACCCCTGCTGCGGCAGATGTTAAGTGAATTGGGATACGATGTCACTGATTTCTGGCAGCAATAGTCATTTGTCTAAAGTTATTAACCAATGACAAATGACAAATGACAAATGACCCATAACTAATAACTAAATTGCCTGATATTGAGTATTGCCTCGCCATGATCTGGAATCCAGGCTAGCCACTCATCTGCTGAAACCGGACACAATAAAAGTGCTTCGTCAAAACTAAAGGGGTTGGGAAGTTGCAAAAGGTTTACCCAAGTAGAAGCTCTGAACCTCTGTAAGCCTTCCAGATTATTGTGCTTTCTTGTATGTACAGCAAAATCCGGTCTATGAGAATCTAGTTTCATAGCTTTCTATTAACCTTCACAAATGGGCTAATCTAAAATTATTTCTGTAACCTAGACTACAAAATAAATAATACTTGTGAAAAGTATCTGTCTTATAAATTTACGTTGGCTGGGTGTAAGTGTTTGCTTATATTGCAGACCACAACAGGTATGGCACGACAAGTTGTAGACTGGCCACTAGATCGCATTCCCAACTAGAATATGTCATTTACTTCTATGCCCTCGCTGCGCGAGCAACAACACCCCCTAATTCGTCAGCTAGCTGATTGTATTGAGGCAGCTTGGCATCAGCACCTGGATTTATCCCCTTACCATTTGCCTAATGAGTTGGGGTATGTGGAAGGTAGATTAGAAGGCGAAAAACTGACGATTGAAAACCGTTGCTATCAAACGCCCCAGTTTCGGAAAATGCACCTGGAACTGGCAAAAATCGGCAATATGCTGGATATTTTGCACTGCGTCATGTTTCCCCGTCCAGAATACAACCTGCCGATGTTTGGTTGTGATTTAGTTGGGGGTAGAGGTCAAATTAGTGCTGCGATCGCAGACCTTTCTCCTATCCAAGTAGAGCGCACCTTACCAGAATCTTATACTTCTGCACTGACACAGCTAACAGTGCTTAACTTTTCCCAACCCCGTGAATTACCAGAATGGGGAAACATTTTTTCGGATTTTTGTATCTTTGTGCGCCCCAGTTCCCCAGAGGAAGAAACAATGTTTCTGTCGCGGGTGCGAGAATTTTTAGATATTCATTGCATCCAAGCGATCGCCTCACATCCTGTTTCAGTTGAACAAGTCACCCAAAATCTTGCCGGACAACACAACTACTGCACCAAACAGCAGCAAAACGATAAAACCCGCCGCGTACTTGAAAAAGCCTTTGGGCCAGCTTGGGCAGAAAATTACATGACCACAGTTTTATTCGACCTCCCAACTTAATCATCTCCTCCATCATCCTCATCTCCCCCATCTGTAGGCTCTGCTACGTTTTCAGCTAACAGATAAATGTAGAATTCATTCAACGAGAGTTTTATGGAGTTCCAAAACAGCAACAGGGAGAATAGTAAGGTCTTTGAAGCAAATATCACAAAATGGTTTGTTGTCTTGGTAGGTGCAAACAACTAGCTAGAGACAGCTAACTCATTGACCAGAAAGTTAAGGAAACTCTGATGTTAGGAATGTTTAAATTGACAGACATTTTTTAGTTAGTTAATCGTTGATTGACTTAAGGAAGACTAACTTTTGTAGCAAGATTGTGTCCAACAAAGGCAACAGTCTATTTTTGATGTTTCTTTTCAATTTTGTGACTAACTATAGCTGTAGTGAATGTAGCAGTAAAGTACCGCATCATACCAATTTAGAATTTTTTATAGAGACGCAATATATCGCGTCTCTATATCTAGATTCATACTGCTTGTGAATTCTGCTAACTCCCATTGCACTCATGTCTCAATAATACTCAGAGTTATTGAATAGTCAGCTACTATAGCGTTTCTCAGTTTCAATACAGACCGAAACTCCCCCACCCTAACCCTCTCCTAACAGGAGAGGGAAGCAGAAAAACTTTTATTGCTGCAAGGTGAACCAGTAAGCCTCAAAGCCTCTCTCCTTTTAGGAGAGAGGTTTGGAGAGAGGTCAAAGTGTATTGCATACATAATGAGCAGCTATAGAAAACACCATTTTGTAAAGCCATAGTGTTGAACGTTCATCACACAATGGATTTTTAAGCCATACCCAGCTTGAAACCACTGTTGTTTGTCCTAACAGCTGGCTGTTGATTAAAAACCTTTTTATTTTTACTTCCATCAGCACAATTCAGGTAAATGGGCAACATACTATGTCAAGGGTGACTGAAAAGCCGAAACCAAGTGAACAGACACTAAATCATGAACAACCTAAGATTTGGTGGGGTATCGCTGTAGCCGTGCCAGTAGTAATCGCCGCTGGCATACTAGGTACGGCTAAAATCGAGCAGTTAAGAAAACTAACTACATCCGCACCTGTAATGCCATCTACCAATAGCATTAGTGCTGTAGGGCGTTTGGAACCGCGAGGCGAAGTTGTTAAATTGTCCGCCCCATCATCAGGATTAGCGCCATCGTCACGAATTCAGCAACTTTTGGTGAAAGAGGGTGAACGCGTAAAGCAAGGTCAAATTGTGGCAATTTTGGACAACCGCGATACCCAAGTAGCCGGACTACAAGAGGCAAAAGCGAAAGTCCAAGAAGCCCGTGCGAATTTAGCGCAAGTCAGGGCTGGCTCTCCAAGAGATATTCAAGCTCAAAGAGCAGTTATTGCTCGTCTACAAGCGCAGTTAATTGGCGAAAGGAATGCAGGGCAAGCAACGATCGCGCGGGTTGCAGCTCAGTTAAGTGGTGATAAACTTGTCCAACAAGCAACAGTGAATCGCCTAGAAGCTGAACTCAGTGGACAAAGAGATGCTCTCAGAGCAACGGTTGCACGTATTCAAGCCGAACAGCGCAATGCTCAAGTCGATGCCGGACGCTATGATTATTTATACAAAGAAGGTGCTATTTCTCAGCAAGAGCGAGATAGAAGACGCTTGAGTGCAATAACTGCTAATCAGCAGGTGGCTGAAAGCCAAGCTACCCTAAAGCAGACATTGGCAACCTTGCGACAGCAACTTGCTGAGGCTAGAGCCAACCAAATACAAAATTCAGCAACTTTGCAACAGCAGTTAATCGAAGCTAAAGTTAACCGCGATAAAACTGTAGCAACTTTGCAAAGACAAATCGATGAAGAAAAGGCCAAACTAAGCAGAATTTTAGATGTTAGTCCTACCGATGTGCAAGTAGCACAAGCCCAAGTTAGTAATGCGATCGCAAATGTCAGAAAAGCCGAAGCAGAACTAAGATTGAGCTACGTTCAAGCACCAATCGCTGGAGAAATTTTAAAGGTTTATACCAAATCGGGTGAAGCGATCGGCGCAAATGGCATTGCTGAAATTGGCCAAACCAACCAAATGTTTGTAATTGCTGAAGTCGCCGAAGACAGCATTGGTAAAGTGCGTCTTGGTCAAAATGCTACTATCACCAGTGATAACGGCGCATTTAACGGTGAATTAAAGGGAATTGTCACTGAAATTGGCAGAAAAATTGGTAAAAAAGATGTGCTGAATACAGATCCAGCCGCAGATGTGGATGCCAGAGTAGTAGAAGTGAAAATTGCTCTATCTCCAGAAGATAGCCAAAAAGTTTCTGGTTTAACTTACGCCAAAGTTCTTGTTGATATTAATAATTAATTAAGTTGTAGGTGAGCATTAATTCTAATTCACAATTTGATATTTTGGACTCAAAATATTATTTAATAGTCTGTTTAATCAATTTTAAACATTCTATCAATCCGGTACGGGTGTCACCATAATGGGTTGAAAATCTAAAACTGCTAAACTTGCTGAGATGCCTATAAAATGAATCAAAAAATACCTCTGTCATGGCTACAACTGACAAGGGAAAAAACTCGCCTAGCTGTGGCATTAGCAGGAATTGCTTTTGCCGATATTTTAATGTTTATGCAACTCGGCTTTCGGGATGCTCTGTATTATAGTAACGTTAGATTCCATAACAGTTTGCAAGGTGATATTGTTTTAATTAATAGTCAATCTAACGCTATATTGGCGATGAGAAGCTTTTCTCAGCGACGATTATATAAAGCCTTAGAATTACCCGCAGTTCAATCAGTACATCCGATATACTTGGATTTTACAATCTGGAAAAATCCTGTAACAGGGCGTCCTCGGAGTATCTTAATTTTTGGAATTAACCCAGAAACTAACCTAGTTAACTTACCTGGAGTTCAGGAAAATTTAGATAAACTTAAACTACCTGATGTAGTTCTATTTGACCGTTCTTCTAGGGTAGAGTATGGGCCGATCGCTGCTAATTATGACCAAGGAAAGCCTGTAACGGCAGAAGTACGAAGGCGGCGAATTAAAGTAGGAGGACTCTTTACATTAGGTGCATCATTTGGTGCAGATGGTAATTTAATTACAAGCGATCTCAACTTTTTCAGAATATTCAGCAATCGTCAAAAAGGATTAATTGATATTGGGTTAATTAGATTAAAGCCGGGAGCAGATGCTAATGTTGTTGCCCAACAATTACGAAAGTATTTACCTAATGAAGTAAATGTTTTAACTAAACAAGAATTTATTGATTTTGAGCGGAGTTACTGGGCGAATAGTACAGCTATTGGCTTTATTTTCACATTAGGGACTGTCATGGGTTTCATTGTGGGGACTGTGATTGTGTATCAAATTCTTTATACAGAAGTTGCAGACCACTTAGCTGAGTACGCTACCCTCAAGGCGATAGGTTACACACAAAACTATTTATTAACGGTCATTCTTCAAGAAGCTTTATTGTTAGCAGTTTTAGGCTATTTTCCTGGAATAGTTTTTGCATTATTTATGTATGACAGCGCCAGAAATGCAACATTGTTACCAGTTTTTATGAGTTTTGAACGAGCGGCAATGGTATTGATTTTGACTATGCTAATGTGTATTATTTCTGGTGCGATCGCAGTTAGAAAATTACGCTCTGCCGATCCAGCAGATATCTTTTAATTAATACAATATTAATTAAAAAATGCAAACAATAAGTTTGACTTATGATAAAAACTAACCAAATTTAATTTTTGACAGTCACTACAGTTAAATGTTGGAACTACTAATTTATAACTAACAAAAATATCATGGAAAAAGAACCTGTAATCGCCATTAAAAATCTCAATCACTTCTATGGCAAAGGCGCACTAAGAAAACAGATATTATTTGATATCAACCTAAACATTTATCCAGGTGAGATTGTGATTATGACCGGGCCATCAGGTTCAGGTAAAACAACATTACTGAGCTTAATTGGTGGTTTACGGTCTGTACAAGAAGGAAGTTTAAAATTTTTAGGTGAAGAACTTATTGGCGTCAGTCAAAACAAATTAGTGCAGATGCGACGCAACATTGGTTATATTTTTCAAGCTCACAATTTGCTAGGATTCTTGACAGCCAAGCAAAATGTGCAAATGGCAGTGGAATTGAACGATAATATTTCTCAAACAGAAGCAGTGGCTAAATCAAAAGCTATGCTGGCATCTGTCGGTCTAGAAGAACGAGTTGATTACTACCCAGACAATCTTTCTGGTGGACAAAAACAAAGAATTGCGATCGCCCGCGCCTTGGTGAATCGTCCCCCCTTGGTACTAGCAGACGAACCAACAGCAGCATTAGATAAACAATCAGGACGCGATGTCGTGGAAATAATGCAGAGTCTAGCCAAAAATCAGGGAACTACTATCTTATTAGTGACACACGACAACCGTATTTTAGACATAGCCGATCGCATCGTCGAAATGGAAGATGGTCTTTTAACCCGTAATTCACCCAATACAGTTATTCAGTCATGATTTTTAGTCATTAGTCATTTGTCCTTTGTGAATGACCAATACAACTCTTGGAGAGGATGCACTTCTCTACGAGACGCTTGCTTCCACGAAGTGGTACGACTACGCTCTGTTACCACGCCAACGACTACGCGGTAGTTGAGCGCAGTCGAAACTCTGTACAAGTGACTAATGACCAATGACTAATGACTAATGACAACCATAATTTATTGTCTAGCCGAGCCTGATTTTTTAATTCCAGATGGCTTTGGTGGAGTTGGAGTATTTGGTTGGCGAGTAGTACGAAAAGTTACATTCACGCCTTCATTCGATTGTTCTAGCACTAGTAAAGGCGTAGGTTTAGCCTTTTGATCCCAATGCATGGTAGCAATCCGACCTTGAATTATTGGTTGCCAACTATCTTCGTCTTCTATCGGGCTTAGGTAAGTTTCTATACAATCAATAATTTGACTAATAGTCGCAGAAGTTGCTTGCGTCGGTAACTTCATTAACTTGATTTGAATCCGAAACAGCACCCGTTTAGCAGAATTCCCTGGACTACCAGTCTCATACTCGACATCAAAAATTTCATCTACTTGCCGTCCAGCGCTATTAGCAATTCCAACCGATCCTTGTTGAGCTTGACTTGGACGCAGGGCTTGAGAAATTTTTTCTTTGATCTGAATCTTTATTTGATTAAGAATTGCAAAGTGAAACACCTCCTCTGACATCCGCATCCGCAGATAATCCAGGTTAAAGTCCCGTGAGTTCACCAAATCGGGATTAGTTTCCATTTTGCGAATTGTTTCCAGCGCCAGCTTAAACTTTTTCTCTAGTTCTCGTGCGCGGAATTGTTCAAACTTAAGTTTTTTCTCCAGCTTATCCTTCTGGAGTTTAATATACACAATCAAAGCAATCACCACTAAAGCCAGTCCTCCAGAAGTTACCAACAATAATGGTGGTATTTGAGGATTACTTGCTGGCACTTCCTGGGATGCCTTTTTAGTAGCCTTTTTCCCAGAGGATTGGGCAAGAAACATTGAAGTGGACATGGTGGGAAACTGAAAAACTTGACTCCTGATGTTTAGGATGCCCAAATCTTCAAGGTCATCTTGCTGTATGATTAATATTTTTTACAGGCTTTTACAAACCGTATATGTCCAAAGATTTGAGCCTCGCTCCCCTATCTGAGGTTTCATCTACAAGCTTTAGCAATATTCGTCTGATAGCCACAGATATGGATGGCACCCTGACTAGACGAGGAAAATTTACTCCAGCACTGCTACAAGCTTTAGAGGATTTAGCCGCAGCTGACATTAAAGTGCTAATTGTCACCGGACGTTCTGCTGGGTGGGTAAGTGGATTGAGTAGTTTGATGCCAGTAGCAGGTGGGATGGCAGAAAATGGCGGTTTGTACTTTCCACCTGGAAATCAGAAAGCAGTAGTTTTAACACCCATTCCCGATTTAGCTCAACATCGCCAGCACTTGGCTACGACTTTTGAGAACTTACAAACTAAATTTCCCCAAATCCAAGAATCTGCTGATAATCGCTTTCGCATCACCGACTGGACTTTTGATGTAGCTGGTTTGCATCAAGACGAACTACAAACCCTAGATAATCTTTGTCAACAAATGGGTTGGGGATTTACCTATAGCAATGTGCAGTGTCACATTAAACCTCAAGGGCAAGATAAAGCTGTGGGATTGTTGCAAGTATTGCGCGAATATTTGCCCCAGTATTCATCAGAACAAATTGTCACTGTGGGCGATAGCCCCAATGATGAAAGTTTATTCGATCGGCGTTATTTTCCTATTTCTGTAGGCGTGGCTAACGTGCTGGAATATGTGAATCAATTGAAATATCAGCCTGCTTACATTACTAACGCTGCCGAAGGGGAAGGTTTTTGTGAATTATCTAGTTATATTTTAAAAAGCTTGCACATCTCAAGTTAGGAAGAACTAGAGTTGTTCTACAATAATCTCGTAGCACTGATTTTATAACCATGACAGCTACTGTACCTGTTAGTGTCGAATCAGAAATATTCTACCCCAGTGCTGATGGTCAACCAGTGGCAGAAACTTACGACCACCTTTATGCTTTACTAACTACCTTAGAAGTCCTGAAACAGTATCTGACAAATCGTCAGGCAACAGTCTTGGCAAATCAATTTCTTTACTATGCACAAGGCTTTCCGAAATTGCGGGTAGCTCCAGATGTGATGGTAATTTTTGATGTTGCACCTGGCGGTCGGGACAACTATAAAATCTGGGAAGAGGGTCAAGTACCAACAATTATTTTTGAAATGACATCCTTTGGTACTAAGGGACAAGACGAAATCTTCAAAAAGACCCTTTATGAGCAGCTAGGCGTCAAGGAATACTGGCTATTTGACCCTAAAGGCGAGTGGGTAGAACAACAGTTACGTGGCTATCGCCTGCGGGGAGAAATCTACGAACCGATACAAGATGGACGCAGTGAACCGTTACAACTGCGCTTAGTAGTTGAGGGAAGGCTAATTGGGTTTTATCGAGAGGATACAGGGGAAAAATTACTGATCCCTGGTGAACTAGTAGAGGCTTTACGACAGGAAGTTTTAGCAAGACAGCAGGCAGAAGAACTAGTAGAACAGGAACGCCAACGAACAGAACAGGAACGCCAACGAACAGAACAAGAACGTCAACGAGCAGAACAAGAACGCCAACGAGCAGAACAGGCAGAATTGCAGATAGAACAGTTAAAGGCGAGGTTGCGATCGCTCAATGTAGATCCAGATACTATTCAGTAACACACAGGGTGTAATTATGCATGAATTTTATCGTGCATAATTACTTATGGGTTAAGTATTAGCTACAAAGAGATTTCTAAAAACCACTCATAACCTGCTTTAAACTGAGGCTTACCATTTTGTTCAATCATGCTGCCATGCGCCATGATTACTCGTTCAAAATCCCAAGTGAGAAGTTGTTGAATTGACCATTTAACTTTGACTTTATCCTGAGTTGCAAATTTCTCCAATAACGACGGACGAAGTTGGTTATAACCACCTAGAAGTTTGGCTATTAACCTTGTGCTTGGTGAACATTGATCGTCAAAATGGAAAACTGTATCAGTGACTATCAAAGTTCGGCTTTTGGCATGAAAAAAGACGCATTCATTGAGCGGTGAACATCCGCTAGTATCCAATGTGTTAAATCCTTGTATTAATAAATACTCAACCCCGTCAATTAGGTGAATGTTGCGATCGCTAATAATCTGGTCGATTTGCAAATCTGGTCGTTTGCGCTCTAGACCAGACACTGCCCATAGTTTGGCGTGAGGGTAGCACAGCTTGAAGTCAGCAACAAATAGATGATGGTACAAGTTGGGGATGACAATGTAAATCACTTCTCCCAATTGATTTAGCTCATTGATAGTTGCGTCATCCATGACAATAGGCGAGATCGCCATTAATTTACCACTGCTCAGACGAATCACAGTCATCCTCGTCCCTACTTCTAAGCCAAAATATTTTAGCGGTTGTTCAGCAACCCAAAGGTCGGTATCAATTGCTTTAAGCATTAGAATTGTTGAGTTAGTGTCGTCGCTGGACTATAAAAATTGCCGCACGCTGTAGTAAAGACAAGCCAGACTGCCGACAATATAAACTAGCCAAGTACCGAAAAAACCGATCGCCCTGCCCGGTGATGGCCCATAAGTCTGTATTAATCCCCAGGCATGAGCAATCCGAGCTAGTGTCAATAGAGTACCTAGCATCCACAACAGTCCCTTTCCAGCCTGCATCCACTCTAGGGCAATTAGGAACATGAGGCTAAGGGGTACGTATTCTGTAAAGCTACCATGCGCTCGGATAGTACGCTGCAATACCCCATCTTCTATGTTTTTTGTGACAGTAGCCTGTGGTGTCATTTTTTCCACAAACTCTGCCCAAACATTCGGTTCATCTAAGTAATTGGGCTGTGAGGCGACCTCAGATAGAGATGCACCATGCCAAATCCGAGTACGGGTGCGTTCTATTGCGACTCGATAGGACAAGCCCAGAGCAAGTAGCCCATGACAGCCGATAAAGAAGGTTGAAATAGGAATCAAAATAGGCATTGACAATCACTCGAATCAAAATCTTAACTTTGAAAATACTTGCCTGCAATTGTTACTGTCTTTTCAATTCTTGCGGAATATCGAAATCTGCTTTTTGAGACAATAAGGTTGAGCATTTACATTGCAATTAATTGCCTCTGCCCATGAATCTGCTAAAAGAGTTTTTGTTCAATCCTCCAGAACGGAAAATTCCCCTCGATCGGCCTCCGCTAGAAACTCTACCGCAGTGGGGACACTGGCTAGAAACACCAGAGTTGATGGTAGCAATCATTCCGCCAGGACATTTAGAAGTCAATATTCTCTCACCACTTAACCTTGTGGTAACAAGTTTTGGGGAAACTCGTGGGATTGCTGCCTTCAATGCCGATCGACTGCAACCTTACCAAGCGCTACCAGGAGGTTTTGATATTGTGCCTCAAGGCAGTACTTATACTTCGGTGGAAGATGCTTCTTGTTTTGTGGTGTTTGGATATTCCCAATCTTTTCTAGAACGCATAGTCAAAGTGGAAGCAGAGGGACAGACAATTGAATTACAGCCAGGGCAAATTCCTAAGACTCATTGGGGTTTGAGCGCTGCGATCGCTATGCAAGAGTTTTTTAATAATGGACAAACTGGTGGTGCATTTTACTTAGAATCAGTTGCAACGGCGGTGTTGGCACAAATCATTTACCGACGTTCAAACCTATCTGGACGGCTCAAACGTTCACCAGAGTTTTTAGACCCAAATTTGTTAAAGTCTGCCTTGGAATACATCAGAGCGCATCTATCCCAAGAACTTAACCTAAACCAAATTGCTGCCACGGTAGGATTAAGCCCCTATCATTTCGCACGAGCATTTAAGGTAACAACTGGATTATCACCTTATCAATATGTCCTCCGGTGTCGGCTGGAACTAGCCCAACAACTGTTACAAAACCAAAAGCGATCGCTTGCACAGGTAGCCGCAGAAGCAGGATTTGGCAACCAGAGTCACATGACATCTGTGTTTCAACGAATGCTACGCACAACTCCCAAGCGTTATCAGCAAGAAATGAGTAGTATTTTAGACCATACATAAAACCTTATGTGTAGTTTTCGGCAAGATGGTCTGAAAAACTTTATCCTCTCTGGGTTTGAAAACTTGCTATATCTGAATTTTTCACAACAGAAAATCAAGCCTTTCCAGATCACCTTGCAGGTTTTTGGTTATATCTCAGCCCAATGCCAAGTAAACAATTTGTTACCTGTGTCTTTGCTACATTTATTACCTTAGACAGAATACAATAAATAATGTCTATAGCGTTTCAACCCAGAAAGTCTCAACAATACTGATTTAATTGATGAGACTGTTTTATATAGTCATTCACAAGCAAAACTGAATCAAAGGATAAATAAACCGCCTAAGCACTGAGAGACGCTAAGAGACTAACAGATACTTGAAGAACAGGTCAGCATTTTATTTCCTACTTCCACTAGAAATTCCAAGACCAATGTAAAGTCAAGAATTTACCTTTACATACTGAGGTATAAAATTATGCAAGAAATTGAAAGATTCTTTGGCAACTTGTTCAGTGGCATAATCAACCGCTTTAAGTATTCTGCGATGGACGCTGCCGATCGCAAAATGAGAGAAACCATCGACGATCAGATCGAACAACGGCGACAAAAACCCAAACCCCAAGATCGAGAAGACCGCGAGTAGACCTTTAAAAAAGCAAGATTTTCATTATTAAGTGCTGCCCGATTGTTGAGTAGGCAGCACTATTTTATTGACCTCACTCGGTCAAGCAACTACAACTCTTCAGAATATGCTAACCTAGTATGGTTAACTAATCTCGCACATCTAAGAATTCGGGTGTTTCCCGATTGGGAAATACACTTGGATGGAGGTTTAACCCGAATTGGAGTTGAAAAATATATGCCAGTAGTTTCATTGGCTCAAATGATGGAGTCAGGGGTTCACTTTGGGCATCAGACCCGGCGTTGGAACCCAAAAATGTCTCCTTACATTTATACTTCCCGCAATGGCGTGCATATTATCGACTTGGTGCAAACTGCCCAGTTGATGGATAATGCTTACAACTACATGCGATCGCACGCAGAACAAGGAAAGAAATTTCTTTTCGTCGGCACCAAGCGTCAAGCAGCTGGAATTATTGCCCAAGAAGCTAGCCGTTGTGGTTCCCACTACATTAACCAACGCTGGTTGGGTGGAATGTTGACCAACTGGGCAACCATCAAAACACGGGTTGACCGTCTGAAAGATTTAGAACGCCGTGAAGAAACTGGCGCACTAGATTTATTGCCGAAAAAAGAAGCATCAATGCTACGTCGGGAAATGACGAAGCTTCAGAAATACTTAGGCGGCATTAAAACAATGCGGAAAGTGCCCGATATCGTGGTAATCGTAGACCAACGCCGGGAATATAACGCAGTTCAAGAATGCCAAAAGCTGAATATTCCCATTGTGTCCATGTTGGATACAAACTGTGACCCCGATGTAGTAGATATCCCCATCCCCGCGAACGACGATGCTATCAGATCGATTAAGCTGATAGTCGGAAAATTGGCAGATGCCATTTATGAAGGTCGTCACGGTCAGCTGGATGCTGAAGATGATTACGAAGATTACGACGGTAGTGAGTATGACGATGACTACGAAGAAACCGAATATACTGATGCCGTAATTCCCGACGAGGAAACAGAAGAATAGTGCTGAGTGAAGAGTGCTAAGTCCTGAGTAAGATAGAAAGACTCAGCAAATTGAATAGTGCTGAGTCTTGATTTTTGAAGTTGTAAGTTGTGATTTGTCAATGAAGAATAAAATTGATAACTGAACACTCAAAACTCAGCACGGGCTAAACGCCCCGCTAACGCTAACAAAACTCAGTACTCAGTACTAAATTAGGTGAGTGATTACAACTCGAGGTCAAGTTAGAAATTGAGGGAACATGGCGGAAATATCTGCAAAACTCGTCCAAGAGCTACGCCAAAAAACTGGTGCTGGCATGATGGACTGCAAAAAGGCGCTGATAGAGACTGATGGCAACGTAGAAGAAGCCGCGGACTGGCTACGGAAAAAGGGCATCTCTAAGGCGGGGGCAAAAAGCGATCGCATTGCGGCAGAAGGTCTAGTAGACACTTACATTCAGCCCGGAGGTCGGGTGGGTGTACTCATAGAAGTCAACTGCCAAACCGACTTTGTTGCTCGTAACGAGGCTTTTAAAGCTTTAGTTAAGAATCTAGCAAAGCAAGCAGCGACAGCTGATAGTGTTGAGTCTTTGCTGGCTCAACCCTATATTGAGAATGAAAGTGCGACTGTAGAAGAATCCATCAAGCAAACTATTGCCACTCTTGGTGAAAATATCCAAGTGCGCCGCTTTGTTAATTTTGCAATAGCAGAAGGCACACAAGGCGTAGTAGACAGCTACATTCACACTGGCGGTCGAGTTGGTGTATTAGTAGAACTGGGTTCCCAAACTGAGTCAGTGGCTGCTAATTCAGAGTTCCAAACCTTGGCACGGAACACTGCAATGCAAGTTGCGGCTTGTCCCAATGTCGAGTATGTGAGCGTAGACCAAATCCCCGCCGAAATTGCCCAAAAGGAAAAAGACATTGAAATGGGCAAGGATGATTTGGCGAACAAGCCTGAAAACATCAAAGAAAAGATTGTTCAGGGACGGATTGAAAAACGCCTGAAAGAATTGACTTTGCTCGATCAGCCTTACATTCGCGATCAGAGTATTTCCGTAGAAGACTTGATAAAGCAAGTGAAGGCACAATTAGGCGAAGAGATTCAAGTGACTCGCTTTGTCCGTTATATACTGGGCGAAGGCATTGAAAAGCAAGAAATCAGCTTTGCTGATGAAGTCGCTGCACAAATGGGCACTAAGTAATATTAGTTAGGAGTTAGGAGTTAGGAGTTAGGAGTTAATAGGAAGTTAGCTTCATAATTCATAACTTATAATTCTTAATTCCTAACTGCTTAAAGGACAGGTCAAGCAAATAGCCTGACCTGTATTTTATTTAGTAAAGACATAAAATATCGCATTTAATTTAAAATCTAAAATTCTCTGGAAAGTTATCCTAAAATAAATTTGTACATTTGTACTATGTAATGGTTCAGATGGGCAAGAGCGAAAAAATATGGCAAGAGCAATCGAGCGAATTGAGCAGGATATTGCAAGACTCCAAGAAGCGATCCGGGCGATCGCAATCGAACTACAAAGCGCTTATGCTAGTTATCTAAATACCTTGGGACTAGCTGTACGCAAACAGTTGATTCTCGCAAGTTACCACCTCTGCACTCAAGGATATCCCGAAAACTTTCTGCATTTGTCATTGAATCAACGCCAACAATTGCAACAAGCTATTCGTAAGTTGGGTCAACTGGCAGCTGAACAATTGCTCATTTATCTTAAAAGTGAAGAATCACAGGAAGATGAGGTGGATGAAGAAGATGAGGTGGATGAGGTGGATGAGGTGGATGAGGTGGATGAGGTGGATGAGGTGGATGAGGAAGTAACATCCTCTTCATCTTCACTATTTTTCACTTCTAATTCTCAGTATCTGACTGCCAACACCTCCGATCCTACAGAACTGGCAAAATGGCAACAGAAATTAGAAGAGGCAGCGCAAGATATACTGAAAAAACTTTCGCATGATGCTAATCTTTTGTTACAAAAAGCTGGAGTATTGCCGAAAAAATTACCAGAACCGATTTTAGCAGCAGCGGCGGCAGCATCAGAAGCATCTGCTGAGGTCATGCCAGGGCCACCCAATTTATTAAACTTAGTAATTGAAATTGAAAATGAGCAACAGTCAGAAGATTCTGGACTGACTAAAATTATGGCTATTAACCTGCGGCTAGGAGAAATTGAATTTGCTGATGTGACACTTTCCTCTGAGCGCAAGCGAATCCGCAGTATTTTAGTTCAGCTAAACAAACTAGGACGAGAGTATAAAAAGAGATATAAAGAAAAGGCGATCGCTGAAGCTGAAGCTGCATGGCGCGCTAGTTGGTTTGAGGATTAGTCATTTGTCGAGAGTCAAATGACCAATGACCAATGACCAATGACTAATGACCAATGACCAATGACCAATGACTAATGAAAAACCAGATTGGATACGATTGCACAAAGCCTTGGCAATAGAAGCTGAACGTGGCTTTACAGACTTGATGGGTAGAGAATACCGTTTCAGTGAATTTCTGAGCCTAACTTTGGGCAAATTCCCAGCAGGCTTACCCCATACTGAACGCCGCCGTTGGCAAGGATTAGCGGTGCAATTTGCTAGTTATCCACATCTAGCACTGGAAGAAAGGCAGCATTTAGTAGCAGAGACTCGTAGGTATCTTTCCCAACTACAGCAAGAGGAGCAGGGGGAGCAGGGGAAGCAGGGGAGCAGGGGAGCAGGGGAGCAAGGGAAAACTTATCAATCCAAAATCCAAAATCCAAAATCCAAAATCATCTCTGAGGGGAGTCGGAGACTTGCACCTAAAATTGAGCAAAAACTCAGTGATTTACCAGAAATAGGTTTTAAAAAAGCTGATAATTTGGCGCGGCTTGGTTTACATACCGTCCGCGACTTGCTTTTCTACTATCCTCGTGACCATATTGATTATGCGCGTCAGGTGAATATCCGCGAGTTACAGGCGGGTGAGACGGTGACAATAGTGGCTACAGTGAAGCGTTGCAACTGCTTTTCTAGCCCTAAAAATCAGAAATTATCAATTTTAGAATTGGTAGTAAAAGATAACAGCGGTCAAATCAAAATTGGCCGTTTTTACGCAGGTACGCGCTTTAGCAGTCGCGCTTGGCAAGAAAGTTTAAAACGCCGTTATCCAGTAGGTAGCATTCTGGCGGCCTGTGGATTGGTGAAAGAAAGTAAATACGGCTTGACACTGGATAATCCAGAACTAGAGGTTTTGGCAAGTCCAGGAGATACGATTGAATCGCTAAATATTGGGCGGGTAGTACCAATTTATGGACTAACTGAAGGCGTGGTGGCGAATACAGTGCGACAGGCGGTAATTGCTGCTTTGCCTGCTGCGGCTAGTCTGAAAGACCCTTTGCCAAGTGGTTTGCGGCAGAAATATGGTTTGATGGAATTAAAAGATGCGATCGCTAATATTCATTTTCCCAGCGATAGCGCCGCCCTACAAGTTGCCCGTCGTCGCCTAGTTTTTGATGAATTTTTCTACCTACAACTTGGGTTACTGCAACGTCAACAGCAAGCAAGAGCGATTCAAACTAGCGCCATCCTTGTCCCACGGGGTCAACTTGTAGAGAAATTTCACGAAATACTGCCTTTTCAACTCACTGGCGCACAGCAACGAGTTCTCAACGACATTCTCAACGACTTACAAAAACCTGTGCCGATGAATCGTTTGGTGCAAGGTGATGTTGGTTCTGGTAAAACAGTCGTCGCCGTGCTGGCTATCCTTGCAGCAATTCAATCTGGCTACCAAGCGGCGCTGATGGCTCCCACAGAAGTTTTGGCAGAACAACATTATCGCAAGTTAGTTAGCTGGTTTAACCTCTTGCATTTACCAGTGGAATTACTGACAGGTTCGACTAAAGCTGCTAAACGAAGACAAATACATTCTCAGTTAGGAACTGGTGAATTACCTCTGTTAGTGGGAACCCATGCCTTGATTCAAGACCCTGTAAACTTTCAGCAATTAGGGTTAGTGGTGATAGATGAACAGCATCGCTTTGGGGTAGAACAACGGGCACGTTTGCAGCAAAAAGGCAATCAACCTCATGTGTTAACTATGACAGCTACGCCAATTCCCCGAACCTTAGCACTGACGATACACGGGGATTTGGACGTGAGCCAAATTGATGAGTTACCGCCAGGACGACAAAAGATTCAGACAACAGTATTGTCAGGTCAGCAACGCAACCATGCTTACGACCTGATCCGGCGAGAAATTGTCCAAGGTAGACAAGTTTATGTAGTTTTGCCATTAGTGGAAGAATCAGAAAAATTGGATCTGCGATCGGCTGTGGAGGAGCATCAAAAGTTACAAGAAAGCGTTTTTCCCGACTTTCAAGTAGGGCTGCTGCACGGTCGCATGAGTTCAGCCGACAAGGATGAAGCGATTACCAAATTCCGTGATAACCAAACGCAAATTTTGGTTTCTACCACCGTTGTTGAGGTTGGTGTAGATGTACCTAATGCTACGGTGATGCTCATTGAAAATGCAGAGCGATTTGGCTTATCGCAACTGCACCAACTGCGGGGGCGTGTTGGTCGTGGCGCGGCTCAGTCTTTTTGTCTGTTGATGAGCAGTTCCAGAAGTCCTGATGCTCAACAACGATTGAAGGTGTTGGAACAATCTCAGGATGGTTTTTTCATCTCTGAAATGGATATGCGTTTTCGTGGGCCAGGGCAAGTACTGGGAACTCGTCAATCTGGAGTGCCAGATTTTACCTTAGCGAGTTTGGTTGATGATGAGGAAGTTTTACTTTTAGCGCGGCAAGCAGCAGAGAAAATAATAGAAATGGATGTTACTTTAGAGCGTTGGTATTTAATGAAAGAAGAGTTGAAGTATCGATATGAGCGATTGATGGGTGGAGCGATTTTGACATAACATATCTCAGTTAGTTTAAGAGAGAAACTGACTATGCATTCCTAACTTTTAAAACTAATTTATTCCTTGAAAGTCCCGTGGAGGTTCTTACTGTAGTTGCCGCAAACGACCCAGAGCAAGAGTTATGAGAACCACTGCTGTGCATCTCTATTGCCCAGTCGGAGCTTCAACCTGTGTTGTAGACAACATAGGCTATTTTCGTCTGCTTGCCTTTTAATATTTCCTGAACCTCTTTTGACTCTTGTTCCCGTTGCTTTTGATATTCACTGTGAAATGAATACAGAATTTCTTGGTCTTGAGATGCTCTAGTATTCCAATCATCATCACCATATTGCCCCCATTGAGGAATTATGGGACCACCAAGCACCATTACATAAACAATTCCTGTTGAGTTCAATTGCTCTCTATGCCAACGTTCACTTTTGTGAAATGGGATATAGAAACCTACATCAAGCAATGAATCTTCAATTTGATTGCGGTAATCTCCTTGAACATTTTGAGTATCGAAGATAGCATAACCACCTGTTTTAAGAGCGTTGTAAAAGGTAGTTGCAGCTTGCTTCATACTGGTTGTAGGAAGACCTTGATACGCTTTAATGTTCAGTATTACATCAAAGTCATATTCATCCAATGGCTCACGAAAATCATGAACTAGAAAACGCAGATTAGTTGCTTGGGTCTGCTCCAATTTAAGGTCAGCATTCATTTCTTCAGCATTGGAAACTAAAGATGTTATCCCCTGCTGATTCACCTGCCGCAAAAAATCGATCGCCACAACAGAGACATCACTAGCAAGCACATTACAACCTTCATAGGCATAAAAAATAGGTGCAAAACTGATTCCACAGCCTGCAAACCAAACCTTGCGTTGTGATTGATTCTTCACGAAGTCTAAAAATCTCAATTCAGATTCATTGCGCCAAGTTGACCAAACTTGAGGCTGGGGGAGCGCATCTGATTGATTAGCCCAATACTGATTCCATTGTTCATGGTTATCCCAATTCTCTGGAAGTTTACAGTGGCGATGATTTTTCATTTTTCAGGTCAAGTGTAACGAGTCGTCTGTTAATATGTTTCCCGAAAATTACCTGACTCTATCGCTTGTAACTTAATCTAGCGCTAAATGCTTTAGAGTAAAAGTTTTTTACCCTATGTTGCTTAACCCATAAATCCCGACATCCTGCATCTGTTCACCATCAGAGAATCAGGTATTGAGTTGAGATGCGCGACATGACCAACAAAGTTTTAACAGGTTGATTACACGGTGGTACTTCCCAAAGTGTTTAAATCACGATGTTTACTGAATTTGAGCATAGGCTTCATAGACACCCTTCACGTTATACCAGTTGAGAAAAATTCGAGCAATCTCTAAAGCCAATTGCGGTTTACCTAAATTAATTAGCCATTGCAATAACGGAGCCATTGTCCGTTCATTTAACGCACCATTAAGTGACAAAATCCCCCAAAGTAAGCGATGCAGCCAAGTCATTTGAATCATCATTCGCACTTCCCATGTAGGATGCTTTTGATAAAACAAAACTCCCATCCGTCCGCGTTGAATTTCTTGGTCAATTAATCGGGGAATTTGCTCTAAGTTAAATGCTGGATGCCAGTGATATCCTACAGCTTCTGGACATTTAATTAGTGTCAAACCTAGTTTTTTCAGCCGCACACCTAATTCTAAATCTTCCCAGCCATAGAGTTGAAAGCTCGTGTCAAAAAGTCCCGCTTTATCTAGCCAATGTTTAGGAATTGCTACATTTCCCGTAGCAAAAAAAGCTGCTGAAAAATCTGTGACTTTGTAGGGTTCAGCCGTTGGATTGTTGAAATTACAAGTATTAATAACTGCACCGTAAGTGAAAAAGCGATCGCTCCCCAATTTCTCTTTCCCCTCTACTAGTGCGTCAGCATGAGCTTGCAGGAAATTCTTCAGCACTACTAAATCGCTATCAATAAAGATAATTGTGTCTCCCTGCGCCTTTTCTACCCCCAAATTTCGAGCCGCAGCTGGGCCAGCATGATCTTGCTGAAACCAGCGCACATGGGGAAACTCTTCTTTGTGTGCTGCCAACCACTCCAATGTGCCATCAGTAGAACCATCATCTACCAAGACAATCTCGTAATTAGTAACCGAACTTGGCTGACTTAACTCCTGCAACTCCAATGCGCGGAGGCACTTTTCTAAAATTGGTTGGCGATTATAAGTCGGTATCACAACGCTGAAAAACACAGTCTCACCCACAACACTATTTACACATCTCCAGGATAGGACAGATGAGGCGCTGACACTGTTCCTTAACTGATTTTTGTTGAGAAAAACAGCAAAATGAATGCAACAGATGCATAACACCTCTCGCTAAAGCATCGGCGATGCAGTCAGCGCGGGTGGGGTATCTATCGCAAACATTTTTTGCACTGGTATAACTTCTTACTTTGAGATTTAGTAGCGAAAAAAGGCTTTAATCAACTACAAAATAAATCCCCATTAATCAAGATATAACCTGGGGTTAATTTTTGGTCATTAGATTATATGACAAACTTAAAATTTTTTGTCTAGTTAGCTGACCTAAATAGCAAACAACCTTTTGTTAATAACAGGTTACTTACTATTCAAAATCTGTGGCATTTCACGTAAAATTGATGGCTTTTTCTGTCAGTAATCAAGATTTGCCTTGATGAAATTTTTGGTGTCACAACAGAGGAGAGTTTTATGTCTAAATTAAGTCGCAGACAAATTTTAGTATTTTTTGCTGGCAGTGCTGGTGCGGCTGTCTTGGGAGACACAATTCTAGATGGTGTTTCTAGTATTGCAGGAGCAAACAACAGGCAACTGAGCTTTACACCAGTGCGCTTGCCCCATTCTTTACCAATTTATAAACAGCAGAAAAGTTTCTTGCCAACGGGAATCGGTCAAGGACAGGTAATCAATGCATCTGCAAATGCGAAGTTAAATAGCTACAACGTAGTTGATGATGTGGTAGTGCCACCAGAGTACGAACGTTATGTAATTATCAGCTGGGGCGATCGCGTCTTTCCTAACAAAGATGATTATTTCGGTTACAACAACGATTATACGGGTTTTATTCCTTTGGGTAGAACTAACGATATAGGCTATTTGTGGGTTAATCATGAATACGTGAGTTTTCCATTTTCCGATCTAGCACCCGAAGCTCCTGCCGATGTTAAAGGATTGCCTACCACCTTTGAATCAGTGATAGGGTGGGCTTTACCTGCCACCAGAGGTATTGAATTTGACGGTGAAGCACTATATAACTTAGGCGGATCGATCGTCCGCATCTCCCGACGTAATTCTAGTAACCGTTATGCTGTGGTTAAAGGTGATGCGAGAAATCGCCGCCTTCATGGTCTTTCTGGGTTGGGAATTAATAGCCAAAGGAGTGATGAATATAAAAATGTTACTTCTTGGGGAAGTCGTAGCTACCAAAAAGGCGATCAAAACTATCTCATCGCAACTGGCCCAGCTGCAACCCAAGTATTTAACCTCTCCTCCGATGGATTGGGTAACAAAATTATTGGCACTGGCTATAACTGTTCTGGCGGTACAACTCCTTGGGGAACGATTTTAAGTGCTGAAGAAAACTTTCAAGGAAGTGTAGGATCTTTTGTCGGTGTCACAGAATCAGTCAACCCTAATGGTACTCAAACAGGTTACATCGATGGCACCACTGGTAAAACCTTCGGTTTAGTTGGCGAAAAATACGGTTGGATTACAGAAATTGACCCCGTTAATCCAAATTTCCGCCCTCGCAAACATACTTCGTTGGGTCGTTTCCGCCATGAAAACGTTGCCATCCGTGCCGAAGCTAAAAAACCGTTAATTGCCTACATGGGTGATGATAGACGTGGCGGACACACCTGGAAGTTTGTCAGTGCAGGTGTTATTTCTTCACCAACCAGTAAAGCCAACAGCAGTTTGTGGGAAAGTGGTACGTTGTATGTCGCCCGTTACAATCCAAATGGTACGGGTCAATGGATACCGTTAAGTTTAAACAGTCCCACTAATCCCATTTCACCATCGGTGATTTCTTCTGTGGAGTTTGCTGCTTTGGGTTCGGCTCAAAGAAATGGTCTTTTACCACTACCAAAACGCAATGGAATTGCAGGTCAAACTACAGATGGTGGTTCCCTCGCAGTCGATCGCACCAATGAAGCAGAGAGACTACCTGCTTATCAAGGTAAAAAACTATCTGACTTCTACACTTCCCAAGGTGCTATTCTCAGCGATGCTTTCTTAGCAGCGAATTTGGCTGGCGGAACTCCCACCGCACGTCCAGAAGATATAGAAGTGCATCCAAATACCAAAGAAGTGTTCATTGCATATACTGATGGTGCGCCAGGAAGCGACGGTTATCCAGATTCGCGCATTTTCCAGGTTGCCAAGTTGAGTACAGATGTCAACGCAACGCAGCAATCCGGGGGATTGTATAAGATTATTGAAGATAGTGCCGATGGTACTGGTCTAACCTTCCGTTGGCAGAGATTTGCTCAGGGTGGAGAAGCTGGATCGATTTCTGGTGCTGGTTTTGCCAATGTAGATAATTTAGTCTTCGACAATAAGGCAAATATTTGGGGGGTAACAGATATGTCTACCACTACTCACAATGGTTTTAATGTCGGTGCTGCCGGTACTGTAACTACCATCGACCACACAGTTAGTGGTAATGTTTCTAACTTCACAGGAGTTTTCGGTAATAACTGGCTATTCTATATTCCTACTACTGGTAAGAATGCCGGAGAGATAATACCCTTTGCTCACGGGCCAGTGCGTTGTGAGATGACCGGGCCAAGTTTTGTGGGAGATACGCTGATTATTTCGGTACAGCATCCCGGCGAAGATAGCCCAATTAATGATGGCACGATCCTGAGTCGTGAGATTGAATTATTGGATTTGAATGGTGTTACATTCAATCAGGCTCGGACTGTGCCTCGTGGTAGTAGTTGGCCAAGTAACATTCCAACTGCTGACGGTGGTAAGGGTCAACCTATAAGTCTTCCCAAACCATCTGTAATTGGCATTAAACGTAAGAATCCTACTGGTAGTTTTACTTAATACCAATTTAATTAATGATTGCAACATATCTTTGGTAAAGACGCGATGAATCGCGTCTCTACAAATGGTCTATTTGTTGCATTCTTTTTTTTTCAAATTGGTATAACTATGTGTGTAGAGACGTTATTATCTAACGTCTCTATATTAATTTTCAAAGTAGGACTATTAATTTGTCACTCCAGATAGTTTTTTCTGGCGTTTCATCCCCAACGCCATAGCACTTGCGATCGCTATACCACCAAGAGTCATCGGTTCTGGTACGGATGTACTTTTAGAGTAAGTTACTGTACCTACCTCTGTTGTAGATAATAAGTCGGCACTAAGAATGCTATAAAACTTTGTTCCTCCTGTATTTGGATTACCTGGATCGTTACCAATCAAAAACCGATCTTCAACCAAATAGCTCAGTCCTGACAGGTTGCCATTTCTAAAGCTGACTACGGGAGATGATGGGTAATCAAAATCACTTGCCTCTGTATACTGAGTCCCCAAGTAGTCAAATAAAATAGATAATCCATTGCTAACGCCTAGAGTTTCGTCACCGATCGCAGTTAAAGTCGAGTCATTATACCGAAAAGAGCCGAAATATTGACCGGGGCGATCGCCAGATGTCGCATTTACGGTGAAATCATAATTTACTAAGGCAGCTTGCGTCGGTTTAACAGCAGCAGCAACCGCGATCGCAACAGCAAAAGCCGCAACGCTAATATCTTTAGCTAATTTCATCAGAAAAAGCTCCGAAACTAAAAAATGAATAATTCTGTAATTTCACTTAAATAAACTTTTAACCAATGTATGCAGGTTAAGATATAACAAACAAAAGATTATCTCCGTTAAATCTTTAAGTTTGCTAGCTATATATAAATTTTGTGTAAACTTATTTCAATATTTACAGTAGGTTATGTTTTGAGTTGGGGCGTAGGCGCAGCCCTCACATATAGCAATCCTATCTAAGTTGTGAAAATGAACAAACCATGTTTTCTACGAAATGCTAAGAAGAGAAAAAGAAGTTTTCACATCTGATTTAGGACTGCTATAGTTACGAAAATCAGGCATGAAGATTTGCTTGTTCCTGCAACCACGGATCTACAGGTTGTCCATCTTTGCGGCGTAATTCAATTTCCACAACCATCACTTCTTTGGAACCAGGAGGTGCAGGTTTTTTATGAAAAATAATGTCATAATCTTCTGGATTATGTTTACGTTCTTTCAACCATTCCTGTACCTTGGTTGTGGCAAATAATGATTGCCCTTGCTCAAACATTCGGGTAATCTGCAATTGCAGTGTGTAAGGATTTATGCGACCCATTTTCTACCGCCTTTGTTAAGTTAATTTGAGGACAAGTAATCTACTAACTGTAGATAATCTAATGTTAATGCGAACCAACCACACATGACACTTCCCATACAGGTAGAACTTCCAGTTTCAACGCCCTATTATCTGTAAAAACAAAGTCTGAACCTGGTTCGGTAGATGGTCTAACAAAGTCTCGATGCCTTCGCATTTTGTCTTCTACTGATTGATAAATTATTATTTTTACTGCTTGACTTTCAACATCTTTAGCAGTAATCACAACGTAGTAATATTATAGTAGTACCTCACCAAAAAGTGTCACAAACTTGACTACACTCTCTGACTAAAGTTGTACGTACACTCAGGACGAGAAAACGGATTAGTTAAGCATTGCTCAGAATTTTACACTGCCTCTACAACATTTAACCACTTAATTCTGTTATAGATTGGAGAGAGGCAAGCCGCTTCAAAAACTGACCAACAGACTCAGATGGTTGTTATGCAGAGCAAAAATCAAGCTGTTTTCGCTTTAATTGTAAAAAGCACGATTGTATTTTTACCCTTATTGTTATCCGTTGGAATCGCCAGCGGACAATCTGCACCATCACCCAACCCAGCACTAACTCCGACTCCGGTGTTATCGAATTCAGAACGGGAAGAATTAGCACGACTACGAGCAGAAAAACGAATTCTACAGCAAGTTCAATCTGATTTTAAGAATACTTTTAGTCGCACAACCATATTACTCGATGTTTGGCTAGTTATACTAAGTCTCTTTCCAGTCGCAGTCATTGCTTTGTTATGGCTGTTGCGACGGGTGATAATTCGGGAAATTATTGATAGGGCAATGCAACAAGTCCAAGGAATAGAAAAACTACAAAATCAGCTAACCACCGTTAAACAAGAAGCTGAAAATGTTATTCAAGATGCTAAAAAAATAAATTATGAATTAGAACAGGAAACGACTGCTTTACAACAAAAAATTAAATATGAGCAAGAAAATGTATCTATTCTGATATCCGATCTAGATTTAGCTAAGGCGCAGGTATTAAGTAGATTAGAAGCGGAACTAAAAAAATCTCAAGAAAATATAAAAAATTTAGAATCAAAATTTGCTTCGGGGTTATCTAAATTAGAGTTTGATGCTCAACAACAAAAAGATATAGCACTAGAGAATTTAGGAAAATTAGCATCTGCGATCGCAGAAGAACTGTCTAAGTTAAACTTAGGTGTGCAACAACAGCAAGAACTAGCTGTTACTGATTTAGAAATATCAAAGTCTGAGTTCACATCTCAACTTTCTGGATGGCAGTCTGATGCTCAACAGCAAAAAGATATAATTTTTGAAAGCTTAACAAAATTACAGTCAGAATTTGTAGAAAAGTTATCCGAATTACAGGTAGATGCTCAAAAGCAAAAAGAGATTGCCGTTGACAGTTTAACTATATTTGAACGGGAACTTAAATCTCAATTATCTGAATTACAGGTAGATGCTCAAGAACAAAAAAATCAAATTATTGCAAGTTTAGAAGTATTGCAGTCAGAATTTAAATTTCAATTATCTGAATTACAGGTAGATGCTCAAAAATCCAAAGAGCTAATCATTGAGAATTTAGAAAAATCTGGCTCTGAGTTTAGTTCGCAGTTTTCGGAATTACAATGGAATGCTCAACAACAAAAGATTCTCATTCTAGAGAAGTTAGAAAGATTAGAAACTGAGTTTGTTTCTAATCTTTCTGAGCTACAATTGGATGCCCAAGAAAGAAAGGATCTGATTCTTCAAGAACTGACTGAAATTACGCCGGAATCGATTCTAGATGTGGTAAATTCTGAATTTGAGCAAGAAATACAAGAACAGCCACAACGACCAGAATTCACTGCTGATGAGTATGTAAAACAAGGAGACGATCTGTTTTCCCAAAAGCGCTATGAAGATGCGATCGCAGCTTACAACCAAGCAGTGAAAATCCAACCCGATGAACCTGTGAGTTGGTTAAAACGTGGTTTAACTTTGGGAAGGTTGAAACGCTACCAAGATGCGATCGCATCTTATGATAAAGCGATTGCGATTCAGCCAGATTATTATCAAGCTTGGTGCGATCGCGGCGTTGCTTTGGGAAACTTACAACAACATCAGCAAGCCTTTGCCTCATTTGAGAAAGCTACACAAATCAAACCTGACGATGCCGTTGCCTGGTTAAATCGCGGTCTTTCCTTAGTAGCATTAGAACAATACGAAGAGGCAATAATCTGCTTTGATAAAGCGCTAGAATTCCAACCCAATTCTCCCAAAATCTGGGATAAACGTGGTTATACATTGGTAAGATTGGGACGCGATGATGAAGCGATCGCTAGTTTTAACAAGGCCTTAGAAATTAAGCCAGATTATGCCAGTGCCTATTACAACAAAGCAGCCTGTTACGCACTGCAAAGACAAGTTGACCGATCTCTGTTAACTCTACAACAAGCGATTGAACTTAATCCCAGGTATAAAGAAGACGCAGCAACTGACCTCGATTTTGATGATATTGCCGACGATGAGCGCTTTAAGCTGTTAGTTGCAGAATAAAATGTCATTTGTCATTCGTCACTTGTACTGAGCGTAGTCTAAGTATTTGTCATTTGTCATTTTCCCCTGCTCCCCTGCTCCCCTGCCCCTCTGCTTCCCTGCTCCCCTGCTCCTTTTTCCCTGCTCCCCACACCTGGGTTATGTTCGCTAGACATGGCTTTGAGTTTAGATGTGAAAGAATCAGAGCAATCGCTTGTTTCGGGGGTAAATTGCCCGATTGGGGCATGAATAGGAGCAGGTGGGAGCAGTTTTGGCTGTCGTTGATGATGGTTTTGTGATGGCGCAGGCGCTGGGCTTTCTTGTGAAGTTTGCCTCTGGCTGACAGCAGATAATCGCTCAAGGGTTGCTGAAGAGGTAAATTTCCCAGAAAGCGGAGACTTCAAGACGGTTTTATTGTCTCTATCTTCCTGCTTTCCTTCTTCTTCACTCAAAGATGTCTTTGGTTGATAACTTTTCAGTTGGAGAATTGCAGTATTGCTGTGTTGATAGCCGTTGCGATTCTTAGCTGGTGGTAATTGAGGACTCGTCACTTGCTCTACAGCAGGTTTTCTCTTGGCTGGCGGTAGAGCTGGCGCAGTCGATGACGTTAAGTTTTGGGGAAACTTGCTACAAATCATCCGTTCAAATTCCATGTTGAAATGATATGTAGCCTGATCCCGGCGCTGCCAAAATACTAAAATTTGCTGCACAGAAACCGCTTTATAACGACCTTGATATAGTGCCTCAATCACTGCCAGGTGTAGCCAATTAAGGGGGTATTGCGTTTGCCAACGCTCAACTAGCTCATTGGCACTATACCCACCGAGATCGAAACTATAGTTAATTAATAAGGCGATCGCCAAGTTGGCAGAGGTGTCCGGAAGTGTTGTTAACATGGGGCTATTAGCTTTAGGCAATAGGTCTAAGATTTGTCACCCATCGCATATTAGCCTAGCGTGCTTTTAACTACATGGTTTATTTTTCCAAGAGTTGCCGAGCCGATAGGCAGTGTTCCTTATTTTACTTGTCAACTTCTAGAATGCAACCCCACATAGACTGATTTAATCGCAGATGTTCGCCCAATCGCGACTAATGCCTGATAAACCATCGCTGCAACTTCGGCGCGTGTTGCAAAACGTAAAGGTGCAAGTACTTTCGGATCTGGATAGTTGACAACTATTCCCCATTGTGTAGCAGTGGCAACGGCTGTCCGAGCGTAGTCGGGAATGGTATGACGATCGCGATATATTTCTAAAACATCGCGATCGACAGCTGGTAATCCCAGTCCGTTTACTAAGGAGACAATCACCTGTAGCCGCTGCACACTTCGATCGGGGCGGAAAGTGCGATCGCTAAATCCACCAACAAAGCCACTGCTAGCCGCAATTTGGATAGCGCTATAAGCCCAAAAATCTTTGGGTACATCCGTAAAATCAGGAGATGGGATTTTGGGAAATGGGTTAAAAGCGATCGCCACCAAAGCTGCATACTGGGCGCGAGTCATGGGTTTATCTGGCTGATAGCTACCATCGGCAAAAGCATGAGTTAAATCCATCCTCGCTAATGCCTGAATAAATGGTTCTGCCCAATGTCCGTTTAGTTCGGGAGAAGAGGATTCGGTCAAAGCGGCGACTTGATTGGTTGGGAGTAATTCTACCAAGCCCTTAACTAGAGAAGCATTTAATTGATTACCTACGGAAACTAGCTTTTGTGTAGTGGCATTATATAAATCAAATTCACTATGATCGCGAAAAATATTATCACCTGGATCTTCGCTATTACCTAAATCTGGGACTGCATTACCATTGACTAATAAACCACCTTGGGTATTTTTAGTAATCAGATTTTGACGCAGCACAGGTTGGGCATTACGAGAAAGTGCGATCGCCGTGCGATTTTCTGATAATTTGTTATTGGCGATCGTTGGCGCAGCAAAGTCACTAATTGCTATGCCTAAAAGGTTTCTTTGAAATACATTCCGCAGTACTTCTCCCTGGCTATAACCTGCTATCACTAACCCGCTAGCAGTATTTTGCACAAATACGTTATCTAAAATTGCGGGTTTGGCAGTACCAGTGGTAAACACACCTTCCCGCCCACAATTGCTCAGAGTATTGTTACTTAAAGTAGGTGCAGCCGATTCAATCCAGATACCAGTACCTTTGGCTGAGGGATTGGTGACAGTTACACCTAAAACACTGGCATTATTTACCAGCAGCAGCGTAATATTTTGTATACCAAAACTGGGACTTTGATACTCGCCACTCCCGGAAATTACAATTCCTGCACCAATGTTTGCTTCATCACCCACCACTGTCGCTCCTCCAGGGACGATTAGTGGAAACACCTCACCACTAGCGACGTTGTAAGTCCCCGACTCCAGATGAATTATCGTCGGGATTTTGGTTACTTTTAAGGCACGGGTGAGGCTTTTAAACGGACTCAACCGTGAACCAGTATTGTTGGTATCATTCCCTGTCATAGGGTTGACATAGAGTGTGACAATGAGGGTAGAGTTCACCATTGATAGTTGAGAGTCAATTGTTTTAATTATGACAATCGTAAATAACACTACTTGTAGCAAAATTTTTCACAGTAATATCTTTGTGTAGAGAAAATATATCCACCTGACTTTTTCTGACAAGCAGATCGTGTGTACACAAAAGTTATAGACTCTTGTGCAATATTCCAAGTTCTCATCTCAATCGCATTGTCAGTCAAAACAATCGCATTGTCAGTCAAAACAATCGCATTGTCAGTCAAAACAATCGCATTGTTAGTCGAAACAATCGCATTGTTAGTCGAAACAATCGCATTGTCAGTCAAAACAATCGCATTGTTAGTTAAAACAATAGACTTCTTGCAAAAGTTCCTAACACCCTACCCCCAACTTCTCCCCGCAAGCGGGGCTACCGTGTATACACAAGTCTAGAAATTCCACCTGAAACTTGGTTTCGTCGTCTAGCTCTAAGCTGTTGGAGAACTCCGGTTGCCTGTCATTGCCTACGTGAATGCGTCTTATACCCGCATTTCTCACAAGCTTATGAAGCGTTTGATAATGAGTAATAAGTAATGGGTAATGAGTAATAAGTAAAAGAGCAACAGGCGCAATACCAGTGCAAGAACTTGTACATTCTTACTCACTACTCATTACTCCTTACTCACTACTCATTACTCCTCCATTCGAGGTGTGGTGAGAAATCCGGGTTATAGAGAGGAGGAACAACGTTCGCTTTCTCGTGTCGCAGACAAGCAATCGCAAAAACTACGGGATTATGCGATTACTAAGCGAAGCTCGTAATGACAATTTAAAGGGTTTAGAAGGCTTGAAACCCTTGCAGATAGAACTTGTGTATACACCGTAGGCAAGCGGGGAGGGTAATGAGATTAAACATTCTCATCCAGAATAGTTCCTTCTATATTGGCTCCATCTAAATTGGCTCCGCTCAAATTTGTCTGGCTCAAATCTGCTTGAGTGAGATTTGCCTGGGATAAGTCAGCTACAGTTAAATCTGCACCACTTAAATCCGCTCCATCTAGATTTGCTGCTATCAAGTTTGCTTCCTGCAAATCCGCCTCACTCAATTTAGTTTCAATCAATTTAGCAACCGTTAAATCAGCGTGACTCAAATTAGCTCCATCTAAAATTGCTCCATCCAAGATAGCTGCATCCAAAATAGCTTTGCTTAAGTTGCTATTACTAAGATCCGCATTGCTCAAATCTGCTCCATTTAAGTCTGCTTCAATCAAACTGGCGTTGGTTAAATTAGCGTGACTCAGATTAGCTCCATCTAAAATTGCTCGATCTAAAATTACGCCACTGAGATCGGCTTCTCTTAAGTTGGCCTCGCTCAAGTTGATACCAGTAAAGTCTCTGACACCTGCGGCATAGTTTTTCAGGAGTTGATCTGCTTTCATATCTGTCACTGTGCTAAGGAACGTTTAACTAATTCGTAATTCGTAATTCGTAATTCGTAATTCGTAATTTTTGAGTGTAATTGCCCTTTATTATTTATATATACGTGACTTTATTTCAGTTTGGATCTAAATAATAGTCTGAAACACTCTTTATTACGAATTACATTAGCGCAGCAATAGTGAGTCCGCAAGCGATCAATTACGAATAATTTTGGACTATCCAGACTAACAGTAAATCCCCAGCACGCGCCACGGAGGATTAGTGTGATTAATTAAACTAGAGTGGATATTGAATCAATTTTATCTAGAGTAGCTATTTTTAACTACTAACGCTACTACCTAGAGTTGTGAGTTAATTTCATACTTGAGAGGGATGTTGCTCACCTTAAAAGTTTAAGCATTAACGTGAGTCTGCAACGGAAACTCACGTTAAGCATTAGTGCAAAGCGATCGCTATACTCAATTGTGTTGTTCGTCTGGCAGAGGTTATGGCAAAACCAATTCCTATTGTTTTGCAGATTATGATTCTTACGACTGAAGCAGATAGGTCATGTTTCCCCACCAACCACTACATCTCGAATTCGGAGGCTCGGGCCACCACAACCCACTGACAAGCCATTTTGCCCTCCCTTACCACAACCGCCAGATTCATCCCAATAAAAATCATCGCCAAGTGCCTCAATATCCGCTAAAGTTTGGAATACATTTCCCGAAAGCGTCACATCTCGGACAGGTTCAGCAATTTTGCCGTTCCTAATCATCCACGCTTCCCCAGCACTAAAGGTGAACATTTCCCCATTCGTCATCCCACCTAACCAATTACGGGCATAAACTCCTTCTTTGATATCAGTGAATAAGTCTGCAACTGGTGTTTTGCCCCGTTCAATCCAGGTATTTGTCATCCGCACAATGGGAGTAAAGTGATAGTTGAGACAGCGGGCGTTACCCGTAGGCGCTTCCTCCAATTTGCCAGCAGTTTCACGAGAATGTAAACGTCCCACTAAAACTCCATCTTTAATTAGTTGAGTAGTCGTGGCAGGTGTGCCTTCATCGTCGTAAAAATAGCTACCGCGATGTCCCTCTGGAGCCGCACCATCAAAAATTTGCAGTTCTTCTGGGCCAAACCGCCGTCCGATGGTCATCACTTCCAGCAGATCCGGGTTTTCGTAAGCCATATCAGCCTCAGAAAGATGTCCGAAGGCTTCGTGGACAAATAAACCCGTGAGAATTGGGTCAATGACTACAGTGTAAGTATTACCTTTGACTGGTGGTAGAGATAAAGCGGCGATCGCTCTTTGAGCAGCACCTTGTACCTGTTCATCCAAACTAGTTAAGTCTTCGTAAGCTTTGCGAGAACCAGTAGTTTCCCGTCCAGTTTGTACGGTTTCGCCATTTCTGGCGGTGGCGGCAAAGCGCATTTCCATATCCACCCAAGATTGCTCGATCGAAGTACCTTCGGAAGTAGCAATAATTACTTTTTGGGCGCTGTCACCGTAACGCACCGAGGTAGTGGTAATTCGGGGATCGACGCTTTTAAGCAATTGGGCATAGCGATCGCACAATTGTTTTTTCTGCGAGAGTGGGATATTTCGGGGGTCAGTACCTTTTAGGGGTAGAGTGCATACTGCTTGCACCGGGTCAATAGGTGCAAGTAAAGTTTCTTCATCACCAACCATCCGCGCAGCTGCGATCGCTTCTTCTATGCGATCTTCGATTGTTGCCAGCTGGTTAAAACAGCTCAACCCCCATCCGCCTTTATAACAAGCGCGAATATGTCCGCCAATGGAGATGCCTTCACTGAGAGTTTCTACCTTGTCGCCACGCAACAAGATATCAGTCCCTTCTGCTTCTTCAAGGCGAATCATCAGATAATCTACACGCTTAGAGTAGCGGGCGATCAGGTCAGAAAGTAAATTTTGTGCGTCAGCAAGTGTAGTCGACATTTCCAATTAGTAACAATGACGAACTGCATTTATTTTGCAATTATTTGGGTAATTTCTGCTAATCAATATTATGAGGAGACTGGTTACTGGGGGAGATGATACCATTTTAGATTTTGGATTGGGAATTACCTTGGTGCGTCTGGGTTGATGCGAATCCATCTGTTGCAATCATTTTTCAAATTGGTATGAGTGAGTGGAAAAACAGGGGAGAAATTGCAGTAAGTTTTTCCTCTGTGTCCCTTTGCACCTCTGCCTCTTGTGCGCAATCTCCAACCCCCAATCTTGAGTTACGGTGGGTAAGAACTCAATGATGTGCTAAGATAATCAAGTGAGAATAAAATTCGGTTACATTCTTTGTTTTTAGTATTGACAGGCTTTTTCCTTTTGGTCTTAACAAGCTTGCCTCCGAAATCTAAATCTCTACACACCTATGATTTTGGAGATAATGCATGTCGATTTATGTAGGTAATCTATCCTACGAGGTCACACAAGATGACCTCAATTCTGTGTTTGCCGAACACGGTACTGTAAAGCGGGTTCAGTTACCTACTGACCGTGAAACAGGACGTCCACGCGGCTTTGCCTTTGTAGAGATGGGCACAGAAGCTGAAGAAACAGCCGCCATTGATGCTCTTGATGGAGCTGAATGGATGGGACGCGACCTTAAAGTGAATAAAGCGAAACCAAAAGAAGATAGAGGTGGTTCTTTTGGTGGTGGTGGCGATCGTCGCGGTGGCGGTGGCGGTGGATACAACAGAAATAGTCGTTACTAAGCTTTAAGATCAAAAATTAAGTTTTAACGTCTAAAGGGCAGAGTCATTATCTGCCCTTTTTGCGCTCCGGTCTACTGGATGGCTTTAATTGCCCAGTACCAATTAAGTAGGAGATGATAAATGACCCAAGTATTTGTGGGCGAAAATGAAGGAATTGAGTCAGCCTTACGTCGATTTAAGAGGGAAGTCTCCAAAGCAGGTATTTTTCCAGACATGAGAAAGAATCGTCACTTTGAAACACCTTTGGAAAAACACAAGCGCAAAGAAGTCGCCAGACACAAACAACGCAAGAGAAATTTCCGTCGTAATTAATAATTAGCGATACCTCCGGTTAGCTATGCTAACACACTCTCTCATTAGATTCTTAGCTGTCGAAAAGGCGATCGCTGTACTCCAAAGAAGAATCTAATGAGCAAGTTTTGAACTTCGGCAACCTTTCCCGATATCAGTTATCTATCAAAATTATTATAAATTTGTTTGAGTTATTGCTGTTCTGTATTAATCAGAATTTCCAGGGTTAACTCATTAAAAAATCAGTTAAAAATATTCTTAATAATAAGCTGCACCAATCAATGCCAATAAAAAGCCCTCAAGCAAAGATGAGGGCTAGGCAGTTTTTTTTTGCTAGAGATATGAGATCAATTCCTTCTAAGCACGAGCACGCGTAATCTGAGTAGTATCAAAGTCTTGTAGCCGAGTCATATTTCCACTGTTCTTATCAACAATAAACACAGCATTAGGTGTCTCATATCTCATTGCTCCAAAGGCGAGGAGTTGACCTGTTGTAGAGCAAACTAAGCTTTGTAAGCCATTATTCCATGCTTGACCATTAACTTTTAATTGTCCTAGTCTGATGGGCTTTTTTTGATTTGGATCTAGCTGCACCAGAGTTGTCTCACCATACGCACCAACTATAGAGCTATAAAGTATTCCATCTGGGCACTCAGCTAAATTGCTGACTCGCTCATCATCCAGGAATTTAACCTTACTAATAGAACTTATCTCTCCTGTTTGAAGGTTAATATCTACCAATCTGATCGGTGGTGTACCGTTCTTCTTACCTACTAGACCAATGAGTCGCCCATCGTTAGTACCTAGCAAGCTCCCAAGCTGTTGATTTGGTTTAAGTCCTGAGACTATCAAAGTTCTTACAGGCGTACCCAAAAATGTAATGCGAGTAGGTGTCGCCTGTCTTCGACTAATCGCAACCGGAGTAATGGCTACAACAAGTGTGCCATCGTTTAAAGAGGTAAAACCACTCAATATCTCATTAGGCTCTAATAGAGGTGTGCTTTTATCCGTAAGTACCTGAGCCTTTCCTGTCATTAAGGATTGCAAAACTAGTCCTACAGGCTTAATATCTGTGCTTACTGTGCTTACACTGTTTAGAGCAGTGTTCTCTACTAATTCAGTGGTGTTTACCTCTGTAATAGCTGTTTGGTCAATATTAACGATCGGACTAGAACCTATACCTACAATATTTACACTTGGTGTTTCTGCCAAGGCTTTCTTGGTTAGATAACCAAGTCCAGATACTACAGTTCCAGCAAGTGCCAACTGTCCAAACCGTCGACGTGATACCTTGTAATTCATATTTTCCTTCCTAGAATTAATGACTTTTATTAGGTAGCGGTGCGAACATAAACAGACATCCTCTAATATATTTGCGTCCAGGTTGCTACTGAGGGTGTTCCATTGTTGTCACTAATAAAAAGCATGTACCAGCCTGGGGGTGCGATATTTCGATTGTTTATTACCGTCACCTTAAGAGAAGTAGCGTTTCTAGAAATAATCGGTGCATCCACTAACCTTTGTTCTGTATCGCAAGAATGGGTAGTTGCCATTGGTCTAATAAAACTAACCCATTTAATATTCGCAGCCTGGGGTGTCTGAATCGTAAATTGCTGCCCGTAGGTCACTGTTTGAGGAGCGCTCTGAATAACTGGACGCGATCGCGACATATACGCAGGACTGTAGATTTCTAATCGCAGTTCATTGACCGTCCGTTGAGGGTTTCCACCAGCTGTGACGACCCTACCATCTGGTAAGAGCAAGGCCACCGAGTGATATACGCGGGGGACAGTTTGTTTAGCTACTACTGTCCAGGTATTTGTCGCTGGATTGTAGATTTCTGCTGGCAGCATTGATTGTGTTGTGTCCTCATTCATTTTGCTACCATTGCAAACAAACACTGTGCGATCGGGCAACAAAACTGCGCTGTGATGCATCCGGGCATAGTTTAAAGGCTTTGCTGCTACGTAAGTTGGATTACTAGCTTTTAAATCGACAATATTTACTCTCTTGGTTGCTGTCTTACCACTACCCCCACCGAGAATCATCACCTTTTGATCTTGTGCAGGTGGTAAAAGGAGACTCGCAGCTTGATCGCCAAAAGCTATGTCTTGCAGCCCTGTCACCACTGTTTCTGTAATGGATTGTGTAAATGTCTCTGGCAGAGTTAATATCCTTGGTGTCACTCCAGTGCCACCCATCTGGGCACCTGAATAAAAAATTTTCCCACTACTTAGTAGAAACAGATGTGCGTATGGCGGTAAGGCACTAGTTGTGGGAAAAGCTTTCCAACCATTTGGAAAGAAAGCAGAATAAATTTCTGGTTGTCTATTGAGCTTGCCATCTTTATCCGGCCCAGACACTGCTAGGACTCGACCGCTGCCTAGTGTTAACACAGTAGGATACCAGCGACCATTATTCATTGATAGTATCTTGACCCATTTCTCAGCAATGGGATCGAACATCAGAGCATAGGGTGAACCATAAAATGGGTCATAGCGCAAAGTTCCACCTGCAACTAGTAACTGACCATCAGGGCGGAAGGAGTGACCAGCGCAAAAAAGATCCATAGGTTGATTGTTACTATCCAATGGAGGCGCTTGACGCGAAAAGGTTCCCTTGTTTATATCCCAGACCACACTGTCATAGGGAGTATTTAACCGATTGGGATCGTTACCTGAGCCACAGAAAAAGAATATTTTACCAGTACGAAGTAAAGCGGCATGTATAGGTAGGATTGGTGCCTTGTATGACAATACTTGCCATTTATCTGTAGTAGTAGCTAGAGCAATGGAAGCCCCTAAATTTGTTTCCTCTTGAAGGTTAGTGTTGTTATTAGGTTGAGTCACTTTATTTACAATTATTCCTACGTAAACTTCATTTTTTGTACTTTATTTTATTAATTGATTTCTCAATTTATATCTATACTTCTTTAGGCTTATTTAGCGTTAAAATATGATGTCTTTTATAATAAGGGAATATAAAATAAGCTTTATTAATAGTAATTGCGCTGTCAATCATCAATCCTGTAGCAGTATCTAAATTAAGCCTTAAATACATTGCTGCTATCAATAATACTACATATCATTCATGAAATTTTATCATCATATATTTTCTCACAGAAGAAAATAAACATCTTTGATTTTGCGGTCTCAATTGATGAAATCATCGAAAATCTTTAGTAACTTTTGGATCATCAGATAAATTGATAAAAAGCTTGTACAGCAAGAGTTTTGCCGATTACAACTAGCAACATTAATTTGTGAATGTATATTAATCAAGAATAATTATCCAAGACCATCTGTATCCCTACAACTATTTAATGTAGCGGATTATTTCGGCAACTGACCAAGCCTGAGCGATCGCTCCTCTGGGTGTGTGAGGTGAATCGCCATCAAAAATCTCAGAAATAGAACCAAGACAAGCGTCAAAGAAAAAGTGATCTAGCAAGGGTTGCCAATCAAAAGGCAGCGATTGTTGTGGATAAAAACGTTGCCAAGCCCGAATATATGGTCCAATTAGCCAAGTCCAAACAGTGCCTTGGTGATAAGCGCGATCGCGTTGCTGTTGATTGCCCTCATATTTTCCTTTATATTCTGGATCTCCTGGATCGAGACTGCGAAGACCATAAGGTGTGAGCAAGCTGGTAGTTGCCAAGTCTAATATCTGACACCCTTGCTGTTCGGGAAACCCACAATGGTGTAGGGATAGCGCCAAAACGGCATTCGGACGAATTTGAAAATTCCGGCGATCGTCTGGCTCAATAGTATCGTACAGATAACCTAGCTGAGGATTCCAGAATTTTTGCAGTGAGGTTTTCACGTGTTGTGCTTGGTTAGCATAACGCTGTGCTTGCTTAGTGAGACGCACTGGTGAGCCATATTCCATTTGGCTCAGGCGCTCTGCCCACTGACTCAGCCAACATAAAGCAGAATACCACAGTGCATTGATTTCCACTGGCTTCCCATAACGGGGTGTGACGGGGTGTGTCCCAATTACCACATCCATCCAGGTGAGAGCTACACCACGAGTATCCCAACTAACTAGCCCATCGGTAGCATCGACCTGGATATTGAAATGTGTACCACCGACAAATGCTTTATAGATTTGCTGTACTACAGGGAATTGCTCTGCCAAAAAATCCCAGTCTTGGGTAGCTTCTAAATAAAGTCCTAAAGTTTCAATCCACCACAATGCCGCATCAATACTGTTATAAATTGGTTCGCCATTGACTTCGGGAAATGCATTCGCAATCAAACCGTGGCGACAATAATGCCCAAAAGTTCGCAGTACTCCTTTTGCTAGGTCAAAGCGCTGTGGAACTAATGCCAACCCCGGTAAAGCGATTAATGTATCGCGTCCCCAGTCATTAAACCAGTGATAACCAGCAATAACCGTGGAACCTGCAATTGAGGCTCGATAGACGATAAACTGATCGCTTGCTTTGAGTAGTTGTTGCCAGATTGGAAATTGAGCATCCCTTTGGCTTCTCTGCGAGACGCTACGCGTAGCTTGCTTCCCCAAAGGGGTACGCTCAGGGCAAGTGGGAGTTGGACATGGGGTATAGGGCATTGGATATTCGTAGTTATTCTCCCGCTCCCCTGCTCCCCTGCTCCCCTGCTCCTCTGCCCCCCCGCTCCCCTGCTCCCCTACCCCTCTGCCTGAGTCTCTCCATCCAAAAATCTGTGAGAGCCTTTCTTGCTCTGCTTCCACAGCTTCTGTGAAAGTTTTGACGCTGAGAACACCTGGCACTGAGTCGGGAAAACCTACTCGTGCTTCTAAAGTCACCGTATCTCCTGGTTGAAGTGTGACTATCAAGTAACCAGGACTGTGGAGGTCTTCCTTGTCGCCTAATCCCCGTTTTGTCTCCTCAGACAATCTATAATCCCAATACCAAACTGCATCTGGTTGATAATTTCCTTGTGTCCAGCGCAAGTGCCAGGGTATGCCGAAGCGCCCAGAATTGATCGCTTGTAAACAGACTTGCTGTTCCCCTAGCAGTTGTGAAAACTGTAATTCTTGACTAGCAGTCTGCTGGTGGTGAAAGTCACGTTCTGCTATCAACAGTCGCAACCTTAAAATCGCTGTTTCAGTTCCCTCATAGCGGTACTGGATTAAAATTCGATGGCAAAATTGGGCATTGGGCATCAGAGGCAGAGGGGCAGAGGGGCAGAGGGGCAGAGGGGAAAAACTTTCTGCAACTTCTCCCCTGCTCCCCTGCTCCCCTGCTCCCCTGTTCCCCCGCCCTTCGTCCCCAATCCCCACCAAACCATAGGGCATCACCAATTGTCTAGTTAATTGCCAGTTATCTTGACCCCAAGTCCATTTAGGAACTGGGTTAATATCAAAACTGCGTAGCTGTTCGTAGCCAGTTCGCTCAATCTGACCGTTACCCCAAACATTTGTTCCCAATGCCACAACGCGCCCTAATATTTCCAAGCTAGCTTCTAGGTGCGAAAACAGCAGAGTCCTTCCAGAAGGTGGGTTTGTGGCAGCAAACAGCCAACCATGATAGGTACGCGTGCGGACATCAGAAACTGTACCGCTGGCAAAACTTCCTAAGCCGTTGGTAAGCAACCATTCTCTTGTATCTAAATCAGGCATTTGCTACTCAAAATCGTTATGAGTATGATATAGTCGTAACAGATCGTAATTAAACTGTGAGAGCGTGGATGGGTAAATTTTACTTGACCCAAATTCCAACGCTACTAAACCGATAAAGGAGAATTAGGTTAATGTCCCTTACTTACGGAACCGAAGGAAGCCTCCGCGTTGGTCAACAAGCTCCCGATTTCACAGCAACGGCTGTGGTAGACCAGGAATTCAAGACAATCAAACTTTCCGATTATCGCGGTAAGTATGTCATCCTGTTTTTCTACCCATTAGACTTTACCTTTGTTTGTCCTACTGAAATTACAGCATTTAGCGATCGCTACGAAGAATTCAAGAAAATCAATACTGAAGTCCTTGGGGCTTCCGTTGATAGTGAATTTTCTCACCTCGCTTGGATTCAAACAGATCGTAAGTCTGGTGGCGTCGGCGACCTGAATTATCCTCTAGTCTCCGACATCAAGAAAGAGATCAGCGCCGCTTACAACGTTCTTGACCCAGCAGCAGGCATTGCCTTGCGTGGTCTGTTCATCATCGATAAAGATGGTATCATACAGCACGCCACCATTAACAATCTAGCTTTTGGTCGTAGCGTTGATGAAACCCTGCGGACATTACAAGCAATTCAGTATGTTCAGTCTCACCCTGACGAAGTTTGCCCAGCTGGTTGGCAACCTGGTGACAAGACCATGAATCCTGACCCAGTGAAGTCTAAAGTCTACTTCTCTGCTGTCTAAATTTCGCTAGGTAAAAAACTCTAATCCAGCCTTTTGGAGTTGAAAGCAAAATCAATGAAAACCACAGATAAACAGAGATACACATTAAACAATGTCAACCTCAGTAAATATCTGTGGTTTTTTATAAAATAGTATTTAAATAATCAAGGCTAAAAATATGTTGACTTCAACTGACTTTAGTGGCTTATTAAATGAGCGATTCTTTCGCAATTTTTTACCAGTTCCAGCCAGCAATCAACTCAGATTGGGAGTGGGAACACCTGACTTTCAATTGCCAGATATTACCAACGGAACTTTAGTAAGATTGTCTGATTATAAAGGCAAACAACCAGTGTTACTCGCCTTTACTCGTATTTTTACCGAAAAGCAATATTGTCCTTTGTGTTTTCCTCACATCAAAGCTTTGAATAAAAACTACGAGCAATTCAAAAATCGCGGTATAGAAGTTTTAATGATTACTAGTACCGATGAAAGGCAGAGTCAAATAGTTGTCAAAGATTTAGGCTTAAAAATGCCACTATTGAGCGATCCTAGTTGTCGAGTATTTCGTACATATCAAGCAGGGCAGGCACTAGGAGCGCCTTTACCAGCACAGTTTGTATTAGACAAAGAAGGAAAACTGCGCTACTGGCATTTATTTTCTTTTTTGGATCGCAATGCTAGTGTTGAGACATTGTTAGAACAATTCAATTGACTATAAGTGTTCAAAAGAAATTGCCTTTGGTGTTGAAAACTAGGAATTAGGAATTGGAACTCTTAAGATTTGAATGGTAATTCCGACCCTAATCATATCATCAAATCTTAATAGTTTCACTTGTTTGAAAAGTATTACGAATTACAAATTATCTTTGAGGATAATACTGAGGATTCGCAACCTGGGGCTGATAACCGTTTGTGGGTACTGTACTTCCCATACCGTTAGGTACAGGAGTGACAACAGGAGGCTGATAAATGCTCATAGGCGCAGTGCCTGTTGTACCGTTAGGTAAAGCAGGATTCGCAACCTGGGGCTGATAACCATTTGCGGGTACAGTGTTTGTAGTGGTGTTTGGTGTGACAGCATTCTGGCTAAACTCTTGGTAGGCTGCACGAGAAATTGAGCTAATAAATTTTTCGGCGCGGGGGTCGTTTGCTGGGCGTTGTACCATTACAGACGCTATGTAGCGCTTGCCAGTTGGAACAACAATTAAACCCGTATCTGCCAACATTGTGCCGATATCACCCGTTTTGTGGTATGCTCTTGCACCTGTCCCCAAACCTGATGGCAGCAGAGTGTCTTTTTGGGTGCGACGCAAGATATCAAGCATGAGATCGCGTGATGGCATACTGACTAAATTGCCTTGACTCACAATCGCCATCAAATTCCCTAGTTCTTTGGGGCTAGTGGTGTTTGTCCCTTGCAAATCTGGGAGTTGATTGCGAATTGTTGTAGTTGTCAATCCCCAACTACGGAAACGCTGGTTTAAAGCGTCCATTCCTCCCAGTCGGGCAATCAGCATATTTGTCGCCGTGTTATCGCTGATTGTAATCATTTTAGTGACTACTTCCAAAGCGGCGTACTGAGTTCCTGGTGGTTTGTATTGCAAATCTCCCGAACCGCCGGCTACCATATCCTGTTGCATGGTCAGCATATCATCTAGGCGAATCTTCCCCGCGTCCACATCCTGAAAAAAGGCAATCAAAATCGGTACTTTAATCGTACTAGCCGCTGGAAAACTGGTAGAGGCATTGATATCTACATAATTACCAGTATCTAAATCTACTAAGAAAATTCCAGGTGTAAGATTCGGGTTGGTAGCCGCCAAATTTTGCACGGCATTTTTCAAAGAGGTAATTTCTTGAGATAGGTATAGACTCGAAGCTGCGGCTGGGGGAGTTTGGGTAGGTTGTGGCTGCGATCGCGCCACATTACTAACATTATTATTAGATTGCGACGCCGAGTTCGTGCTGATGCGATTGGCTGGGTCTAATACTGACAATACAGTGCCCACAATTGCACCCATCCCAATCCCCACAATCAATAACCGCAAAACATACAATACGGTTTTGGCCATTGGCTTTAACTGGGTTTTTCGCGATGAGCGTCTGCCTGTTTTTGGCTTTTCCATCCGCACTGTTTTAACCATCACAGCACCTGGTCGGAAGGGAGGAATTTTTCCCTTGACACTAGGTATTGGTTTTACTGCCATTGGCATAACTAACCCCGATTTTACCCTACGTGTAGCGCCAGAGATTGGGGGAGGACTGATTTGATTTTTTGGGCGTGTTAGTGCCCCTTCTTGTCCATTTGTAGTTTGCTGCTGACTGTTAGTTTTAACTCTCTTCTTTACCACTTTTTGGACTTTTTGTGGCTGCTGGCGGCGATTTAAGGGTTGACGCCGCGAGAAAGCTGTTAGTTCGCCACTTGATTCTGACACCATTACTCCTTGTGACCCACTTGACTGTTTTCTTGCAGACTCTTGACCCCAAACTTAATCTTTAAGCAATATTAATACTCAAATTCCACTTTGCCACTAAGTAGCATTTTTGTGTTTAGTTTAAGCCATATTAATTATTTTGGGGAGATGATTGCGTATATATTAAACGAATAATTACAAGTTTTCACTATTGTTCTGGTTTTTCAGGGCCCATTCTACTTGCTGCAAAATTCCTCGTAGCATGGCCACCTCCCCAGTTTTCAAGTGAGCGCGATTATACAATTGGCGAAATTTTCCCATACGACTAGCTGCCGTATGGGGATATATATAACCAATTCTCAGTAATACTGATTCTAATTGCTGGTAGTATCCTTCCATAACATCCAAGGATGCAAGTTCAGTTTGAGGTAAGGTTTGAATGTCAAGTTTTTGGGCAGATTGTGACAATTCATAACAACAAATTGCTACAGCAGTAGCTAAATTCAGGGCGACATAATCTTGACTCGTGGGAATGCCAACAAACCTCTGTGCATAATTTAATTCTTCATTGCTCAATCCCCGGTCTTCTCTCCCAAAAATCAGGGCTGTGGGTTTTTCTGGTTCCTCCAGTAACCAGGGTAGTGCAGTGCGAGGATTTTCTAAAGGTGTTTCTAAACTACGAACGCGACCAGTAGTAGCGATCGCCCGTACACATCCATGCAATGCTTCTGGTAAGGTTGCCACTATTACCGCAGATTCTATAATTTCCTGAGCGTGAACAGCCATCATCAGAGCTTCCGTCGATAGCGGATCGCATTGGGGGTTCACTAATACTAAATTATATAGACCGAAATTTTTCATTACCCTGGCGATCGCGCCGATATTGATCGGCCCAGCTGGTTCTACCAACACAATTCTTAATCCAGCCAAGCCCATTTTTTTCCTCCTGCGATCGCACCAGATAATCCTTACAAGTTAATTTTCAGCGTTATGCTTCTGCTGAAGAGTTTCCTTGAAATCATTTTAGCTGTGTAAGTGAATGCCTGCGTCAGGTCTGAAGAGTTCAGCGCAATCTTTGCCGTTCAGCTAGTCGTTCGTCACTATTTATTTGTAGTAATCTAATCGTTGTACGTCCCATAGGCGTTAATCCCACTAGATTCAGTTCTGAAAAGGTGAAGTGTTCAGCCCATTTCTGGGTGCATGGGTTGAAAAGAAAACTAAAAGCCCCTGTTTCTGGATCGAAAGATCCTAAGTCAGTACCTTTATGACGATTACATCGCCAGCAGGTGAGGGCTAAATTATCAGCATTTGTTGCTCCACCGTGCTTTTGGGCAATAACATGATCGATCTCATGGGAAAAAAAAGCAACTCCTGCGGGTAAATGGCAATATTCACATCTGTAGTTTGCGCGTTCTTCTACTAATCGCCGAAGAACAATAGGAATATAGGTTACACTCACGGTCAGCTGGTCAAATAAGATAAGTTACCTGCTTTAATCATCACAACTAAGTGTTCAATACGTTCATACTCATCTAGTTCTTTCAACTCCGTGGGTGTGAGTTCACCTGCGTTACTGCGTGTTAACAAGGTACGTAACCGTTCTTGCATTTCGGGAGTAGGTTTAAATTCAGCAATTTGTTCGGGAGTGGGGTTGCTAGCCAAAAAATCTAAGATATATCGGTAAACTTGTGCTGGTACAGCTGGTTGTTGGAGACTCAATGCAAGTAGTTCAGGTAAGCGATCGCCTACTTGTGCTAGTTGTTGAGATAATTCCTCTGATACTTCTAGAATGATTCTTGGCATGGGGATTGCATTGGCAATTTACTTATTATTAAATGATATATCTCGAAATTTTTCATTCCCCTAGCGATCGCTCCGACATTACTCACCCCAGCTACCTCTACCAAGACAATTCTTAATCCACCAAGCCCATTTTTTGTGCCCCCTGCCCAAATATGTCTCACATTATTGTCGAAAATCTCAGGAAGACTTTCTTTGTGTCTGAACGTTCCTCTGGGCTTTTCGGTTCAATACGAGGACTTGTGCAGCGAAAAACTAAAGAAGTTTGTGCCCTCAAAGGAGTTTCGTTCTCCTTGGAACGGGGAGAACTTGTAGGATACATTGGCCCAAATGGAGCCGGTAAATCGACCACGATTAAAATTTTAAGCGGCATTCTCGTACCTTCCAGTGGAAAATGCCTAATTGGCGGACGAACTCCTTGGAAAGATCGAATTAAGCACGTTAATCGTATTGGTGTAGTGTTTGGTCAAAGAACCCAACTCTGGTGAGATTTGCCAGTGATTGAATCTTTCGATTTGCTGCGGGATATTTATCGCGTTCCCCAATCGGAGTATCGCCAGACACGCGAAGAAATGATTGATTTGCTTAGTCTTGGAAGCCTACTTTCCACTCCGGTGAGGCAGTTAAGCCTTGGTCAAAGGATGCGATGTGACTTTGCAGCCGCAATGCTTCACAGACCGGAAATTCTTTTTCTTGATGAACCTACTATTGGGCTTGATGCAGTTTCCAAGCTTGCAGTCAGAAAATTTATCAAAGCGCTAAATAAAACTCATCAAGTAACCACCATCCTGACTACCCATGATATGGATGATATCGAGGCATTGTGCGATCGCATAATTATTATTGGTGGAGGTGAAATCCTTTGTGATGGAACTTTAACAGCACTGCGTTCTCAAGTTTCTTCGCGTCGGTACTTAAGAATCGACCTAGCAAACGATGATTTCTTCTTTGAAGAAGAAGGAGTCAGTATTATCTCTAAAGAAGGTCGCACTGTAACTCTCGCCTTCGATCCCACAAAGCTTTCTGCTGCGTCTTTGATTAGCCAAGTTACCTCGCAACATGAAGTAGAGGATCTTTTTGTAGAAAATCCACCTATTGAAGAGATAATTGCGGGTGCGTTCCGTTCCCTCCAAATGGCATAAAGCCAAGGACGAGGGACAAGAGAAGGTAGGGAATATAACTCTAACTGAACCTTGATAACTTAACTTTCGTGTTGGTGAGAGAAATAACTCAAGTCCA